>CAITSE010000076.1 GCA_903894975.1 uncultured Lentisphaerota bacterium
CCATAGCAGAGGACTTCGGTCACGCCTTGCATCAGTTCGGTGGCGTCGTAGCGGACGCCGATGAGGGCGTTGGCGCCCATTTGCCGTGCATGCTGGAGCATCAGGTCAAAGGCTTCGGAGCGGGTTTTTTCGCAGAGTTCCGAGAACAATGAAATGTTGCCGCCCACCAGGGTTTGCAGGGACCCGCCGATGGTGCCGAAGATCGAGCGGGAGCGGACGGTGATGCCGCGCACGATCCCCAGCGTTCGGACGATCCGGTAGCCGTCCAGGGTGAAAGCGGTGGTGGTCAGACTGTGATTCAGTTCCAGTCGGGGCAGGACGGGCGGGGGGGGCTGGTTCATGGTGGGGCCTGTGGCTGGTGGGTCTGTGGTCTGTGGTGGTGGGGGGGCGTGAAACAGGCAATCCTGCCTGTGGTCAACGTGAAACGGGCAATCCTGCCCGCAGAACGACGGGGTTCCCGCGTGAAAGGACGCGAAAGCGATTTGACTGATTACTATAACGGTCTGTCTTGCAGTGGTCATCGTGCCAAATTTCAAATTTCCACTTTCAAGTTTCATCCCGATGGATTCTTTCTTCCCCGAATACCAATCCTGCCGACTGTGTCCACGACGTTGCGGGGTGGACCGGACGGCGGGGGCGGCGGGTGTCTGCGGCGAGACCGCGGCCTGCCGGGTCGCACACCTCGGGCCGCACCACGGCGAGGAACCGCCGATCAGCGGCACGCGCGGGTCGGGAACGGTCTTTTTCTGCGGCTGTTCTTCGCACTGTTTTTTCTGCCAGAACATCCAGATTTCCGCAGCCACCGGCGCGGAGTGCGCCGAGGGGCGGGTGCTCACGCCGGAGGCGCTGTTTGCCGAGGTGAAAGCGCTGGCGGACCGCGACGTGCATAACCTGAATTTTGTGACGCCCGATCATTTTTGGCCGCATATCCGGGAACTGTGCCGGCGTCTGCGCGAGGCCGATGTGGTGCTGCCTTTTCTGTGGAATGGTTCCGGGTATCACGCGCCGGAGCTGGTGCCGCAGGTGGCGGAATGGATGGACATTTTCCTGCCGGACTTTAAGTTTGCGGCCCCGGAACTGGCCCGGTTCTGCATGGGCGACGCGGCGTATCCGGAGGTCGCGCTGGCGTCCTTGCGGGCCATGGTGATGGCTCGCGGCTTTCTGGATCCATGCGATCCGGAGGGGATGCATACCGCCCGGCGCGGGGTGTTGGTTCGGCACCTAGTTCTGCCCGGCCAGGTGGAGAACAGTCTGCGGGTGCTGGATTTGCTCCACCGCGCGTTCGGGTCGGAACTGCCGTTGTCGGTGATGAGTCAGTACCGGCCTATGCCTGCCTGCCGTGGCCGCGGAGAGTTCGCCCGCGGCGTTCGCAAGGACGAGTACGCCAGGGTCTGCGAACGGGTGGAAGCTCTTGGTTTCCAGAATGTTTTCATTCAGGAGTTGGCGGCGGAAACGGCGTTTCTGCCGGATTTCCGCGCGGACCAGCCGTTTGCGGGGAATCGGGGATCTGACTGATCGGTCGGATCCGTCCGCTCGGTCAGATCACGGCGCGGGCGTGTGTTTTCCGGCGCAAGAATCTGCAGCGGGAGCGCACGAATGTCCGGCCGGCCGGTTGCCGGGCGGGGCGGAGCCGGGCTATGTTAGGCGTTCTAAACGGCGGCGGCACGGCCGGCGCCGGGACGCGAGAACGGCAAGATTTGGCAGAAGGATTGGCACGATGATGTTCGCTTTTGACAAGCTGGAAGTGTGGTTTGTGACGGGCAGCCAGCACCTGTACGGGAAAAAAACGTTGCGCAGGTGGCGGACGATTCCGCCGCGATTGTGGCCGGGCTGAACCGTTCCGGGCGGCTGCCGGTAAAGCTGGTGGCCAAGCCGACAGTGACCACGCCGGACGAGATTGCCCGGGTCTGCCAGGAGGCGAACGTTACGCCGGCCTGCATCGGCTTGGTCTTCTGGATGCATACCTTTTCCCCCGCCAAGATGTGGATTGCCGGGCTGCGGGCGCTGGCCAAGCCCTACGCCCATCTTCACACCCAGTTCAACCGGGACATCCCGTGGGACGCCATCGATATGGATTTCATGAATCTGAACCAGTCCGCCCACGGTGACCGCGAGTTCGGATTCATCAGTACGCGCCTGCGGCAGAGCCGCAAGGTGATCGTCGGCCACTGGGAGGCAGGTTCCGTCCAGAAGCAGGTCGGAGACTGGATGCGCAGCGCCGCGGCCTGGAGTGATCTTCACCGCCTGAAAGTGGCGCGGTTGGGGGACAATATGCGTGAGGTCGCCGTCACCGAGGGTGACAAGGTTGAGGCCCAGATCCGGCTCGGCTGCGCGGTCAATGGCTACGGCTTGGGCGAGGTGGCCGGGTGCGTGGCCGAGGTCGGCGATAAGGTCGCCGCGGCGCTCTGCCGGGAGTATGACGCGTCCTACCGGATGGCGCCGGCTCTGCGCCCCGGCGGCAAGCGCCGCGGCGAACTGATGGAGGCGGCCCGCATCGAACTCGGCCTGCGCGCTTTTCTGGAGCAGCGAGGGGCCAGGGCGTTCACCGACACCTTTGAGAATCTGCACGGCCTGCGCCAGCTTCCCGGGCTGGCCGCCCAGCGCCTGATGGCCGACGGTTACGGATTTGGCGCCGAAGGCGACTGGAAGCACGCCGCCCTGGTCAGGGCACTCAAGGTCATGGGCGCCGGGCTCAAGGGTGGAGCCAGTTTTATGGAAGACTACACCTACCATCTTGACCCCAAGGGCGCGTTGGTGCTCGGGGCGCACATGCTTGAGGTCTGCCCCAGCATCGCCGCGAATAAACCCTCGTGCGAAATTCATCCTCTCGGCATCGGTGGCAAAGACGATCCCGTGCGCCTGGTTTTTGACGCTCAGGCCGGGCCGGCCCTGAATGCGACGTTGATTGATCTCGGCGACCGCTTCCGTCTGGTCGTGAACACCGTACAGGTGGTCAAACCGCTCCGGCCGTTGCCGAAACTGCCCGTTGCCCGCGCTCTGTGGAAGCCGGAGCCCGACTTGGAAACTGGCGCCGCCGCCTGGATTTTGGCGGGCGGCGCGCATCACACCGCTTTCAGTCAGGCGGTCACACCGGGGATGGTTGAGGATCTGGCGGAGATGGCTGGCGTGGAATATCTCCAAATCGACGATCAGACCTGCCTGCGCCAGTTCAAACAGGAATTGCGCTGGAACCAGGCCTATTACCGCCTGGTCGGCGGGATGTGATCGCGGGCAGAAAAAGGCCTCCGCCGGCTGGGGGAGGGAGGGAGGAGGGGGAACAGCCGACGGAGGCGGATTGAATCCGGGTCACCCGGCGTGGTGCGGGGGGGGCGTCCGGTAAAGCGATGATTTTCAGATTATTTCGAAATGCCTTGTGCGTCTCTCTTTAAAGGTTTCATCTTTGGTCTTGGAGGATTTTCCCCTTGCCAGGTTTCCGGTGCGTTATATAAGCTGGAAACCCTGACTCCATCCCTGCCTGTCAGGAAGTCCCGCCGTCCCTCATCAAGCAAGTGGCTGCTTCCGCCGGGTTGGTTCCTGCAAATAGTATAGAGCAAAAAACGGGTTTCGTCAACCACATTCAGGGAATTTTAGAGAATGCCCCCGGACTTGTTTCCTTTGCCGCGGCGGGTTATAATCCCCAACTACAGTTTGACAGAGTTGTTCAGCCATGGGAAGGATTTTCCCTCATGAGTACCCCCCGCTCGGTTCGCGCGTCCAAGAAAGCCGCATCCTCCAGTCTCGCTCCGGTTACGGTGGCGGCGGCGATTCCTGCGTCCCCGGCCGATCCGGGCGTGGCGACGCTCAAGGTCGATTTCCTCCACCACCTGCTCTGCACCCTGGGGCGGGCGTCGCTGCCTTCGGCCACGCCCCAGGAGCGCTATCAGGCTCTGGCGTATTCGGTGCGGGACCGGATGTTGCCGGGCTGGATGGAAACCCTGCGCCAGGTGGAACAGCGCAAGGGGCGGGTCATCTGCTATCTCTCGGCGGAATTCTTGCTCGGGCCACATCTCGGAAACAACCTGCTTAATCTCGGCCTGACGGCCACGGCGCGCCAGGCCATGCTCGAACTCGGGTTGGATCTGGCGGATCTGCTGTGCCAGGAGGAGGAGCCGGGACTCGGCAACGGCGGCCTGGGCCGGCTGGCTGCGTGCTACATGGATTCTCTGGCCTCGCTAGAGATGCCCGCCGTCGGCTACGGCATCCGCTATGAGTTCGGTATCTTTGATCAGGTGATTCGGGACGGTTGGCAGGTGGAGATCGCCGATAAGTGGCTGCGCTACGGCAATCCCTGGGAGATCATCCGCCCCGAAATCGTCTACGAAGTGGGCTTCGGCGGTTGCACCGAGAGGTACACCGACGCCGCGGGAAACGGCCGCGTCAACTGGCTCCCGGGGCATGCCGTG
The DNA here is from genome assembly GCA_903894975.1 of uncultured Lentisphaerota bacterium. GTDB lineage: Bacteria > Verrucomicrobiota > Lentisphaeria > Oligosphaerales > CAITYL01 > CAITSE01. The sequence continues at coordinate 4,404 of CAITSE010000076.1, forward strand.
CACGGCGTGGCCTGCGACACCCCGATCCAGGGTTTCCGCGTGTCCTCCTGCAATCTGCTGCGGTTGTGGAAGGCCGAGGCGCACAATGTGTTCGACTTCCAGTCGTTCAATACCGGCGAGTATTACCGCGCCGTGGAGGACAAGATCGGCTCGGAAACGCTCACTAAGGTGTTGTACCCCAACGATGAAAATCTGCACGGCAAAGAGTTGCGCCTGCAACAACAGTATTTCTTCGTCTCCTGCTCGTTGCAGGACATGCTGGCCGCCATGGATCGTCACGGCGGCGCCCCGGAACATTTCCACGAACGGTTCGCCTTCCAGCTCAACGACACCCACCCGGCCATTGCCGTGGCCGAACTCATGCGGCTGCTGGTGGATGTCAAACAACTTTCCTGGGAAACGGCATGGGCGGTCACGAGTTCCACATTTTCCTACACCAACCACACGCTGCTGCCCGAGGCGCTGGAGAAATGGCGTGTGGACCTGTTCGGCCGGTTGCTGCCGCGGCACTTGGAGATCATTTATGAGATCAACCGCCGGTTTCTGGACGACGTCCGGAAGCTTCACCCCGGCGACGAGGCGCTGGTCGCCCGGCTCTCGCTGATCGAGGAGGGCGGCGGCCGCTCCGTCCGTATGGCCCACCTGGCCGCGGCCGGCAGCCGCCGCATCAACGGCGTGGCGGAATTGCACAGCGAGCTGTTGAAACAGGATGTCATGCGCGACTTTGCCGGGCTCTGGCCCGGGAAATTCACCAACGTCACCAACGGCATCACGCCGCGCCGATTCCTGGCCCTGGCCAATCCGGAACTGGCCGCGCTCATCAATTGCACCTTGGGCGGGGACGGCTGGCTCAAGGATCTCGACCAGTTGCGCCGCCTGGAGCCGTATGCCGATGATGCCGCCTTCCGCGCCGCCTGGCGCCGGGTCAAGCGCGCCAACAAGTGCGCCCTGGCCGCCGTGCTCCGGGATCGCGCCGGCGTCACCGTTGACCCCGATTCGCTCTTCGACATCCAGGCCAAGCGCATTCACGAGTACAAGCGTCAGCATCTGAATTTGTTGCACATTATCACGCTCTGGCGAAGGCTGAAGGCGGACCCGGGCCGGGAGATGGCGCCGCGCACCTTCGTCTTCGCCGGCAAGGCGGCGCCGGGCTATTACCAGGCCAAGCGCATCATCAAGCTGGTCACCGGGGTGGGCGACGTGGTCAATGGCGATCCGGATGTGCGCGGCCGCATCAAGGTCGCGTTCCTGCCGGACTTCAATGTCAAGAACAGCCAGGAAGTCTATCCCGCGGCCGATCTTTCCGAACAGATCTCCACCGCCGGCAAGGAAGCCTCCGGCACCGGCAACATGAAATTCTCCCTCAACGGCGCGCTCACCATCGGCACGCTCGACGGCGCCAACATCGAGATCCGCGAGGAAACTGGAGTGGACAACTTCTTCCTCTTCGGCCTGACCGCGAGCGAGGTCCGCGACCGGTTGGCCGCCGGCTATGAACCGCGCCGGCATTATGAAAATGATTCGGAGTTGCGCGAGGTCTTGGATGCCATCGCCTCCGGCATGTTCTCCGGTGGCGACACGGCGATCTTCCGGCCGTTGGTGGACGAGTTGCTGAGCCGCGACTCCTTTCTGGCCCTGGCCGACTACCGGGCCTATATCGACTGCCAAGACCAGGTCGCCGAGGCCTGGCGCGATCCGGAACGCTGGGATCGCATGTCCATCCTCACCACGGCGCGCATGGGCAAGTTCTCCTCCGACCGCGCCATCCGCGAGTACGCGGCGAATATCTGGAACGCCGTGGGCGCCTAGCCTGGAATATTCACGAGCCGACGCCAGACTTTTAGGATGCCCCAACGGGGCTATGTACCAAAGCCCAGGGTAGCGCCGTCCCGGCGCAACTCTGGGGGCATTATCATGACGTCCGTAATACCCCAACGGGGTTGCGTGATGCATAAATCATCCCATTCCACGCCATGCCATTGCGGAAACGTGCGGAATTCATCCTGACACAGGATGGCGCGACGGTGA
>CAITSE010000077.1 GCA_903894975.1 uncultured Lentisphaerota bacterium
CGCTTCACGTCAAAGCGCTGGTTGACGATGTCATGACCGCCGGCGTGACCGTGGTCGGAAACCAGGATGAAATAGGTCTTCTCGAACCGGCGCCGGATCTTGAACCGCTCCACGATCTTGCCGAGGTCCTCATCCATGCGGGCAATGGCCGGTCGCGCGCCGCCAAACTGCCCGTGCGGGGTCTGCTCGCTGACCACGTCGGTGCCCGGCAGCCAGACCAGCATGACCTTGACCTTCGGCAAAGAAATCAGGTCCAGGGCAAAGCGCGTCTGCACTTCGTCCATCTTGTTCTTGATATTGCTGCTGTAGTCGGCCGTGTTAATGGCGCGATGCAACCATTCCAACAGATTCGCGTACAGCACCTCCGACCGGAGCGGTGCGTAGGGCATCGCCCCGGCGCCGAAACTGTCCGGGAAATAGTCGTAAATCGCCTTGACCCCGCGTGCCTTCACTTCGTTGGCAAAGCGCGTGAAGTACCGGACGCTGAGCCCGTTGACATAGGTGTTGGCCTCTCGGTCGTAGTAGGCCTGCATTTTGACGCCGTGGCGATTGGCATAGACGCCGGTGATCATGGAGGAGAAACTGGTCAGCGTGAGCGAGGGTTGCACGGTAAAGGAATTGCGCACCCAGGCGCCGTTCTCCAGGAAGAGTTCGCGGAAGTTCGGCAGATGCCCCCACTGCGCCATCTCCACAACGACATCGGGGCGCAGCCCGTCCACATAGAGAATAATCACGTTGGCATCGGGAACGGGTTTCGGCCGTTCCGGGGCTTCGGCCGGCGGCGCCGCGGCCGACGGCGCCGCGGGATGAGCCAGCGCCTCAGTGCGGGTTTCCGCCTCCGTGAACGCCGGCTTGGGGAGCGCCGGCTCGGGATAGTCCAGGGATATCCGGCAACGAAAATCGCCGCGGTTTCGTTGCGGCGTCGGATCATTGATGCCCAGCCAGAGCATGCCGGCCTGCGGCGCCACGCCCTGAAAGCGCGATCCCACAAAAAACGGCGCGCCGCCTTCGCCGATCCGACCGATGAGACAATACCCGGGATAACGCCGGTCACCGTGAACGCGGTCGGGTTCCAGCGGATAGGGGCCGGTCTCGGCGTCAAAGAGGTACGTTCCCCGCGCGGAAACCGCCTGATGCCAATTGTCCTTAACGAAAACCTGCGGCGGGCGCAGGACTTCATCGACCAACAATTTCTGCTTGAACCCGAGAGTGACACCCGTGGCAATCCAAGCCCGGTCGCCGGGCACGGAGAACGTCCCCGGTTCGACAGGCTCCGCGCGGTCCGCCGTCACACAGCCTCCGCCGGCAAACCCAAGGATGCCGGCAACTAATAGCCCGGGCAAACCGGCCGCAAAGATTGCATAGCACAACCAACTTGGTTCCGGCTTGCCTGGGCTAAGTGACATGTCGGTCACACATTTTCCGGAAATGGTAGCCGTAGATGGCCAGGGTGACGGCTTGGTGCAGGAGCCGGGGGTGGAGGAACAGGGTCCAGAGCAACAGCCGCCAATATTGAAAACGTTCCCGCCCGACCAGGCCGAGCCGCCAGAAAGAAACCACGAGCGCATGGACGTCGGAGTACCGGAGCGGGGATTGCGTCCGGGGCGGGCGCGAGAAGCGATTGCTGAACCTGGTTGATGCCCTGCAGCCACACCAACATTTTATCGCGATCCGTCAGCATCCGCTTGCGCTCGGTGATGTCGCGAATGTTGCACTGGATCACCCGTTTGTGGTCAACCAGGTAAACATTGCTGACAAATTCCACGTCAAGCCGCCGCCCGTCAGCGGTTTCCAGAGGCAGGTTTTCATAGCGGACATACTCCTGCCGCTGCAATTCGAAAAACTTGTCCTGGCTGGCGATGGCATCTTTCAGGAACCCCAAATCCCAGACGGCTTTCCCGATGAGATCTTCATGCGAATACCCCAGCAACGCGATCAAGAACGGGTTCACGTCGTCAACCATCCCGGTCTCGGCATTGAGGATCAGGATTCCGTCTTTCGCCGTCTCAAACAACCGCCGGTAACGAAGTTCGGAGACGGCCAAGGCCACTGCCGCCGGACTCCGCACGGAAGTGGCGTCAAACGTCGTGGCCTTGAGGTTGGCCGGCTTGGGGGTTATGGTCATATGACTCTCTGGGCCAGAAGCTATTCACAACGGACTCCGAACATCATTTACAGGCGTCTTCCCAACTCCGGCTCCAGCGCCGCTGAATGTCGGCGCGCCACACTTGAGCCTGGTCGCGGTTGACGACGATAGGATTGGTCTTCCTGACGCCGGATCCCATTCCCACCCCCAAGGCAAGCACGACGTTGCCCAGGTCTTCGCATTTTCCTGCAATATTCCCGAGGGCGTTCATCCCGGCTTCGCCTGCCCGGTTCTCAAGGGCGCCCCAGATACTGCCGTTATCCACCACCGGCTGGCGGGGGGTTCCTCCCACCTTCAGACGCACGGAATTCCCGGCCGGGGTCACAATGGCGACGCGGCATTCCAGCTCCTCAGCCATCATGGCGGCATCGACATTGACGTCCACGATGTCGCCGCCAATGATCTGAGACATCCCTTGGGGAATGACCGCTTGCAACGGTTTCAACTCCAGTCCGGCAAGGCGAACCGCAACCGTTGCCGTCGGGATAGGCTGGTCAAACGTGAGACGCCCAAACTGCGCGATTATTCCCAGCGGGGCATCCGTGAACCCGGGCTGGAGGATTTTCGCGGTCACCTTCATCTTCCCCAGAAGGAAGGACTCAGGAATGCGAACCGGATCCAAAAACACATCCGTGATGACGGCGTCGCATTGGATGATCCGGACATCCACCGGCTCGGGGCTTAAGGCAAGATCCGTGTATCGAACGGTTACATTTTTCACAATAATTTTTTTGATGTGTATGGGCTTGGAAGCGCCGGCCTCCCCGGGTTTCCCTTCCGCCGTCCGGAAAAGACCCGCCACATTTACCTTGCCGTCTTTGCGGCGGATAAGGCGGGCCGTCGCCCCTGTGACCATGACTTCGTCGATGATCCAGGAGGAACCGAGAAGAGAGCGGACGGCGACCTTAACCTTGATCTCCGGGAGATCGAGAAAAAGATCGCCGCCAAACCCACTCGGCTGGGTAATCGTCAAACCTTGAACCGTGGCCCACCCGGTGAAAACGTCGAAACGGACGGCTTTCGCCTTCGCCGAGGATGTGAGATGCTGGGAAAGCTGGAGGTTGACTGCGGCAAACAGGATGGCCGGTAAAACGATGGAAACGAGGATGCCCAACGCTGCCATTCCCGCCAGGCAAATGACCACGATTCGTAACGACTTCGTTTTCCGCCAACACGAGCACCGCAGCCCTGCCGCATCTGAAGGCATTGAGGCTTGGGACCGAACCGCCGGGTTTGCCCCACCCGCTTTTCCCATGGTGTTCATGTGCTGATCTCGCGGCGCGGCCCTTTCGCAAAGAGAAACGTCTTTCAACCGCTGCCGGTGGTGATCTTGGGACGACGGCCGAATCCGCAAAGCCCCATCAGGCCAAGGCCGAGAATGCAGGCGACGGACGGTTCTGGGATCGGAATGAGCGTCGAGCTGGTCTCGCTGGCAAACACCAGGCCGCCGCTGAAGCCGGGCCCGTTGTTGTTGGCCACGCAGAGGTCGCTGATGTTGTTGTTGTCCATAGTCACCGCGCCAGTCATGGCCAGGGCTCGGCCATTCTGGAGGGCGGCGTTGGTGTCCAAGGTGATGCTGGTATGGGCCAAGATGTTGCCTTCAAGCGTGGAGCCAACGCCGAGGGTCGCAGAAGAGTCAACCACCCAGAAAACGCCAACATCGGAGCCATTATTCCCGGTCACATTGGCGTTGATCAACTCGACGAGCGAGTTGCTGGCGGTCGTGAGCGAGCTCCCGATCTGAAAAACCCAGTATGCCCCGTCCTTATTCTGGGCATCGAGCTGAAGCTTCCCGGTAATCCCCGCCGATGAAGCGAAGGAATAGACGCCCGGAGCCAGCGCTCCCGAAGCTCCGGTGTGATAGTTGCCCAGATCCTGCCCCGTCAAGTTGACCGTGGGAGCCAGGAGCCTAAGAGCCGTGTACGCCTTGAGGACATCCGTTTGCGCCTGCTGGGCGACGGGGTCCCCCGCATGCAACACGCCATTGGTGAAAATGACCTCATCTGCACCCAGCCCCGTGCCCGTAATTGCACTCCCGGCGTAAACACCCAAGTTCGCGGTGACGGTCGGCGAACCGACAAGCCGGGACGTGCCGGTGTTGGTCACCGTCGAGGCCCCTAGGACCGCGAAGTCTTCCGCAGTGCCCAACACCCCCACTGTGGCGCCAAAGCCGGGAACGGCCGCCGCAAAGGACAGCGCCGTCCCGATCATGATTGATTTTGTGCTTTTTCTCATTTTCTTTTCTCCTTAGTTACGGTTACTTCCACCGCCGAACGCCATCAAAAACAATCCCCAAAGCCCCACGGCTGCACCGCCGATGATGTACCAGGTCGTGGCCTCCGTGAACCGGCCGGTGAAGGTGTGGCTCACCTGGTCAACGACCGAATGCGACGCATTCATCCCGAAGACCAGTACGGCCACGCCAAGCACCAACAGCACGACTCCGGCTAAACGTTGAGGATTCATAATTGGGCCTCTTTCCTACTCAAAACCGCCAGTTGACGAGAATCATCGCGGGGGCCAACTGCTCCGGCAATCCGGTGAACCAGGGGTTCGGGGGGATCACGTTCACCAGGCCGATCTGGACCCCGGCATCCGCCGCCGCCGCATAGTTGACTATGCCGAGCTGCAGTCCGGACAGGCGGCTGACACAATTCACCACGCCGACCTGCAACCCCGCCATGTCGCCTCCGACATAATTCACCGCGCCGATCTGCAAGCCCGTCATGTCGCCGCCGGTGTAGTTCACCGCACTGACCAGCAGGCCGAAAAACGGACCGCCTTGCCAGCCGGAGAAGTTCCCCGATGTGTAATTGACCACGCCCCACTGCACACCCTTGTACGAGTCCGCGTAGTTCAAGATGCCGATACTCAACCCGGCGCTTTTTTCGGTGGCGCCGTTGACCAGGCCAATGGCCAGCGACTGTTGCGGGTTTTCACCCCAGATGCTAAGGGTCACGCCATGAATCGTCTCACTCCGGCCGTAGACGGAGATGTCCGGGGTCAGGCTGAGATTGAACGACTTGGTTCCGGCCATGGCCCCGGTCGAAACCAAGACAAAAGCCAGACCTGTGAGTAATTTTTTCATGGTTTGTTTCTCCTAGCCCGGCCAAGCCGGAACCAAGTGTGTGGTGCTATGCGATCATTAGCCGGCTTGCCCGGGCTAAATCCGCCCCAGCAGAATCAGGATGAGCAGAATCATCGCCACCAATCCAAGCCCGCCGCTCGGGTAGTACCCCCAAGCCCGGCTGTGGGGCCAGGCGGGAAAGGCACCCACGAGAAAAATGATCAAGACAATCAGCAGAATCGTTCCGGTATTCATGGGCTTACGCCTTTCACGCTGCGGGGCTTGCCACCGGCTGGCGCGTCACCGCGCCAACCGGAGACAAATCCGGCAATTACTTGGTTTTGATTTCTTCGACCGTCATCTGGTTCTTCACGCCGGTCACACCCTGAATGTCGGTGACGAGCTTGGTGACCAGGGATTTCTCGGCCGCGTTGCTGGCAATGCCGGTCAACGTGACTTCGCCATCACGGGTCTCAACCTTGGTCTTCAGGGCGCTGGTCGAGCGGTGGGTCAGCAACGCGGTCTTGACCTGGGCGGTGACGGAGGCGTCATCGATCTTCTCGCCCACGGTTTGCGTCGCCGGTTCCGGCGTCGCCGCCACGGTCATCTCATTCTTCACACTTTTCACGCCGTCGATATCTTTGGCGTATTCGGTGGTCAGCTCCTTCTGGGCCAGGTTTGCGGCCTCGCCTTTCAACGTCACGATGCCATCCTTGACTTCGATGGTGGTCTTGCTGAGGTTGACGTTGCGATGGAACAGCAGGGCCAGCTTCACTTTCCGGCCGATCCAGGTGTCCGCATTGGCGGCGGCGACTTCGGCCGTGGTCGTCAGTTGATTGTCCACGCGGGTGACCCCGGGCAGACTCGCCACCGTTTCCTGAGCCAGGGTCTTATGGGATTCTTCGGCCACGGTCCCGGTCAAGGTCACCACGCCGTTTTTGGCGTCGGCCGTGACCGCGTCGGCCTTGAGATACGTTGTGTAGACATAGGTCTTCTTGAAGGAGGACTCGATCTTGTCATCGGCTTCCGATGCACGCAACGGCAGGACGGTGACGCACACGGCGGCTGCAGCCACGGCAAGCGCCAGGGAATACGTGTTGTTCAGTTTCATGGTAGGATCTTGATCTTTCTGTTGTGCCGGAGGATTCCGCCACGGATGGTTTTTCAAAGTGGGATCTGCTGAGGGTCTGCCGCCGGATCTGCCTCTCTTTCTTCGGGTTTCTTGTTACCCGTAAGAAGTATAGGGTTGGAGAGGCCTTCGCGATATGGGGTTAATCCCTACTGCCCCATGGGGTAAAACCCTACTTGTCCTCCCTGTTTCCTGAGGTTTTTCCCGGCTTTGAACTACCCTGCCCTTTGCCGGATTCCGGCGAGGGCGGAGCTCCCGCCGGCGGATGATAGTCGCCAATCACACTTTTCAGCGGACAGATGGCGAACACCGGACACTTCTGGCAGCCGACCAGCAAGGCAATGGGGCATAAAGTCATGGCCGTTCTCCCTAGCCCGGCCAAGCCGGAACCAAGTTTGCGGTGCTATGC
>CAITSE010000078.1 GCA_903894975.1 uncultured Lentisphaerota bacterium
CAAATGATGAAACAGGAAAGACAGGGCATCGGCGAAACGAACGACAACCGCAAAGAACAAGGAGTACGGAACATGACCTCAAAAGAACAGGAATTCGACAAGATGGCAATGTGGTACGGAACAATCACCTCCCATGCGCAGGTCTCCGAAGTGAACGCCGTGACCCACAGGACAATGAAGAACATGGCGGACTTGATGAACCTTTGGCGGATGGGAGGCGACCATCCTGACAGGGGAAGATTGTCGGCTCTGCGCCGCAGAACCCAGCGCGGCACGGTCCGGACAATGCTGCGCGCGCAAGCTGATGATGACCTAACTTTCAGGCCAAAACAGGTTGACACTCCGGGGTTTGAACGATGCGTATGATGCCTTTGTTTTCGAGCCACCACTCGACCGCCCGGCGCCAGGCCTTGCGGACGTGATGGCCGTTTCCTGCCGCGTCCTCATCGAGCAGAGACGCGGCCACCCTGGTCAGGTCATGGACAACCTCCTTACGTCTTCCCGTGTTTAACGTAGCACGCCGGGCATTCCGGGCAAAGACCTGGCATGCATGGCGACCGCCGAGGATCGGCCGTCGCCTGTGGTTGATCTTATGGATGGTGGCGTTGGCATGAGCCGGGATGTATTCCGCGGGTAGAGCGGACAACCCCTCGGTCCAGTCCTCGAACCCTTCTTCGATTTCCCGCTGCGCGCATTCGACGCCGCCATTGTAGCGCGGATAGTGCAGCGGACTGTTGAACGGGACCACCCAGTGCCTGGCCAGAACCGCCAGCACCTCGGGACAGTTCTCGTTGGCGGCGTTGTCCATGCGCAGGAACAGCGGCGCGCCATGTTCCTTGAACGCGACTTCCAGCCAGGCGGCGATGTCCGATCCGGTCGGGGTGTGGAGACCGCACGGCCCGAGGGTGTAGCGGGACCCCAGATCGCGGATGGTCTGGAACCAGACCTTGCGGCCGTCGGCCAGGGGGATCTCCTTGGTGTCCATGGCCCACACATTGCCGGATGAGGTGTTCCATTCCAGCCGCCACTGGGCAGCCCGGCCTGCGGCTTTCACCTCGTCACGGGTGCGTCTTATCAAGGTCTGGAGTTTGCGCCGGGAGATGATGCCGCGCAGTTCATGGTGCAGTTTCCCGGTGCCATGGGTACGGCGATTGCCGTGATGCAGGTTTGCGACCTGTTGTTCGACGGCATCCATGTCCAGGAGACCGATGGGCTGAGGCCCCGGTTCGCGGATGGCGGGACTGCCTTCGCTGCGACGGCGCTGCCAGCGCCGGAAGGCGCCGTAGCCCACGTGCGCTGCTTCGCACAGTCGCCGGAGACTGAACCCGTGTTCCTTATGGTATTGACTGAACATGACCACAACCTGTTCTGCGATCAGGGCTTTTTTTTACTGCGCGATGAGGACGGTTTATCAGGAACCGGACTGGTCGTGAAGCGGGGAACGCCGTCCATGACATCCCGGATCAGGATGGCGCCCTCCAGCAGTTTGACCTGTTGTTTCAGTTCGTCGATTTCCTGTTTCATCCGGATTTTTTCCAGACCCTCCGGCGGGGCGGGAGGACGCCCCGCAGTACGATCCACCAGGGATTCCCGCAACCCCGCCAGCGCCCGGTTGTTCCATTCGTAAAACGTCTCGCGGGAGACGCCCAGAGCCTCTGCCGCCTGCGTGGCCGATTTTTCGCCGCGCATGACCGCCAGGATCTGTTCCAACCGCCGCGCCGCCTTTTCGGTATCGTGATCGTTCTGCGGGGCCATGAGTTCACTCCGCTGCAGGATGGGTTGAGCCGGCGACAGGCACTCCGGTGGCGCGCCCGGCAGGCTGCAGGGTAACGTACCGGTCAAGCGTGCCGTCAGCCAGCATACGCAACACCTGTGCCACCAGCGCCGCGTTCAACCCGCCTTCTCGAGTTTCGCCTTCGCCGCCTCCGTTACCGGCAGTCGCGTCGCCGTTTCCACGGTTCTTGGCAACGGGGTTTTCGTCGGTGCAGACGGGAGTTCCACCCGCGCCAGATTGCGTTCCAGCAGTCCCTGCAGCCGCGTGGAGAGCGGGATCTGCCCGCAAGGCACCTTCCGCTTCGGCTCCAACGCCTGCAGGAGCCCCGTCATCGCCGTTTCCTGCCACTGGTTGAGGACGTTCCACGTCACCCCCATTTCCCGGCACAGTTCCGTCAGCGACTGCCGTTCCGTCCACAGGGTCAGCACCGCCCGGCATTTGTCCGCCGCCGTG
>CAITSE010000079.1 GCA_903894975.1 uncultured Lentisphaerota bacterium
AGCGGCGGCAGAATGGAGGCCATGCGCCTGGCCAGCATCGTTTTCCCGGTTCCCGGAGGACCGATAAACAAAAGATTATGCCCCCCGGCGGCAGCCACTTCGGTGGCGCGCTTGGCCGTTTCCTGCCCCTTGACCTCGGCAAAGTCCAGCCCGTTGCCGGGCACCGGCGCCTGGAGGCCGTCCAGATCCACCCGGCAGGGCTCGAGACTGGACTCGCCGCGGATAAATTCCACCGCCTCCCCCAAACTGCCCACCCCAAACACTCGGATTCCCTGGGCCACGGCCGCCTCTCCGGCATTCTCCCGCGGCACCAACAGATTGGTAAAGCCCGATCGCCCCGCATGCAGCGCCACCGGCAGCGCTCCACGGACCGGCCGGACCGATCCGTCCAGGGCCAGTTCGCCGAGGCAGAGAGTGCCTGCCAGACGCCCCCGGTCGCAGGCGCCCGTGGCCGCCACCAGCCCGATCGCAATCGCCAGATCAAAGCCGGATCCCTCCTTGCGCACATCCGCTGGCGCCAGATTGATCGTGGTCTGGCCGTGAGGCGGAAAAAAACCGCTATTCTGCATGGCCGACCAGACCCGGTCGCGGCTCTCCCGCACCGCCGTGTCCGGCAGGCCGACCACATGAATCTGCGTCTCGTTGCCGATGCCGGTGGCGTTGACCTCCACCTCCACCGTGTACGCGTCCACCCCTTGAATCGCCGAACTCCACGTCTTGGCCAGCATAGCTCACCCTCCCGGTTGCTGAAAGAACTTTAACACACTACTATTAATTTGTCAAATAAATAATTGTATTATTTATTCCATTTTTCCGTTCTTCCGTTCGGCACCGGGATACCGTCCTCGACATCGAAGGCGGGCATGACCAGATCTACCGCGGCGACCAGGAAATGACCGGGCAAGTGCATGCGCTGCACCGCCTCACGCGCTGCCGCGGCGTCAAATTCATAACCAACCCCACGGTTTAACCTGTCCGCCATTCTTGAACAGAAGCTCACGAATAACACGAATCGCGTTTCACCGCAAACACTTCGCGACCTTTGCGCCCTTCTGCTCAAAGCTTTTTCGGCCAAGCGAGCGGCGGAATCCCCTGGCACGCGAAGCTCAACAACCGCGTCCCGCTCGCCGATGACCGTCGCCCTGCGCTTCGACCGCGCCCCCGCCCAAGCCCGGCACTGCGATCTCCTCGAACGCCCGGAAGCCCGGTCCGGACGGAGTTCGCTCGTTTTTTTTAAGACGGAATCAATTTATAATCAAACGGTTGCACAAAAGTTCACCCAGGTGAACTTTTCGTCCGGACTGGGGGCGGCGCCGTAGACAGGCGCGAAACCGGCACCGCCTGAAGGCGGAATTCTGAACTCGGAAGGACCGCCCCGAAATGGGAGTTCCCGCTTCAGCAGGGGCTGTTCGCCCGGTGCGCATTCGCAATGCGGCTGCCGAGCCGATGCAGTTCGGCGCGCAGCGACGCCGGGGCCGTCGCGGTCAGGCCGCCGGCATAGGAAAGAATCCAGTGAATGAACGGTTCCCGGGGAACGGACGGCCAGGTCAATTCCAGCCCGCCCTCCGGCAAGCGTTTCACCTCCTGGCCGGGAAACCATTCGCGCTCGCCGATGACCGCCGCCTTGTCCGCGGCGCAGTGAACCACGGCGCCCACCAGCATTTCGTAATCGAACACATGCCCACCGCGGATTTCCTCCAGGATCGCCGGAGACCGCGTGAACGTGACGTCGAGCAGGCGCGGCCTGGTCATCCGGTGCAACGCCAGGCTGCGGATCCCTTGGCGCAGATGGCACCAGGCCCGGGCATACCAGGCGCCGTCGGCCAGAAACAGGGCGTGGACATCGACCAGCCGCTTCCCCGCCTTGCCGTCTGCCTTCCGATACTGCACCTCCAGCCGGCGGCAGTCGCGCCAGGCCTGGCAGATCACTGGGAACGCGGCGGGATCGGGCGCCGCTTGGGCGCCGGTGGCATAGATCACGGCTGTGAGCAAATCGGCCGGCAGATCCCCGGGGTTGCCTGCGGCGAGCTGGGAATTCATGGCCTCCACCGCCTGGCCGCGCAACGGTTCCGGTAGCAGCGACTGGGTCAGCCGGCCGCAGAGCAGCGACGCGAACAGGCTGCTGCCCTCCAGCTCCACCAGCGGCAGCGACCAGGTCGCATCCCACAGATAATAACCGTGCCGGGCCGGATCATAATCCACCGGCGCATGGTGCCGGCGTTTCAGGAACGCCACGTCCCGGTGCAGCGTCTTGGCGCAGAAGTCCCGGCCGAAATACCCGGCGTTCGGATACTCGCCGCGCTTCATCGCCGCCACCAGCTCCAGCACCCGCTTCGTCTTCGAGCCCCAGTCGCCCATGAAAATTTTCCTCCATCGCCCTGACCTAGGACGAGATTTGTCCCAGTTGTCGCCACTATACTGCTTGCAGATCAAACCGCAGGGAGGCCGGATTACGCGGAAACGCCCATGCGATTGTTCACCAAGATAAGCCATGCCAACCCTTGGCATGCTATCTTGATGCGCTCAATTGGTCAGAGGAGAAGGGTTCACGATGAAAACGGGGAAGGAAGACCCCTGGCGGGTTCGGCAACACGTTGTCGATCAGGAGGACCAATATGCTTGACCTCTTCGCACATTCTCTGCCCGGCCATCCCCCGGAAGAATGGCAACAACTGGCTGACCATCTTCGCAATGTCGCGGCCATTGCCGCAGGGTTTGCCGCTCCGTTCCATTCCGACAATTGGGCCGTAACCGCCGGCTGGCTCCATGATCTCGGCAAGGCGGATTCCGCATTCCAGGGTTATCTCCTGCGCGAAAACGGGCTGGACGATGCCGAATACGATTCCGGCCGAGTCAACCATTCCTCTGCCGGCGCCGCATTTGCCGAAGAAAAACTTGGCCGTTGCGCCGGGCGCATTCTTGCGTATCTCACCGCTGGCCATCATGCCGGACTGCCAGACTGGTATTCAGCCGAGACCGGAAACGCGGCCCTTTCCATCCGCATGACGGAAGGCAAGGAGAATCTTGAACGTATCCGCACCAGCGTGCCCGTTATTGACCAAAACCTGAGCCAACCACTTCGCCCGCCCGAATTCGCCCGCAAGCCAGAACATGTTCATCTTTGGATGCGCATGCTCTTTTCTTGCCTGGTCGATGCCGACTTTCTTGATACTGAAGCCTTCATGCAACCAGACAAAATCGCTTCACGCGGCAAGTTCGCGTCTCTGACCGAACTCAAGTCCGCCTTCGATGCACATATGATTCGAATGACAACCGCCGCGCAACCAACTCCGGTCAATGCCATCCGCCAGGAAATCCTGTCTGCCTGCCGCAAGACAGCGGAGTTCGCACCAGGTCTTTTTTCGCTCACCGTCCCCACCGGCGGCGGAAAAACGCTCTCCGGCATGGCGTTCGCCCTTGATCACGCCGTCAAACATAGCAAGAGCCGCATCATCTACGTCATCCCCTACACCAGCATTATCGAACAAACCGCCAACATCCTTCGCGACATCTTCGGCTACGACCAAGTGATCGAACACCACAGCAACCTTGACCCGGACAAGGAAACCCAACGCTCCCGGTTGGCCGCGGAAAACTGGGATGCCCCCATCATCGTCACCACCAATGTCCAGTTTTTTGAATCCCTTTACGCCGCCAAGCCCAGCCGCTGCCGCAAGCTCCACAATCTTGTCAACAGCGTGGTCATTCTAGACGAAGCCCAGCTCCTGCCGCCGGGATTGCTCACCCCCTGCGTGGATACCATGAATCAACTTGTGAAAAATTACGGCGTCAGCATGGTCCTTTCCACCGCCACCCAACCCGCCCTTCCCAAACTCGATCCGCCCACAGAAATCATTCCGCCCGCCCTGAAACTGTATGATCGCCTGAAACGGACTGACTTCAAATTCCCACTCGATCTGAATGCAGCAAGTGATTGGCCGACGATTGCCGGACAACTCCAGAAGCACGAACAAGTCCTCTGCATCGTCAATACCCGACGCGATTGCTACGACCTCTTCAAGCTCATGCCTCCGGACACAATCCACCTTTCGGCGCTCATGTGCGGCAAGCATCGGTCGTCGGTGATTGCCGATATTAAGGCGAAGCTTGATGCCGGCAAACCATGTCGCGTCATCAGCACCCAGCTCGTTGAAGCCGGAGTAGACATTGATTTCCCCGTGGTCTACCGCGCCCTCGCCGGCCTCGACTCCATCGCCCAGGCCGCCGGCCGCTGCAACCGCGAAGGCCGGCTCAACGCCGAAGGCAAACTCGGACAGGTCCACGTCTTTGTCCCAACCAAGCCCGCGCCGCGCGGCTTGTTGCACAAGGGCGAAAGCACAACCCGCGAGCTGTGTGCCTGCGGCGTCGATCCGCATCAGCCGGATGCGTTTACTCGTTATTTCGGCCTGTTCTACGGCAAAGTCAATGACACGGGCACTCAATTCTCTGGCTGGCTCGTAAAAGATGTCAACCCAACGATCCACCTTCAGTTCCGCACCGCCGCCGCCAACTTCAACCTCATTGACGACCAAGCCCAACGCCCCGTATTCGTTCGCTATGGCGGCAGCCCCAAATGGCTTGCCCAACTCGGCGCCATCGGCCCCACCCGAGAAAATTTACGCAGACTGCAACGCTACACGGTGAGCTTGTCCGTCCGGGCCTTTGACCAAGCTAAAATGGCCGGCCTGCTAGAAGAAGTTTTCAAAGATTTCTGGTGCTGGATCGGCAACTATGATCACGTCTTTGGCTTGGACGTTTTCGGTGCCGGTCGCGCTCCGGAGGACTTGATAGCATGAGACCCAAACTGATTGGAGGCTTGCCATGAGAGGATTCTGCCTGGAAGTAAGCGGAGACTTCGCCTGCTTCACCCGGCCGGAGATGAAGGTCGAGCGCGTCAGCTACGACGTCATCACGCCGTCCGCCGCCCGCGCCGTGTTCGAGGCCATTTTTTGGAAACCCGCCATCCGCTGGCAGGTGACGAAAATCGAAGTGCTCGCCCCGATCCGCTGGGCCAGCATCCGCCGCAACGAAGTCGGCAAGGTCGCCTCCGCCCGCGCCGGCTGCGGCATCTTCATCGAGGATGACCGCCAGCAACGCGCCGGCCTGATTTTGCGTGATGTGAAATATCGCCTCCACGCCGAGTTCGAGTTCATCCCACCGGAAAAACGCGGCAAGACCTGCAATCCCGTCCCGGAATGGCTGGTGGATGCGGAGGACGCCAGCGAACTTCGCAAGGACGAAACTCCCGCCAAGTATGCCGCCATGTTCGAACGTCGCGCCAGGAAAGGCCAATGCTTCAACCAGCCCTATCTCGGCTGCCGCGAATTCTCCTGCGCCTTCCGCCTGATCGACCCCGTTGCGGAACCCTCAATCCCGGTTCCGGAAAGCCGCGACCTCGGCTGGATGCTCTACGACCTCGACTTCACCGATCCTGCCGACATCAAACCCATGTTCTACCGTCCTGAACTTAAGAACGGCGTCATCAAAGTCCCCGACCGCAACTCCGAGGAGGTGCGCAAATGATCCTCCAGGCGCTCAAAGAATACTACGATCGCAAAGCGGCACAAACCGATTCCGACATTGCGCCGCCGGGCTGGGAACGCAAGGAATTGCCGTTCCTGATTATCATTGACCGGGCCGGAACACCCGTGTCGATCGAGGACACCCGTGAAGGAGAAGGCAAGAATAAGCGAGCAAAAACTTTTTTGCTTCCTCAATCCGTAAAAAAATCTTCGAATGTTGCAGCCAACTTGCTTTGGGAAAATCCCGAGTACGCCTTGGGCCTTGTCATCAAGGGAAAACCAGATCGAGTGGCCAAACAACACAAAAAGTTTTGTGACCGGATCATCGCCATGAAAGCGCCCGGCGCGTCTCCGGTTGCCGCAGTTCTTCGTTTCCTTTCCAATCCCGACAAGATCACCGCGCTCGAAAAAATTCAAGGATGGGAAGAAATCAAAGAGTCAGCACCCTTCCTTTCGTTCCGCTTGGTTGGCGACACCGCCCCCGTGTTTCGCTGTCCAGAAGTCGTAGCCTCCGTGTCCAACATGATAATGACCGCCGCCAGTTCCGCAATCTGCCTTGTTACTGGCACCGCAGAAGAGTCGGAACGCCTACACCCGGCAATCAAAGGCGTGCGCGATGCCAATTCCACCGGCGCCAACATCGTCAGCTTCAACCTTGATGCATTCGAATCTTTTGGCAAAAAGAGTAACGATAACGCGCCCGTCGGCAAAACCGCCACCTTCGCCTACACCACCGCGCTCAACACGCTTCTCGGTAAGGATTCCAAACAAAAAATCCAAATTGGTGATGCCACCACCATCTTCTGGTCGGAAAAACCCGACGACTTCGAGACGGATTTCGCCAATTTCTTCAGCGAACCGCCCAAAGATAACCCCGGCCGCCAAACGGAAGCGGTCAAGTCCCTTTATAAATCCGCTGACACCGGGGCCTTTATCAGCGATGGAGACGCCACCCGCTTTTATGTCCTTGGTCTCTCGCCCAACGCCGCTCGTATCGCAATCCGCTTCTGGAAGTGCAGTACCGTTGCCAACATGGCGAGTTGTTTCCGCCAACACTTTGACGATCTACAGATTGCACACGGACCAAAGGACAATGACACATTTTCTCTTTGGCGGCTGTTGGTTTCCACTGCGCCTCTTGGCAAATCGGAAAACATCCCGCCCAATCTTGCCGGTGACACCATGCGGACAATTCTCGAAGGGGCACCTTACCCACAAACCCTCTTACACGCAACCGTTCGTCGCATTATCGCAGAGCATGACATCAGCCACACTCGCGCCGCCCTCATCAAAGCTTGTCTTAATCGCGCACTTCGTTTCAACAACCCCAACCAGGAAAGGGAACTCTCCGTGAGCATCGACCCCAACAACACCAACATCGGCTACCGTCTCGGGCGACTGTTCGCCGTCCTGGAACGAATCCAAGAACGGGCAAATCCCGGTATCAACGCCACCATCCGCGACCGTTTCTATGGTGCGGCATCCGGAACCCCCGTCACCGTTTTCGGGAATCTTATGCGCCTGAAGAATCATCATCTTTCCAAACTGGAGAATACCGGCGAACGCATCAACTGCGAAAAAATGATTGGGGAAATCATGTCCGGCATTATCGACTTCCCCGCCCATCTACCGCTGGCCGATCAAGGACGTTTCGCCATCGGTTATTACCACCAAAAACAAGATTTTTTCACCAAAAAAGCTGAAACCAAACCCGAATAACCCCGAAAGGAACGATGACCATGAGCACCCCCATCAAAAACCGCTATGATTTCGTCCTCGTCTTCGATGTGAAAGACGGCAACCCCAACGGCGACCCCGACGCCGGCAACCTTCCGCGCATCGACGCCGAGTCCGGCCAGGGTATCGTCACGGATGTCTGTCTTAAACGCAAGGTGCGAAACTTTGCGCAACTGACCAAATCTTCCCAGGCGGGCTTTGACATCTTTATCAAAGAAAAGGGTATTCTGAACCAGCAAATTGAAAAAGCCTATGCTGATTTGCAAATCAACTTGGACGAGCCCCCCAAGGATGCCAAAGACGGGAAAAAACGGAACACCAAAAAGGAGGGACAAGGCAGCGAGGTTGGCCAAGCTCGCCAACGCATGTGCCAAGATTACTTCGACATCCGCACGTTTGGCGCGGTCATGTCGACCGGAGCCAATGCCGGCCAAGTCCGCGGCCCCGTACAGATGACCTTCGGTCGCTCGGTGGATCCCATCGTCACAATGGAGCATTCCATCACCCGCATGGCTGTCGCCACCGAGGCGGAAGCCGAAAAGCAGTCCGGGGACAACCGTACCATGGGCCGGAAAAACACCGTTCCCTACGGCGTCTACGTCGCCCACGGATTCGTTTCCGCGCATCTCGCCAACCAAACCGGGTTCACCGGGGACGACCTGGACCTGCTGTGGGAAGCGCTGACGAACATGTTCGAGCACGACCGCTCCGCCGCCCGCGGCATGATGGCGACCCAGAAATTGGTCATCTTCAAGCATGACTCCGCCTTGGGCAACGCGCCGGCGCACAAGCTCTTTGAGCGAGTCACCCTCAAGCGGAAGAACGAATCCAAGCCTGCCCGCGATTTTTCCGACTATGCCTTCGCCATCAACCGCGACGGCCTGCCGGCCGGCGTGAGCATCCTCGAAAAACCGTGACTGAATCTCCCTCCGGCAGACGGGCGTTTGCCGGGGCGGTTTTAAAAATGGAGGACATGGAGGACGATGAGGACTGTGAGGACAAAGAGGACGGGTTCTGGAGTTGGAAGGCGCTCGACGCCTTCATGCCGCCCGTCGCCCTTGTTGTCCTCACCGTCCTCCATGTCCTCATAGTCCTCCTCATTCTCCCCTCTGCCAGGAGTCCCTCCCATGCCAGCCGGCTTCATCCCGCCACATGGCGGCTACAAAAAGCTGAAGTCCTACCAGAAGGCGCTCGTCATTTACGACGCCACGCGCTATTTCTGCGCCCGCTTTTTCCCCAAAGACCGCCGCCAGACTGACCAGATGGAACAGGCCGCCCGCTCCGGCAAACAGAACATCGTCGAAGGCTCGCTGGCCTCGGCCACTTCCAAACAGACCGAAATCCACCTGACCAACGTGGCAAAGGCCAGCTTGGGCGAACTCTTGGAAGACTACGAAGACTTTCTTCGCGTCAACCGGTTGCCGGCCTGGGAAAAGAACGATCCGCAGGCCCGGTGTCTGACCGACCGCTCCCGGCAGGCGGAGGACAGCTATGACCGATACCGCGCCGACATCGAAAACGCATCACCGGAAATCTCCGCCAACACCATCCGGCATCTGATTCTCCAAACCACGTTTTTATTGAGCCGGCAGATTCAGCGCCTGGAGCAGGAATTCCTCGAACAAGGAGGTATCCGCGAACGCATGACCGCCGCCCGGCTTGAAGCCCGCGAAACCCAGTTTGCCGCCGCGGCTCAGCCCCAGCCGCCACCACCCCTCTCGTCTTCCCCGGCTGCCATTGCCTGTCCGACGCCAAGCTGCCCGCAGTGCGAAGCCGCAATGGTCCGGCGCACCGCCCGGACCGGAGCCCATGCCGGCAACGCCTTCTGGGGCTGCTCCAGCTATCCGAAATGCAAAGGAACCCGGCCGTTGGATGCGGGGAGGGAAGGAGGACTGGGAGGACGTTGACGACTTTGAGGACGAAGAGGACATTCCCCTCCCCAGTCCTCAATCCGTCCTCACCGTCCTCCTTGTCCTCAAAGTCTTCCCCCGCTTCCCCCTCCTCTTCCTCCCCCCCCCATAACCCCCTCATGTACTCCGAAGACCAACTCCTGCCGATCTCCGCCTTGCAGCACCTGCTGTACTGTGAGCGGCAGTGCGCGCTGATCCATCTTGAGCAGACCTGGGCGGAAAACCGGTTCACCGCCGAGGGACAGGCCATGCACACCCGAGTCCATGACGCGGGCCATGAAAGCCGCCGGGATGTGCGGACCGCCAGAGGCACGCGGCTGCGATCCCTGCGTCTCGGCCTGACCGGCCAGGCGGACGTGGTGGAGTTTCTTCGCACGGAAACCGCTGCGGACGCAAGCGGACAGCCAACGGCGGCAACGCTTCCCGGAGTCTCCGGATTCTGGCGGCCGTTCCCGGTCGAATACAAACGTGGCCGACCGAAAGCCCATGACGCGGATACCGTGCAACTCTGCGCCCAAGCCCTCTGCCTCGAAGAAATGCTGGGAGTCACGATTCCGGCCGGAGCCCTCTTTTATGGCGAGAGCCGGCAACGCTTGGATGTGACGTTCAGCCGAGACCTGCGGAAAACCGTCGAAGACTCCGCCGCCCGTCTGCACGTCCTGTTGGCCGGCAACGTCACACCTCCGCCAATCTTTGAAAAGGCCAAGTGCGAACGTTGCTCCCTGCTGGAGATTTGCCAGCCGGAGATTTCCGGACGCCGTTCCGCCCGGCGCTATCTCGAACAGAATCTCCGGGAGAACGCATGAAGAAGCTGCTGAACACATTGTACGTCACCACCCAGGGCGCCTACCTGCACCGCGAAGGCGAAACGGTTGTGGTCGAGATCGAACGCCAGGAAAAGCTGCGCTTGCCGATTCACACGTTGAGCGGCATCGTGGGCTTTGGCAATGTCCTGTGCAGCCCGCACCTCCTCGGCCTCTGCGGCGAACGCGGGGTGCACCTGAGCTTCCTTACGGAGCGGGGACAGTTCCTGGCGCGGGTGCAGGGTGAAGTCAGCGGCAATATTCTCCTGCGGCGCGAACAGTACCGGCGGGCGGATGATCCGTCCGGAGCCCTGGCCATCGCCCGGAACATGATGGCCGGAAAAATCGCCAATGCCCGCACCGTCCTGCAACGCTCCTTGCGCGATCATCCGGAGATTGACCCGGATGGCGCCGTGGCCGGAAACGTCACCCGCCTGGGGTATACGTTGGACAAGATCGAGACAATCGAGGATCTGGAATTCCTGCGCGGCACGGAAGGGGACGCCGCCAAACTCTACTTCGCCGTATTCGACCGCATGGTCACGGCGGAAAAGGATGCCTTTTTTATGAGAATCCGCAGCCGGCGCCCGCCCCTGGACAAGCTGAACGCCCTGCTCTCTTTCCTCTATACCCTGCTGGCTCATGACGCCGAAGGCGCCTGCGAAGGGGTCGGACTGGATCCGCAGATGGGTTTCTTCCACGCCGTCCGCCCCGGCCGCCCCAGCCTGGCCCTTGACCTGATGGAGGAATTCCGGCCGATCATTGCCGATCGGTTGGCCCTTTCGCTTATCAATCTCCGGCAGATTCGCGGCGATGGCTTCAAAACCACGGAAAGCGGAGCGGTGATCATGGACGATGACACACGCAAAACCCTGCTCGTCGCCTATCAGAAACGCAAACAGGAGGAAGTCCAGCACCCCTTCCTCCAGGAGACCATGCCGGTGGGACTCCTGCTTCATGTCCAGGCCTTGCTGCTGGCGCGCCACCTGCGCGGCGATCTCGACGCCTACCCACCATTCCTGTGGAAGTAAGCCGTGAAACTGCAGAGGAACTAAATATGCTCGTCCTTGTCAGTTATGACGTCGCCACCATCGACTCGGAAGGCCGGAGACGGCTGCGGCGCGTGGCCAAGACTTGCACGGATTTTGGCATCCGCGTCCAAAATTCCGTTTTTGAATGCAACGTGGACCCCGCTCAATGGGCAACCCTGAAGAGCCGGCTGTTAAAGGAATACGCGCCCGACCAAGACAGCCTGCGCTTTTATTACCTTGGCCGCAATTACCAACATCGGGTGGAACACGCCGGCGCAAAACCCGCAGTAGACGTCGAAGGCCCCCTGGTGATATGAAGGTCGTGTCTTTCCCTCATATAGTGAAACTCACGGCTTTCGACACAGCGCGAACCAAACGAGAACGCCATCTGGATCTTGCGGTTCGCGGAAATCATATTTCACTTAATTTATGGATGATACAACTTCGACAGTTCTTTGACAAGTGAATCCAGAAACGGCATTCAGTAGATTCGCGGGAATCGAATGCCAGCCCTTTTCGTAACAACACGTTATATTTTGATGGTCGCCCCTCATGCGGGGGGCGTGGATTGAAACGACTTCAAGTTTTAGACTAGTACAACCACTACAGTCGCCCCTCATGCGGGGGGCGTGGATTGAAACAACCAGTGTCTAGCCTAATCTTGACTGATCCTGTCGCCCCTCATGCGGGGGGCGTGGATTGAAAC
>CAITSE010000080.1 GCA_903894975.1 uncultured Lentisphaerota bacterium
GGCAACGCCCCAGGTAAAACGGGGAAAACGCCATCAAGGCTGAAGGCCTTGCTCAACTGTGCATCTTGGGTTTGGCTGTTGGATACCCCGCACCCTTGGGTCGGGGTTCTTCATTTCGGCGGAGCCGATTCCGGGGCCGTTATCCGGGAGCGCGCTTCCAGCGCGAAGCCATGGCGGCGATCCTCGCCGCACTCCATGGCGCGCCTGCCGCGCGCAATACCCTATTCATGCGCCGGGGGCGGGGTTTTCCACTCGTCTTTCTGCCAGGCCCGGACGTAGTCCACGATGAAATCATCCGGCAGGCGTGCGTCTTCGATGTCGAACCCTTCCCAGCCGCCCATCTGCGTGCAGAGGATCAGGTGTTCGGGAACGCTGCCGACGCGCAGGCTGGCCCAGGTGCCCACCGGCGCGCCGTTGCAGTACCAGGTCGTCCGGCCGGGTTCCCAGAGGAAGCCGACGGTGATGAAGCCCTCGGCGTCAGGACGGAAATAGACCCGGCCGGTGCCGACCTTGCGGTGATCCTTGCCGTACCCGTCCCAATGGCAGGCCAGGTTGAACCGGTAGGGTCCGAACCGGCTCAGTCCTTCCAGGATGTCGAATTCCATGCCGTCGTCGTTGGTCGAATACCGTTCGCGGAAGGTGGTCAGTTTTTTGCCTTTGTACTCAGGGCCGCGGTCCGGCATCATCCAGAAGGCCGGCCACAGGCCCGGCGCCCGGGGCAGCTTCATGCGGGCCTCGAAATAGCCGTAGGTCTGGGTCCATTTGCCGTAGGAGCTCACGACGCCGCTGCTGTATTCGCGGGGCGGCAGCGGGCTCTTCGGGTCGTCGTTCAACAGGCCGCGGCGCCGTTCGCTCTTGATTTTCAGGAACCCGTTTTCGACGCGGACATTATCCTTGCTGTATCGGTGCAACTCGGTGGCGATGAGGGCGGTGTACGGCATGCGCGTGTTCCAAAGCCCTTCGTTCAGGGCGGCGCCGGTGAAGTTTTCGTCCAGGGTGAGCGTCCAGTTGCCGGGGCCGGGTGGGCGTTTCCCGACCCATTCCGGCAGGACGGCCGGTGGCGCGACGGAGGCGGTCACGCTTTCCAGGATGAGCCGTTGTTCTGTCGTCGCCGGCGCGGCACCGACGGCGACGGCGGCAACCTCGTCACTGAACAGGGTCTGGCCGTCTTTGGCGGAACCGGTCACGCCTTTTTCCGAGGCGGCGTCGGTGAGGCGGGTCTGTTGTTCGGACTTCACCGCGACGTCCCAGAGCCTGTCGGTGAAAAATGGCACCGTGACCGTCGCATGCGCTCCCGGCGCCACGGTTGCGGTCTCCGCGGCGCCGTTGGCCAGGTCCGTGGCGACCGCGTTGCCGACAAAACCGGAGACCTGCACCGGCGCCTTGCCGGGATTGAACAGCTTGAACTCAACCTGGTTGAAGGCGGAGAGGTTCCACTTGCCCTCGCGTGGGGTGAAGAATGCCATCGCCAGCGGCGCCTTCACCGCGTCGGCCGCGCCGGCGGCCGGGAAGGTGACGGCAACGCTCTTTCCGTCCGCTTCGAGCTTGGTCTGCGCGCCTTTTTCCTGAGTGCGTTTGGCGAAGTCCGTGGGGTCGGCGAACCCGAGCAGCACGCCGTCCTGCGGTTTGGAGCGCGGCACAAAACCGGCGGGCACGGTTCCCGGCGGCCCTTTGGCCGTCAGGGATTCCAGACGGAGCCGGCAGTCCTGCTCCGGGGTGTCCGCGAACAGCAGCACCTGGCCGATTTTGGCCGGCGCCAGTCGGTAGTTCCGGCCGTGATCGGAGAAGTCCAGGTACACGGTGGCGGTGGCCGTCGCGCCGGCGGGGATCTTGATGGTCGCCGAATTCCAGCAGTTGGTGATCAACCCCGCCGTGTCATCCACCCGCAGGGAGACCTTGACCGGTGCGGCGCCCGGGTTGGCGATCTTCGCCTCGACGGCGCCAAACTTGGAGAGATCCCACACCTCGCCCGGCGGCCGGATGGCGATGCCCGGGAAGAGTTCCGTTCCTGTGTGGCAGGTAAACTCCAGGGCCTTGCCGGCTGCGCCGTCCACGATGGCGGCGTTCGTTTCTTTCTGCCGGGACGGGGCCACCCGCTCGATCACGCCGGGCCGGCCGAAATCCAGCAGCGGCATTTCCTGGGCGGCCCCCGTGAGGGCGATCATTGCCAGCACACCCGCAAACCGGGCCGGAATACGGTTTATCCGTCCCTCACGATTTTTACTGAAAACTGGTTGCATGAGGTGTTCGCCTGGAATATTCATGAACGTGTTGAGAAGAAATTGGAGCCCCGGATGGGGCGACAGTGGGGTGGGAGTGGGCGCGGTTGCCGGTTATGCCGCCCCCCTTCGGGCATGCGCGTAAACTTAAGAACCATAATCTTCTAGAAAACGAACGTCGAACATCGAACATTGAACGTCCAACGTCGAATTGGAAGTCATGCGATAAATCTAAGCTCAAACC
>CAITSE010000081.1 GCA_903894975.1 uncultured Lentisphaerota bacterium
CCGTAGGCGGTCATCATGATCACGGCCATGTGGTTCTGGATCTGGCGCGCCTGTTGCAGGAGCGAGATGCCGTCCATGGGGCGCATCCGGATATCGGATATCATCAGGTCGAAACGCTCCTGGGTGAGGAGGCGGATGGCATCGGCGCCGTCGGCCGCCGTCTTGACCAGGAAGCCCTCGCGCCGGAGCAGGGCCTTCAGCACTTCTACAATGCTGATTTCGTCATCGACGACCAGGATGCGCGCCTTTTCTGGTACATTGGCTTCGTTCATGGTCAGGGCCGACCCTCCTTTCCGCCGGATATAATCTCCGGCAGAAACAAAATAAGCTAGAAGCAGATAGGGTAATTTACAAGCTCGACGCCGGGATTCCACGGGAAGCCGATCTTATTCCGTGAAAGGCTCAGTTGCAGGGGGGATTTGGCCAGGACGTGAAACGGGGTCTGTGGGCCTGTGGGCAAGCGTGACGGGAACGAAAAGCCGGCCTCTCTGCATTCCTCGTCACCACCAGCCACAGGCCTACAGACCACAGACCTCCCGTAACGTAACGGTGAGATTGCGGAAAAGCTTCGCTCCTGTTGGCAAGTGCGCAGGCGGAATGTACATTTCCACCCATTTGCGCCCAAGGCGGGCAGGCTTCGCGGGGACGGTTGTCCCGCGGTGACGGCCGTTCGTAATCGTTATCTAACTGATTCTTCCCTAAAGGATAAAACCACATGATGCCGATTTCCTCTTTGATTCCCCTGGCCGTCGCGCCGGCGAACGGGCAGGGGAGCTATCTGGTCGTTGGCGGGTATATCCTGTTTTTTCTTGGCATGATGTATTTCATGATCCTGCGGCCGCAGCAGAAGCAGCAACGGGAACACCAGGAAATGATCAACAAGATCAAGGCCGGCGACCGCGTCGTCACCTCCAGCGGCATTCACGGCACGGTGGTGACGATCAAGGAAAAGACCATTTTGGTGCGTGTGGCGGACAAGGTCGAACTGGAGTTTTCGCGGTCGGCCGTGGGCGCCGTGGTGAAGCCTGATGATGCGGTCAAGACCTGACCTGAACCCCGCCGCGTCTGCCCCTTCTGGGGCCGGGCCGGGGGATGAAATGATTTCCACCTTAACGTCCAGGAATTCCGGGGAACAGGCAGACTCATGAAAAAGACGACGTGGATCCGGTTGATCGTGGTTTTGGCCATTCTGGCGGGCTGGGGCTGGTCCATGCTCCCGTTACGGGACCGGGACTTTTTTGACACCCTGCAGTCTCTGGCCAAACCGCGCCTGGAGGCGCTGCGTAAACAGGACACGCCCGAGGCGAAGAAAGCCCTGGCCGAGTTTGACCGGCTGCTGGCCGACGCCCGCGCCGCCAGGAAGGCCGATTCGCGGCTTGCCCCGCTCCAGGCCGTGGCCAGGGTCGCCGACGGAGACGACATCCATCGCCGCATGCGCCTAGACCAATACATCGCCGTCCCGGGCATGGGCGGCGCCGCCTCGAACAGCTCTATCCTGGCTTTTGCGCGCAAGCAGGCCTCCGGCAAGATCAAGCTTGGCATGGACATCCGCGGCGGTTCCGAGTTCGTCGTCGGCTTTGATCCCGCCAGCAAGGCCGGGGACGACCGCCGTTCCAACAAGGAACTCTGCGACACCGTGGTCGAGATTATGCGCCGCCGCGTCAATCCCAACGGGCAGACGGACGCCGAGGTCAAGGCCATCGGCCCGACCGCCGTTTCCGTGCGCGTGCCCAACGTCACGCAGAACGAGCGGGATGACATCCGCCATAGCATCATGGCCCCGGCCAAGCTCGCCTTCCATCTGGTGCTTCCGGAATCCCGCGAATTGGCCGCCAGGTATCGCCAGTCGCCCGATACGGTCGAGATTCCACTGGGCTACGACTACAAGGACATCGATGTGGAGTTGAACGGCCAAGTGGAAAAGGAAGGCCTTTTCATCAAGCACCGGCCCGAAGCCGTCCGCGGCGCGGATCTGGAGCGGGCCATCGCCATGCAGACCGAACTTGGCATGCACACCATCAGCCTGAAATTCAATCCCACTGGCGCCAGAGCGTTCGGGGAAATCACGTCCAACAACGTCGGCCAGCGGATGGCCATCGTTCTGGACGGTCGCGTGTACAGCGCGCCGACCATCCGGGTCGCCATCCTCGACGGCCAGGCCGAAATCTCCGGCAGCTTCACTCGCGATGAAGCCTCCCAGCTTGCAGTGGTCCTGCAGAGCGGCCAGCTCCCGGTGGCGATCCGCATTGACTCCGAATTCGGCACCGACCCGACCTTGGGCACCGACTCGGTCCATGCGGGCTTTCTGGCCGGCATCGTCGGCGCCATCGCGGTCATCATCTTCATGCTGATCTACTACCATCTTTCCGGCATCGTGGCCATCATCGCCATGATCGCCAACATCTTCCTTCAGATCGGCACCATGGCTGTGCTCGGCGCGACCTTCACCCTGCCGGGCATCGCTGGCATTGTGCTGACCATCGGCATGGCCGTGGATGCGAACATCCTGATCTACGAACGCTTCCGCGAGGAAATGGCGGCTGGAAAATCCCTGGCCAGCGCCATCGAAGCCGGTTTCAGCCGCGCCTTCTGGACCATTTTCGACTCGCACGTCACCGCCCTGATCGCCGGCGTCGTCCTTTACTATTACGGCACGGGCCCGGTGAAAGGCTTTGCCGCAACCTTGGTCATTGGTGTCATCGCCAACCTGTTCACATCCCTCGTCGTCAGCCGGCTTATGTTCGACGGACTGCTCTCGGCCGGGCTCAAAAAGCTGACCATGTTTCATATTTTCCGCCAGGTGCCGCACATCAACTTTATGGGGATGCGCCGGTTCTTCTTCGCCTTCTCCATCGTCCTCACGGCCATGGCCATCGGTCTCGTGGTCTTCCGTTTCAGCCGGGGCGAAGCCTTGAGCACGGACTTCACTGGCGGCAGCACCATCACATACCAGTATGATGAGAAGTGCACGCCTCCGGAAGTCGGTGTCATCCGCACCGAGATCTCGAACGCCTTGGGTGTGAAGGAAGTGCGCGTTGGGTACAAGGCCGCGGCACTCCAGAACGAGCGCAACCTGGAAATCACCATCCCGGCGGGCAAGACGGAAACCGTGGACGCCGTCACCAAGACGATTCTGGCGAAGTTCCCGCAGGCCAAGTTTGAGCAGAAGCAGACCTACAGCGTTGGCGGTCTGGTCGGCGAACAGTTCCGCAAAAAGGCGATTTGGGCGCTCGTTCTTTCCTGTGCAGCCATCATCATCTATCTCGCCTTCCGCTTCGAGTTCGCTTACGGCGTGGCGGCGGTGATTGCTATCGTCCACGATGTGATCGTCGCGGCCGGCGTCGGCGCCTTCTGCGATGTGCAGCTATCGCTGACCGTGCTGGCCGCGCTGCTGACGATCATCGGCTATTCCGTCAACGACACCATCGTGGTCTTTGACCGGATCCGGGAAAGCTTCTCCCTCAAGCGCGGCATGACCTATGCCGAAGTGGTGAATTTAAGTATCAACCAGACGCTGTCGCGCACCATGCTGACCTCCGTGACCGTGTTCTTCTGCGTGCTGGCCCTGTACCTGTTCGGCGGCGGCGCCATCCACGACTTCGCCCTGATCATGCTCTCAGGCGTAGTTGTTGGTACTTATTCCTCGGTGTTCGTGGCCAGCGCCATCATCGTCTCCTGGCACAAGCGGCTGCCGCACCACCTGGTCAGCGAAGAGAGCAACGTCACCGCCGCTGCGGCGCCCGAAGAACCCTGATTCACGCTTCACGGCACCGGTCGGGAAAACGGGCGCGGCCTCCGGGGCTCGCCCGTTTTTTTGTGGCCGCTTGGGGGGCTTGATCCGTCCGATCTGACTGATCCGGCCACAAGTCCCCGGCCATAGACTTTTCTTGTCCCGCCCTCCGGCCAGTTTTTTCCCCTGGCCTGAAGGATTGCGCCGCCCTCGCGGCGCGGTAGATTGCCAGAATCCCGCTGCGCCGTCTCCGGTCCCGGCGGGATCCCGGAGTTTTCCGTCCATGACGACGAATTCGACACCGTTTGCCTGGCCGCGGAGCGCGCAATGTGCGGTGTCTCTCACCTATGACGATGCCCTGCCGGTGCACCGCGATGAGATCGCGCCGCAACTGGCGGCGAAAGGGTTGAAGGGGACGTTCTACCTCAACGCCGTCCCCGATTTCACCGCCGCACCAGAGAAGTGGCGCCCGGTCGCCGAACTCGGCCACGAACTCGGCAACCACACGCTCTTTCATCCCTGCCGGCGCGAACCACCCGAGCGTTTCGGCTGGCTGGCGCCGCACTACGACTTGTGCGACTACACCGTGCAGCGATGGCAGGATGAGGTCCGCGTCTTCAACAGCCTCCTCTCCCTGGTTGATGGTCGCACCGAACGAACCTATGCCGCACCCTGCGGCCATACCACGGTCGGCCGTGAACATCAGGTCAGCCTGGACGTCGCCTTGCTCAAGCATTTTCCCGCCGGCCGCGGCCGTGGCACCGGCCGCAGCGTGGACCCCGTCACCGCCAACCTGGCGGCCCTGGACTGCTTCGGCGGCGACGGCAAGACCTTTGCGGTCCTGCGTGAGGCGGTCGAACAGGCTGCCGCCCAGGGGCATTGGCTGATCTTTATCTGTCACGGCGTCGGCAAGGGTACCCACGGCAGTTTCATTGAGCCCGCCGAGCACACCGCGCTGGCGGACTGGCTCGCCGACCAGGCTGGTCGCATCTGGACCGCCCCGCTGCTGGATGTCGCCACCTGGGCGAAACGCCCAGTCGCATAAACCGCTACAGCCGCTTCGTCAATTCCGGCGGTCGGCGGTCGGGAGGCTGGCATCGGGCGCAAGTTCCCGGGTGTATTCCGGGAGCGGGGAGCGGGGGAGGACGACGCCGACGTTCTGGAAGTTGTTGAATTCGGCGCTGGGCCGGACCAGGGCCTGGCCATAGGCGGAACCGACGATGCGGACGGGCTTGCCGTTGTTCCACAAGACCAGGCGCCCCACGGGAAGCCCGGCCGGAACCAGGCCGCCCAGGCCGGAGGTGACGATGAATTCGTCGTCGGCATACATGGCATCGCGCGGCAGGAAATCCACCAGGCAGACCGGTGGTTCGTGCCAGCGCTGTTCGATACGGCCGGAGAGGATGCCGACGGTGTCGGCGGCGGCGAGGCGGACGCTGAGCCGGCAGGCGGGGTCCGCCACGGTGGCGACGCTGGCGCTGTTCGGCGTCACTTCCATGACCCGGCCGATGAGCTGGTTGCCGGCCATGACGGCGGCGCCGGGGAATATCCCGTCGTTGGCGCCTTTGCCGATGCGGAAGCGGCGGTTCCAAGTGGCGGGGTCGCGGGCGATGACCGGGGCGACGGTGAGCTTCCAGTCCGGCGGCGGCGGCAACTCGTAGTACATGCGGAATTCGAGGTTTTCCTTTTCCGCATTTTTCGCATTGCGCAGGAGCTGGTTGAGCTGGGGGATGATGGCGGTTTCATACCGCTTCAGGCGGGTCCGTTCGGCGGTGTCGAGCGGTTGTAGCCGGTCCAGGTGCCGGGAAGACAGGTCGGCGGCGGCGGCGCGGGCCCGGAGGAAGGGCAGGCCGATGCCGGAGAACGCAGTCCGGAAGGGAGACGGGGTGAACGCCACCAGGACGAGGAAGATCGCCGCAAGGGCGCCGAGCCAGTACACGGCACGCATGTCGGTTCACCCTCCGGCCGGGGTGGCGTTGGCGGTTGCTTCCGCCGCCGCTTCCGGCTCCGGCACGGCCGGCGTCGGGACCGGCTCCGGTTCGGCGTCCCGCGGCCGGGCGAGGAGGATGATCGTCTGGTCGTCCGCCTGCGGTTCGTCGCCAGTGAAGGCCTTGACCTCCTGGAGGATGGTATTCCCCATTTCTTCGGGGGGCAGGTCCTGGGCGGACCAGATCTGGAAAAGGCGGTCCAGCCCGAACTCCTCCTGGCGGCTGTTCAGGGCTTCCGTGATGCCGTCGGTGAAAACCATCATGGAGCTGCCGGGGGGGAAGGAGAAGGCGAGGGTGTCGAAGCCGCCGCTGAATTCTTCGGGCAGCAGGCCGAGCGCGGCGCCCTTGGGTTTGATGATGCGGGTGACGCCGGAATCCATGCGGACCAGCAGCTCGGTGTGCCCGGCGCGGGCGAATTCGCAGACGTGGTTTTCCTTGTCAATGATTAGCACGGCCAGGGTGACGAAGTGGCTGCGGTCGGAGTCGCGGTACAGGTGGCGGTTGAGGTGGCGGAGGAAGTCCTCCATCATGGTGTAGCGCTCGGCTTCGGCCCGGGCGAAGCTCTGGCACATGGCCATGAGCATGCAGGCGGGGACGCCCTTGCCGCTGGCGTCGGCGATGAGAACCATGAGCCGGTTCTCGTCCATCTCGATGAAATCATAGAAATCACCGCCGACTTCGAGAGCGGAGCGGCTGAAGGCGTGGACGTGATACTCGCCGAACTGCGGCACGGTTTCCGGCAGCAGCGAGCCCTGGATCTGACGGGCAAATTCGAGTTCCTGGAGGATGCGTTCCTGACGGGTGCGCTCGGAATAGATGCTGGAAAGATTGATGGCCAGGGCGGCCTGGAGCGAGATGTTCTCCATGGTCTTGAGGTCGTACGAGCCGAAGAGCCGGTTCTGGTCTTTGGTGTTGACCGCGGCGATGACGCCGGCGAGGCGGGTTTCAAAGTACATCGGCACGGCCATCAGCGTCCGGATGT
Organism: uncultured Lentisphaerota bacterium; assembly: GCA_903894975.1. Lineage (GTDB taxonomy): Bacteria > Verrucomicrobiota > Lentisphaeria > Oligosphaerales > CAITYL01 > CAITSE01. Next base: position 6,701 of record CAITSE010000081.1, read on the forward strand.
CGCGCGGTAGTTTTTCCGCCGCCGGCAACTGGTTGGCATCGTCGATGAGCAGGCTGCGCTGGAGTTCGGCGACGCGGCCGATGATGCCGTCGCCGAGGGAAATGCGTTCGTGCTTGAGATGCTCCCGCAGGTAACTGGCCTTGGCCATGACCATGTTGGAGGTGCGCTGGAGCGGGGGGAACATGCCGGCCACGGCGCAGGCGGCCAGTTTCTTCTCGCCGCCCTCGTCAACCATGCGGAAAATGCAGAGGGATTCAGCCTCCAGCACATCGCAGAGATAATGCGCCACCAGATCCATCGACCGCTCCAGGTCCGTGGAGGTGGACAAGCTGGTGGTGAACAGGCCGAGGAAGTCCATGACCTCCTTGCGCTGTTGGCGGGCCTGACGGAGTTTCTGCTGGAGCGCGCGGCTGCGGTCGTAAAAGACCTTGAGGTAAACCCCGAGGACGAGAGCCGTGATGATCAGAAGAAGAATAGGCCACATGGTCAGGGAGCCGCGCCGGGTCGGTCGGTGGTGATGGTGGCGCCGCAGCCTCGTCCGGGAGAGTCCGGCGACAGGGCCGGGACGGCGGGTCACGCACGGTCAAAACAAGTTGGTTACACTATAGACTCTCCGCCCTTGTTTTTCCCCGGGCGCGGGGAAAAACAGTTATGGGGGGACGGAGCGTCCGGCGCGACTCCGGGGGGGGGCACGGAGAATTGCCCGGACTTGCCTCCCGCCGCGGCCATGGCGACATGGACGATATGGACGATATGGACTAGATGGACTAGATGGACGCCAACATTCTCCCGCGACGGTTCTTCCGTTTTTTCCGTTTTCCGTTCCTTCCGGTTTCTGATGTTGCCTCGAGTTGTTACGGCCTCACGGATGCGCTGTTAGGCATTTCTCCATCGTGAGGTGCGGGAGGCCCACCTCCGTAAACTCCCCGCCGGACGTTGCATAGCCCAGGGCCTGATAGAAGCCGACGGCGGTCTTGCGGGCGTGCATCGACAGGTTCATCAGGCCGCGTCGCGCCAGCGTCGCTTCGACGCTTTCGAGCAGGAGTCGCCCACAGCCTTTTCCCTGCTGGTCCGGCGCGACCGCCATCTGCCGGATCTTCGCCCGGGTCGGCGAGAGCGCCACGGCGATGACGCAGGCCACCAGTTTACCCTGGCCGTCGAAGAGCCCGAAATGGAACTGCTCTTTCTCGCCGTCGAGGTTCTCCTCATAAAGATTCAACCCGATGGGCGCGCGCAACACCCGCTGCCGGAGTTCGCACTCCCGCCGGAACTCCTCCGACCCGAATTGGATTTCGCGAATGATCATGGTTGTGTCCCGGGAGGTCGGACGTCACCGGTCATGCGAGGTTTTCCCCGTCGCCGGATTGTTGACGGCTTCCTTCGTTCTGATGAATACCACTCGTTTGCCGTCGTTTGATATAGCTTTCAGTGCCTTGCCATACCTCTCGATATGGAATCGCGAATCGAAGTCGATCTCCAGCTCGGAGAATCGGAGGAGACAGATGCTTGAGAGCATTGGGTTTGGATCGTTGGTGGGCGCGACCACGAGCATCGGAAGTTGCCGTTTTGACTGGTTGTCTGTTTGAATTATGTAGCGGCCAGCCATCTCGATCATTTGGCCATTTTTGAGTTCTGACCACTCTGCAATACCATTGGTGTAAAACGTGATTTTTTTGATGTCCTGCCACATTTCTTTGGGTGGCTGAGGCATGAAGGTCTCGCCCGCTTGCCATGCGCCAGCAATTTCGGTTGCGATGTCCGGGCCGTTCGTCTGCGCTGTCGCAACGGCAACGGGGCACAGCGCAATCCCTGTGGCAATGATTCCGATTATCATCTTCATTTGTTGAGTCAATTCGTTACTCAAGAACGTGAAAGGGATGAAGCTAAAGGAAGCGAAAGGGGAAAAGCGAAAGGGACAGTGGAACTATACTTCCCGGGCATGTGGGCTGCCATAACCGGACGAATCGGGCCACAGGCCGTCACCCCGGCAAATCCCGAAAACCCTTAGCGAATCGGTTCGGGAAATCTGCGGTCATCTGCGAAATCTGCGGACAAAGGATTTTTCGGAAGTTTTCACCGCGGATTACGCAACTTGGTTCCGGCGATTATACTAACATCCTGCCGTAGTATCCGGGCGGGTCCGGTTGCTGCGGCGTCCCGGGAGGAGCCCCGGCAAACGTGCTTGAACGTCTGCACATCCGAAATCTGGCGGTGGTGGCCGAACTGGATGCCGAATTCGGCCCCGGCCTGAACGTGGTCACGGGCGAGACCGGCGCGGGCAAGTCCCTGGTGCTGGGCGCGCTGCAACTGCTGCTCGGCGAACGCGCCGGGCCCTCGGTTATCCGCCAGGGCGCCACCCAGTGCGAGATCTCCGCCGGTCTGCGCCCGCCGCCGCCCGCCGCCCGCGAGGCCGCCGCGTTCCTGGAGGAAAACGGCCTGCCCGCCGGCGACGACGGCGAATTGCTGATCCGCCGCACCATCACCGCCTCCGGCACCCGCAGCTTTATCAACGG
>CAITSE010000082.1 GCA_903894975.1 uncultured Lentisphaerota bacterium
GTCGGCGGGGCAGTTGGTAAATCCTACCCAAAAATTCAATCAGGGATACTATTCGCGTTCATTGGCGTTCATTATCGGTTAAAAATGAAAATGTTATATACTTATGGCGATAAAACCGGTTTCCTGTTTTTTGAACCGCGAATGAACGCCAATGAACGCGAATAAAGGTTTGAATTTAATCTACAATCCCCAGTCGTCGGTCCGGAACGGGGAGGCGGGGAGGCCATCCTGGTTGTAGAGATTGCACGGGGGATTGTCGGCCCAGCCGTAGCGGACGGCCACGGGGTTGGGCACCTCGTTGCTCCACACGACCACGGCATCGCCGTCAATCCGCGCCTTGGCCCAGGCCCACTTCTTGTCGGCCCCGGCAATGGCGAATCCCGTCGGTTCGACGCCCGCGTCGCGGCGGGGGATGCCCGTGCCGGCCGGAGGCGCTCCCAGCTTCAACCCGCCGCCTCTTTGGCGGAAGGTCAGGCGCACCTTGCCGTTTTCGATTTTCATGGCATCATACAGCGGGCCGGAGGCGACGATTTTCTCGCCATAGGCCACGCTCCGGGCCGCGAGCGCCAGGCGCCCGCCGACAGGAGTTTTGTTTCCCGGATGCAGATTGCCGGCCTCGCCCAGGTCGATCGTCACCGCCAGCCCGGTGTTGGGCAGGGCCAGCGCCTTGAGCTGGGCTTCGCGGACGTGCGGCCACCCGCCTTCGCTGGGAAGTTTGGCCGGTTCGCGGTAGTTCGGCAGTTGCACGATCAGGAACGGAAAGTCTCCCCGCCCCCAGCGTTCCCGCCAGCCGGTGATCAGGGTCGGCAGGAGCACCTGGTATTCCCCGCGTCTTCCGGCGTTGGATTCGCCCTGGTACCAGATGGCGCCCCGGATGGCGTACGGAATAAGCGGGGCGATCATGGCGTTGAACAGCACCGAAGGCAGTTGCGGGTCGTCGGGGCGCGGCGGTTCGGGCGCGGCCGGCGGTTGCGGCCGGACCGGTGCGGGCAGCCCTTTCTGCTGGGCTTGAAAGGCCGCCATATTGAATTTCACCAGAGCCGCCTTGTAGTCCGCGCCGCCGGCCGCCAGCCACTGGTCGTGCGTCGCCTTGACGACTTCCAGATTGGCGCAAAGTTGCGTGAAGGATTCCCAATAGGCTTTTTTCAGCCCGGGCTCGGCCGCCAGCGCGTCGAGCGGGGTCCAGGCCTGGGCCGGGGTGGCGCCCTGGTAGCTGCCGATCAGGCCCACCGGACGATTGAGGCTGCGCCGCAGGTCGCGGCCGAAGAAATAGCCCACGGCTGAAAATCCCCGGACCGTGTCCGGAGTGCACAACACCCACTTGCCTCCGGCCACGTCGGTTTCCGGTTTCAAGGCGGTTTTGTTCTTCACCACAAAGAGTCGGAGCTGGGGGTCTCCGGCCTGGGGGAGGTCGGTCTTGGCGTCGTACGTGCCGGCCATGGGCACCGCCATGTTGGACTGCCCGGAGCAGAGCCAGACCTCTCCGGCGAGCACGTCCAGAAACCGCAGGGAGTTGCCGCCCGTCACCATCATCTGCAGCAGCTGGCCGTTCGCCGGGATGGGGTCAAGGTCGACGCGCCATTTGCCGCCGGCGTCGGCCGTGGCGCTTTGGGTTTGGCCGGCCAGGGTGACCGTCACCTTTTCACCCGGCGCGGCCCAGCCCCACACGGGGGCACTGGTCCCCTGCTGGAGCACCATGTGGTCGCCGAAAATGGCCGGCATTTTTACCTCGGCCCGCAAGGACTGGCCGGCCAGAAGAATCGCGCCGAGCACCGGGAGACAGGAGTGGAATCGCCGGGGGGAGGGGGACGGAATCTGTTTCATGGAATGCTGATGCTCCTTAGTCTGAATGATTCACGAGAAGGCAAATCTCACTTGATGATTTCGTGCTCTTCGCGGCCTTTCGCGGATTTAGCGGGAAAAAACAGATTGGGGATTAAAGGGTTTTACTTCGCCGCAAATTCGATCTTGGCGTCGGCCTTGAGCCGGAGGGTCACGGTGTGGGTCTGCGCATCGCGGCCGACTTCCGCGCGCTCCGCCCGCCGGTTTTGGGCATCCAGGACATACGCCTCCAGCCGGTCCAACGCCGGCAGGATGACGGTCACCGTTGCTGCCGCCGGGGAAGGATTGCCTACCACATAGGCGCCCGAGTCCAGCTTCTCCACATACGCCAAGCCCGGTTCACTCCGCGTGATGGCAGCCGCCCCGGCCTTCAGGCGTTTGCCGCCGCCCAGGTACAGGGATTGAATCTCCGGCCCGGCCCTGCTCACAAAGGCCTGCTGGGCATCCGTCTCCAGTCCGGCGGCCTGATAATCGCCCGGACGGTAGGCGGCGAAACAGAGATCGGTCCCTTTCACGGTTTCGACTTTCAGCAGGCCGTAGCCGGCGCCGATCCCACCTTCCTGAACGACGCCTTTGATGTAGCCGACCGGATCGCCGGAGACGTCGGTGACATTTCCGTAGAGGACGCTCTTTTGATTGGCCCGGCGCTGAATGAGGGTCGGCGGGAACTCGTCGTTTTTCACGCCCTTGATGAAGAAATGACCATTGCCGCCAAACACTTCCGTCGCCGTGCCGCCGGCGGCGAGGAACCGCACGGTTTTTCCGGCGGGAGTGGCGATGGTCGCCGACCAGGCTTGATCCGTCGTTGCCGCCCGCGTCACCTCGGTCAACCCATTGTAGCCGTCCGCCACGGGTTCCGGAAAGGCATGGGGTTGCATCTTGAGGCTGGCGGTCAGTTTGCCGCGGAAATGCCAGGCCAGGTCGTACTTGTGCGGGGCGTCCCCGGTGGCCGCGAAAAGGTCGGCGAGATAGCGGGTGGTCAGGAAAAGGGCGCGGTCCTGGATCACGCCGGTGTAAATCGTGTTCGACCAGGCGCGCTGGATGCCGACGGTGGCCGCGGGGCCGTAGACGAGCTGGATCGCGGCCGGCGGCGGGGTTCCCCTGGGGAACTTCCAGTGATTCCCGGAATAAATCTGGGGTTTTTCGTCCATGGTCAGCGCGCAGTTCGCGAGGGTGGTCCAGTACCACTTCGGATCCATCGGGTCATTGTAGGGGAAAATCACTCCCGGGAAGGGCATGAGCGGTTCGCCGAGCGCATAGAAATCGATTCCCAGCTTGGAGGGGTGGGCGTGCCCGGCGTTCGGGCCGTATTCCAGGATGAGCTGGCTGCCGCCGGCCGGCGTGTTGAAGCGCAGGACGCCGTACCCGACCGAGTAATAATTGGCGTTTTCGATCAGGCGCGGCGGGGTTGCGGTTTCCGGGGGAAGTTCGAGGAAGAGCGACGGCGGCCCGGCGTGAATGGTCATGGAGATTTTCTGGTTCGCATTCCGGATGATCGGGAGATAGCGCGGATCGCGGTAGCGGCGGTACCCGCACTGATAGGGGACCCCCGCCTCATTGCTGAACCAGTCCCGGTCATCCAGCAGGGCCATGGGCGCCGAATCGTGCAGGGCCGGAACCGACATTTTCGCATCGGGATAGGCCAGGCCCAGGGCGGAATCGAGGAAGCGCTTGAGGGCGCCGTGGTTGAAGCGGTACAGGTCGATCCCATGGTGCCAGGCGGTCTCGGCGGCGTTGAACATCCCGCACGCCGCGATCCCGACCTGGTAGCCGGGGGCGCCTTCCAGCCAGAGACCGTCGGGAAGAATGCACTCCGGCCCGAGATGGGTGCCCATCAGGCCGCCCTTGAGGTTCTCCGGGCTCCCGCCCTGTCCGTACAGCGCGATCGTCACCAGTTTTTCGTTCTCGCTGGCATATCCCGCCATCAGCGTGGCCGACATGCACAGGACCGAGCGGTTGTGCAACCCGTTTACATACGTGGCATTTGGCGACAGCACCGGATCGTAGAATTCCCTGGCGATCGCCTCGAGCAGGTCGTCCCGGACCAGGCGTCGCTCCTCCGGCGTCCACGCGGGGAGGTTGTAGACCAGGTCATAGCCGAAGGCGACCCGGGCCAGCCAGAAGCCGTCATCGAGAAACTGCCCGGTCAGACGGCCGTCCTGGGCGCTGCGGTATTTTTTGCTGGTCCAGCCTTCGGGATGCCGGTAGGTGGGATAGCCCCGGGCGTAGGCCACCAGCATTTTTTTGCCGAAGTCCCCGTATTTCTCCTCGCCCGTCAAGGCGTAGAGAATCCCCAGGTTGGAGATGTCCGTGGAATTGGCGCCATGCACGCGGTACTCCTCCCGGCCGGGCTGGTTTTTGCCCGGCTCCGGAATGCCCGTGGGTTGGGTGATCCGCCGGTCCATATCGCGTTTCAGGAGAGCCAGGCGGTTTTGCAGGAGCGTGTCGGTCGTGAGGGCCGCCTTCAGCCGGTCGATGTCCTCCCGGTCCCACAGTGTGCAGGGATGTCCCCTGGTCTGGCGCGGCGATCCGGAGACCTCCACCTTTTCCGGCGCGCTGGTGGCTGTCGTCGGGGCAATGTTCGCCGGCAGCAGGACTGCCTGGTATTCCGGCGTGGCGCCCGCACGGGACGCGGGGGAGAGGAGCCCCGCGGCCGTCAGGAGCAGGATCGTGGCGAAGGCGACATTTTTTTTCAGCATGGGCAGTTTCTGCAAGGGTTTGGCGGTTGGAGCGCTGAAGGCGCGGAATCATAAGGGATGAAGAAGCCACAAAATGTGAACCCGGACGGAGAACTGCCTGAAGGCGGAACTCCGAACCCTGCCGGTTCTGCTCACGTTGGGAGTTCCCACTTCAGTGGGGGCTGTCAAGTCTTTTCTTTTGCGTAATTTCGCGTGTTATTCGCGTTCATTAGCGGTTAAAAAAGAAAATGTTATATAATTATTTCGGTAAAACATATTCTTATTTTTGAACCGCTAATGAACGCCAATGAACGCGAATAATATTCCGGTTTGAGTTTTGATTTGGTACTAGGGCCGGGTCTGCGGGGTGCGCAGCCAGCCGAAGTCGTGGGCCGGTTTCCAGTTGAGCCGGGCGCAGGTGTATTTCACATCCCAGGAGTCCATGGATTCCCAGGTGCTCATGACGTTGAAGGTTTCATAGGCCAGGTCAGGGCATTCCAGGCAGAGCCGGGCGACTTCGCCGATGTCGCGCCGGTCGGTGTCGAGGGCGTTGCGTTCGGCGATGACCCGGCCGTACTTGTCCACGTTCTTGTCGCCGTCGAGGATGTAGCCCACCCGCAGGCAGGCCACCTGCATTCCGTGTTCACGGGCGAACTGTTCGGCGATGACTTCCTGGCAGGCCTTGCTCATCCCGTAATAGCCGCCGGCCGCGCGGAGGGGAAGGTCGTGCGCAATCACCTCCCGTTTGTAGTCCTGGACCGCCGCCGTGCTGGAAATGACCACGATTTTTTTGATCCCGCAGGCCAGGGCGGCATGAAACAGGTTGGCCGTGCCTTTGACATTGATGTCGAAGGGCATCGCCGGCGTGCTGTAGTGGATATTTTTCTCACCGCGCGGCGCCATGTGGGCGATGACGATGCCGTCCACGCCGGCCACGGCCTTTTCGACAGCGGCGTAATCCGTCACGTCACCCACCACCGTCTCATGGGGACTCGAAAACGGCACCACATCCATGAGCCGCAGGGCATGCCCGTGCGTCTCAAACGGAACGATCAGTCCTTTTCCCAGAAAACCGGCCGCACCCGTAATGAGAATTTTCATGGTTTTAAACACCGATCCGTTTTACCCGCTAAACACGCGAAATTTCGCGAAATCGGAGCGCTGAAGGCGCGGTTTCATCAGTAGAATTGAAATTGTTATGGGTATTTACAGCGGCGTTCCCGCCGCTTTGGAGTGCCGGCGGCTTGACGCCGCTTTTTCCCGCCGGTGGAACCGGCTTTTCTTCTGATTTCTTCGATTCTGTTTGGGCGCGGGAGTTGGACCATGCGCGGGAAAGGCGGCTCCGCCGTCGGGGAAAGCGGTGTCGAGCCACCGCACTCCACAGATGCTGCGCATTGGTATGCGGAGACTCGAATCCTTAAACTTACGCGTCTGCCTGTAGGGGAGGACCCTTTCGCGGCTCGGTTCCGGCGGACACGCCGAGCTGGGGCTCGGCGCTCCCAGGTTTTGGCTCACCGCCCCACCGTTACACTGTCACACCCGGCGGCGCCGCAGCAAGGCCAGGCCTCCGAGTGCGAAGAGGGCGAGGGCGGCGGGTTCTGGCACCACGGCGGAGAACTGGGTGACATAGCCGTTGACCGTGCCGTTGCCGAAGTCCGCGTTTTCGGCGAGGGTGGCGAAGGTGAAGCTCAGGGTCGGATCGAACTCGGTGGCGGTGTAGTAGTTCACGCCGTTGAAGGCATGGGTTCCGGCGCCGTCGCCCTTGACGTAGTAGTTGAACGTGGCGCTCTGGATGGTGGTCAGGAAGTCGCTGTTGGCATCGGTGTAGAACGCGCCCTTGAACAGGTCGGCATTGGCCACGCTGGTCACGGTGAAATAGGCACTGACCGTGTTGGCGCCGATGAGGGCCGAGGTGAACGGGGTCGTGGTGTTGGTGATGCGCAGGACGTCGTTGCCGCTGGCTCCGGAACTGCCGTAGAGCGGGCTGCCGGTGCCGGTGAACTCGAAGGCGAAGCTCATGCCGGAGGTGGGGGTCACCTGGCCGGCGGTCAGGATTCCGGGGCTGTTGCCGGGGGAGACCAGGCCGGAACCGTTGATGTCACCGGAGATGCTGCCGCTGCCGCCCAGGGTGCCGTTGACCGTGAGGTTGCCGGTGAAGGCGCCGTTGTTGATCAGGCTCTTGCCGGCGCCGATCGTCACCGGGGCGGCGGAACCGTCGAAGGCGGCGCTGTTGCCGACGGTGATGGCGGCGCTGTTGGCCAGGGAGGCTCCGGAGGCCAGTTTCAGGGTGCCGGCGTTGATCACCGTGGTGCCGGTGTAGCTGTTGTCGCCGTTCAACGTCAGGATGCCCAGGCCGTTCTTGGTCAGGCCGCCGCCGCCGTTGTTGCCGATGGCGTTGGCGAAGATCACATCATTGGTGTTGGTGTCGAAGATCGCGCCGCCGGCGCCGATGGTGACGGTGCGCCCGGAGATGTCCGCGCTGTTGCCGACGGCCCATTTCAGGGCGCCGCCGCCGAAGGAGACGGCCGTGCCCGCGCCCAGGTTGTTGAGGGCGGAGAACTGGAGGGTGCCGTCATTGAGGACCGTGGCGCCGGTGTAGGTGTTGGCGGCGCCCAGGGTCACCATGCCGGCGCCGAGTTGCGCGAGGCTGCCGGCGCCGGAGATAGTGTTGGAGAATACCAGGGTGTTGTCGGTGCGCCGGAAGGCGACCGTGCCGTTGTCGGTGATGTTCTGGCCGGCGATCAGGCTGCCGGTGGCACCGTTGTTGCCGATCTGCAGCGTCGCACCGACGGCGAGGAGCACCGCGCCGTTTCCGGTCAAGACGCCGAGTCCGCCGGAATTACCGAAGGTCACCGAACCCGTGCCGCCGGAGGTGGAGGTGATGCTCAAGGTGACGGAGGTTGGCGAGACCGAGGTGATATACGTGCCGGCGGCGGCCCCGGTGACGTACGTTCCGTACACCCGCTGGCCGACAAACAGGCCGGTGGTGTTCACGCTGTTGATGACCGAGGATCCGAGGCTGGTGGTCAAGGTCTGGCTGTTGCCGGAGGTGGCGTCGGCGGCGACCACCACGGTGCCCTCGTTGAGGTAATTGGTTCCCTGATAGGTGTTGCCCGCGCCCAGAACCAGCCGGCCCGCGCCGCTCTTGGTCAAACCGTTCGAGTTCGTGCCGAAATCCGTGAGCACGGAGTCAATCTGCAAATCGCCGATGGCGTTGTTCTGGATGATCACCAGGTCGCGGGAGGAGATTCCCTGGACGATGCCGCCCGTGATCCGGGAAAGGTTGTTGCCGACGCTGGGGGTCACCAGAATGGGCCCGGGGGGCCAGCCGCCGCCAATCGTCAACTCCCTGGCTGTTGAGCTGGCCAGGGTGAGGGTGCTGGACGCCGCCGTATTAAACCGCAATCCCGCCAAGGAGGTTACGCCGCCGCTGCTCAGGGTCGTGTTTCCGCCGCTCATGTCGGCGATGGAGTCTCTTCCGCCGGCACCCAGGGAGGTGGCCGTGTTTGCGATGTACCCCGTAAATGCCACGACGTTGCCGGAGCCGTCGTTTTTGGCAAGATCCGCACCGTTGAGCGTGATCGCATTGTATAGCGTGCCGCCAAGGGTGTTGGTGGCGGTCGTGCGCACGAGGGTTCCCGCGGGCATGCTGATGTCGAGCGTCGCCCCGTAGGAACGCCCGGAGGTCGAGGTCATGGGGCCCAGATTGACAATCGTCGAGCCGGTTCCGGCCGTGGTCAGCTTCAGATGCGCCGCGCCAACGATCATGGTGAACGCGCTGAAGGTCTGGGTGTTGGTCGTGTTCGCCTTGCCCGCCACCCACAGGGTGTTGCTGCCGGTCGTGCCGCCGAAGATGAGGTTGCTGCCGCTGGGGATGATGTTGTTCGCCGGGGCGTTGGCCCCGGAAAAGTCCAGTTTCAGCGTCCCGTTTTGAACGGTGGTGAGGGCGGCGGTGGAGTTGGGGCCGGAAAGGATCAGCGTCCCCTTTTGGACGGTGATGGCGCCGGTGTAGAGGCTGGTGCCGGAAAAGGTTTGGGTTCCGGTCATGTTGACGGTGAGGGCCAGGTTGGCGGGCGTGGTGGCGGAAATCGTGCCGCCGAAGGAATAATTTCCGGTGCCGCCGAGGGTCAGGGTCCGCGCGGCGCCGGGATTGATCACGAGGCCGCCGCCGTTGGCGCCGTTGCTCAAGCCGGCGATGGTCGTACTGACCTGGTTGATGTTGAAGGTCGCATTGTTCAGGGAATCCACGGACACGGCGTTGGCGGCGCTGAGGGAACTGCCGCCGCTAATGCGGGTGGTGCCGGACTTGATGATCACGCTGCCGGTGAAGCCGGGGTTGTTGCCGCTGATGGTATGGTAAAAGAGCCCGTTGTTTTCGAGCGTCAGATTCCCCGTGCCGGTGAGAAAGGGGGCCGTGGTCGATGATCCGAAGGTGAAACCGCCGGACGCGGTGTTGATGTATCTGGCCGTCAGGTTGTCGTTGAGAATCAGGAGGCCGCCCAGCACCGCCGTTGTGTTCAATGCCGTGTTTTCCAGGATCTTGGCGCCGCTGCTTCCTGCCTGCACAACAATGGTATTCGTGATCGTAATGGCCTTGGAAAAGTTCAGCGTGGCGCCCGTGCTGCCGGTGGTGTCGCCGAGCCGGATCGTGCCCGTGCCGAACGATGCCAGCACGCCGGGGGAGGAGCCGTTCCATCCCACCGTGCCGGACTTGATCAGAACCCCGCCGGAGAAGGTGTTGGTGCCGCCAAGGGACAGCAACCCGCTTCCGTTCATGGTGATGCCGACCTGGCCGCTGCCGTCGGAGATGAGGCTCCTCGTATTGGAGCCGATGATGGCGTTGCCCGCGCCGGAGACGGTGATGGTTTTCAGGCCGGCCGAGTTGGCCGAGATCGTGCTTCCGGCCGCGTTTGCGAGCGTGGTTGCCCCGGAGCCGTTCAAGTTCAAAGCAAGGTCGGAATCCAGGAGCAGGTTGTTGTTGATGACGTAGTCGACCAAGCCGCCGGTGCCGCCGGTGCCCGTGGTAATGTTGATTGCGGCCCCAGTGCCGGCGAACTGGAGGGCGCCGCCGGTGATCGTGAAAGTCCGGCCGCTGCCAGTCGAGGTGCCGGAGAGGTTCAGGGTATTGAGCTGAACCGTGCCCATGTCATTGGTCGAGGTGATGCTTTGGCCGATGCCGGTGGCGCTGGTTCCGGGCTTGCTCGGATCGAAGTTGATCACCAGCGAGGAGCCGGACTCGGGCGTACCCGTGGTCGCCGTCCAATTGCCGGCGGCACTCCAGTTGTAGGTGCCCAGGGTCGTGAAGGGTTTCCAGTCCACCGTGGTGATGGCCGCCCGGGCGGACGTGGGGAGGCCGGCCGCCGCGAGGGCGGTGGCGATCAGGGCGGCGCCCAGTCTCGGGATCATCGGGGTGTTCATGTGCAGGTTTCCTTTTTGAGGCGGTTATTGATTCAAAATACTTATTATTCAGGACGGGCGGGTTACTTCTCGGGAAGGTACCACCGGTCCTGATTGATCATGTCGGTGATCGGATTCTTGGTGAACCGGGCTGCGGCAACATGACCGTCCACAAGCAGGATGTTCATCTGCTGCCGGTGGGGAAAGGCAAAACTCCCGCCCCCGGCGCAATAGGAGGAACGGGTGGCGTCGTCCCCCAGCGTGATCGCGGAATTGTTGTTGCCGTTGACGGCGTCCCCGGCCCGTTCTTCTTCAAGCACCATGTATTTCGCCGCGGGATTCATGAAATTGGCCAGGGGAGTGCCAAGGCCGTAAGCGGTGCAGCGGCTGTCCAGCCAGGTGTCGAGATGAATACTGTTCGCATCGTCCAGGATCGCCTGGCCCAGAGTCCCCTGGGGGGGATTGGGCGACCAGTTCGGACCGCCGGTGACCCAGAGGTTCATCGCATACGGCCGTAAGTAGTCGGGATTGTTGGTTTGGAAGGGCCAGCGGGGGCAGAAAAGCCGGGTGTTTTTGTCAAAGATCTGCCGGGGGATGTAGTTCGTGTAACGGGCGCTGTAGGTCGCGGCATTGGGGCTGAAGATTTCTGAGCTGAGGATTTCCTGCCAGGAGATGGAGCCGCCCGCGGAGCGGCCGCCCGAGCCGGGGCCTCGGCCGTCATGATCGTTGGCGAACAACATCACGCCGTGGCCGATCTGCCGCAGGTTGCTGCTGCACTGGGCCATCTGGGCCGAGGCCTTGGCCCCCTGTAACGCCGGCAGCAGAATCGAGGCCAGGATCGCAATGATGGTGATGACCACCAGCAGTTCGATCAGCGTGAACATGCGCGCTTTTAAGTTGTCAAGGCCTTGGGTCATGCTGGATTCTGTGAATAGGGACACGATCCTTCATCGTTGCTCCATCCGCAGGGACAGACAACGAAATTTGTCTTTGTCAAACGTTTGATAAATATAAAATATCACACAGTTTTGCATATGTCAAGAGTCTATCCGGTAAAAGAAATTTCCTTGAGGGCGCCGTGTCTCTGCCCGCCGGTTTCTGTCGCGCCCTGTCCGGTTTTAGTTGCTGAAATTGTACCGAGTCGCCGCCCCGACGCTGGCGTCTGAAGCGGGAAACCGGTCCGAGTGCCCGTCAAAGAACACGTAGTTGGATTTCAGGCCGTGGCGGAACGAGAAGCTCCCGCCGTTGGCCGTCCACTCCCAATACCCCCCGCTGCCGAAGAGGAGGGGGCTTCCGGAGTTGATGTAATCGTTGCGTTGGGTTTCCCCGAAGAACAACTGGTAGGATGGGTTTTGGAACCGGGTGATTTTGGCGCCGAACGTATATTCGGTGTAGGTGCTGTTTTTACTCGTGGGGGTGGAAAGTACCGATCCGCTTGTGGTCGAACTGGCGATGTAGTTCATGCCGTACACCCGGTAGTAATTCGGCCCCGTGGTGATCCGCGCCTTGTCACTCGGACACCACAGCTTGGACGGGTAGGTGTTGTAGATCGCCGGCTTGGTGGAGTCAAAGATGCGGGGGATTTTTGCGTCGTTGAACACTTCGTTGTTGAGGAGGTCGTGCCAGGCGATGGAGCCGGCGGCGTTGCTCCCGCCGCCGGGGCACTGGTCGTCGTTGTCCGAGACGAAGGTGAAGGCGGCCTTGCCGATCTGGTCGAGCTTGCTGGTGCAGGAAACCGTCACTGCGGTTTCCTTGGCCATCCGCAGGGCCGGCAGCAGCATCGCGGCCAGGATGGCGATGATGGTGATCACGACCAGAAGCTCGATCAGGGTGAACA
>CAITSE010000083.1 GCA_903894975.1 uncultured Lentisphaerota bacterium
CAATGGCGGCGTGTTCGATCGCGCCACGGCGGACTGGCTGCGCCGCGAGACCGGCTGCAGCCGGATCATGGTCGCCCGCAGCGCCATCGGCAATCCCTGGATCTTCCGCGACCTGCAAAGCGACGCTCCGCTCCCGCCGCCGACCTTGGCGGAGTGGTGCCAGGTCATGGAAGCCCAGGTTCGGCAGATGATGCTGTTCTACGGCGATAAAGGCGGTCTGATCACGGCGCGGAAGTTGATCCACGGTTACATGAAAGGCCGCGGCTTTCATCACGCCCTGCGAGACCAGGTCTGTCACCTGTCCACACCCGAAGAGTTCGCCGCCTTCCTGACCACCGTCCGCCAAGCCCACCCCGACCGCATGCCGGAATAAGGCTGAAGAGCGGAGGGTTTCAGGGTTCGGGAAGAATGCGCGGAATCGCCCCCCTGGGAGCACCGAGCCCCAACTCGGCAACTCCATAGGCCACCAGCGCCGTCGGGTGGCCTTCTTCTCCCCCCGGTACAGAACAATGAACTCGGAAGAAACGACAGAATAATTGTTGGCAGAATAATTTTCAGATTCAAATGATTTTGCTCATTATTCTGCTGTCAATTATTCTGTCACACTCCGGCCCCTGCGAACTCCGCAATTCGTGGCGCTCACGGCGGCACCACCAAACCAAAACCATTTGAACCACGGATAATACGGATTGCCACGGATAATGCCATTATTGAACAGAAGATCACGAAGATCACGAAGGGGAACGGTAAAAGCAGGATTCTGGAGCGGGATTAGGAGCGAGATTAAGAGTGGACGGAAGCGGTAACCGCCCTCCTGGGACCGCTGAGCCCCAACTCGGCGTGTCTGTAGGCCACCAGCGCCGTCGGGTGGCCTTCCGGTTGGGTTGCTGGCCGACCCCACCCTTTCAGGGCGGAATCATAATGTTTTCCCCTGTTTCCCGGGGCTCGCACCCCGGGCTGTGATATGCCGCCCCGTTCGGGGCTCCGCGCAATTACCCGACCATTTATCCGAGGACGAGGACGATTCGCCCACACACACACCCCAATCTTCTTCTCCGCCGGTTTCGATCACCGATCACTGCTTTCCGGTCTTTCTCTCACACTCTCATACGTACGTGATTGACACGAGGCAGCCGACTTGCGGAAACCGCAGAACTCCCAGGAAAACCTTCCCGCTCTTCCCGTGTTTCCTGTTCAAATTCCGGATTTCATATGGCGGCGAATCAAATGGCGTAGATCCGGCCAGGCTCAACGGGACCGGCGAAAAGCACACTGTCCGACACGAGGTCGTGCAGGGAGCCGGGGACGGGCGCCGGCCCGGCTTTGAAGGCGAAAAAGGCCACAGGCTGGCGCTGGTCATCATACCACAAGGCGCCGCGACCGTCTTCGAGCAGGCGGCGGGTGTGCATCCGCGGCGCCACCTGGTTGTAGGCACGGGTGAGCGGCGCATACCACTCCGGCAGCGCCAGGGGAAAAGTCGTTGGCCGACCCATGTATTCCTTGATCCAGACATTTAGCGGCCCGCGCGCCGCCAGGCTGCGGAAGTAGTAGTCGCGGCTGTAATCACCGGGATTGGCCAGCCACTCTTCCAAATAGGTCCGGAGCGTGGTGTTGTAGAGCAGTTCCTCCTGGCCGCGGATCTGGTCCGGCCGCAGATTGCCCCAGGAAGAAACCCCAAGCTGGGACAGGCATTCCAACTGGATCTCGAAACCCGCCCGGCTCAGGTCGCCGAGGAACGCGAGCACCGCCGGTGCATTGGGCGCACGGTTAGCCGCCTGGTAATTGATCGCCTGCAGACTCAGGTTGGTAAACGAATCGAACCAGACGCCGTCCACGCCGGTGGCGGTGCGTACCTGCTGCAGATCCACCAGGAGCCATTCCCGCGCCGGACCGGTCAGGTCCAGCGCCGTGATCACATGGTAATGCCCATCCCAGTTCAGGTTACCGAGATTGCGGACCATCCACTCCGGATGCCGCCGCCAAACCGGCGATTCCATGGCCAGGTGGCCGGACATCCAGACATAGATCTTGATGCCATGAGCGTGGGCGGCATCGCAGAAGCGCTTGAGTCCTGCCTCGCCGCCGAGATGGTCCGAAAGCTTGTACTCGAACGGGCAGCAGTTGTTGCCGCCCATCACCATGGTCCGGCGGTTGGCGGCGCTGACCCACTCGGGCGTGTGCAGGATAATGCCGCCGAAACCCTGTTCCTTCACCCAGTCCAGGCGCTTTTCCCAAACTTCCAGCAATTGCGGGTAGGTATAGCCGGGATCGATGCCGCCCCCGCCGGTGCCGTCCATGGCCAGGACCGGCAGGGTCGCGGTGGGCCGGATGCCGAGCGCATCACGCCATAGCGCCGCGGTGTAATCGTACCAGGCGGTCCAGCGGTTGACGCGCGCTTCCCGGCCGGCGGCAGCGTCGGTGCGGGCGGCGAGCACGATCCGGGGTTGTGTGGCGAAGGTCCCCGACAGCGGGCCGTAGTGGAAATCTGCCACCGTCACGAAATCCTCGCCCGGCAGGGTCTGGATCACTCCTTTTAAGGCGTCCGGTTTCTCGAAATAAGTGACC
>CAITSE010000084.1 GCA_903894975.1 uncultured Lentisphaerota bacterium
AACGTTCGACGTTCAATGTTCAATGTTCGTTTTTTTCCTTAAGTTTACGCGCATGCCCGTAGGGGGCGGCACGCCCGTGCCTACATCGCCGCATCACTCCGGCAGGAGATCGCCAAACAGCGAGTGGGAGGTGGCGCGGGTGATGCGTACCTGGCGGAGCTGGCCGATTTCCAGGCCGGGCTCCGGCGTGAAAATCACGTTCTTGTTGTCCGAGCTGCGCCCGCTCCAGCGCTCCCGGTTGCGCAGGCTCGGGCCTTCCGCCAGCACCTCGACGTCCTCCCCGACCCGCGCCGTATTGTGCGCCAGGGAGCGTGCGTCCAGGTCCTTCAACAGGATCTCGTTGCGTTGTTTCTTGACCGCCTGCGGAACATCGTCCACCTGCCGCTCCGCCAACGTGCCGGGGCGGGGCGAATATTTGAAGATGTAGGCCATGTCGAAGTCTGCCGTCTGCATGAGCTCCCGGGTCGCGGCAAAATCCTCGTCCGTCTCGCCGGGAAAGCCGACGATGACGTCCGTGGAAAAGGCTGCGCCGGGGCGCGCCTCCCGGAGCGCCCGGATCCGCTCCAGGTACGCCGCGGCGGTGTAGTTCCGCTTCATCGCCTGCAAAATCCGGTCGGACCCAGACTGCACCGGCACATGAAAATGATCGCAGACCCGCGGCAGTTCCGCCACGGCCCGGACAAAGGCCGCGTTCATGTAGTTCGGATGCGGCGAGGTAAAGCGCACCCGGCGCAGCCCCGGCACGGCGCAAACCGCCCGCAGCAAGTCCGCGAACGGCGACAGCTCCGGGTTCCACGTCCCGGCACGGCGCAGTTCCGCCACGCCATAAGCCGTGATGTTCTGCCCGAGCAGAAAAATTTCCTGCGTGCCGCCCGCGACCAACCGCGTCGCCTCCTCCACAATATCCGTCACCGGCCGGCTTTTTTCGCGGCCGCGCACTTCGGGAACCACGCAGTAACTGCAGCCCTGGTTGCAGCCGCGCATGACAGCGATGAAAGCCGATATCTTGCCCGGCGCGTGCAGGCCGAGCATGGGCAGGCTGGCGTCGGAACGTTCCAGATACACGCCGGGACGGCGTTCTTCAAGCTGGGCCAGGAGCAGGTCCGGCAGCGTCTGGATCTGGTCCGTGCCCACGACCAGGTCCACATGCGGCAGCTTGGCCGGGATCTCTTCCCCGAGCCGCTGCGCCATGCAACCGAGCACGCCGATGACCAGGTGCGGCTTGACGCGCTTCAGGCGCTTGAGCAGCCCGAGTTTCCCGAGCACCTTGCGTTCAGCCTGATCACGGACGCTACATGTGTTGAACAGCAGCACGTCCGCCTCGTCCTCGCCTTCGACCTGGTGGAACCCGCGGGTTTCCAGCAGGCAGGCAACGGCTTCCGAGTCGCGCTCGTTCATCTGGCACCCATAGGTGCGGATGAAAAAAGTGGGGGTCATGGGTTTGAAACTTGAAATTGGTTATTTGAAATTTGGGGCTGGCGAGGGGAAAGAAATTAGAAATTCAGAAATTGAGGGAACCGGATCGGATTTCGGGTTCAGAAAACCACCGTTACACCGTCATGCGGCCACACTGTCACACCAAAGGCTTCTTCGCGCCTTTGCGCCTTCTGTTCAAATCAGGTGCGGACCAAAAATTCTTCCACGAACCGGCGGTCGGCGGGGGCAAGATTCAGGGCGCGGAGTTCGGCCAGGGTGAACCAGCCACACTGCTGGCCTTCGTGCGGGTGCGGGTTTTCGCCGTCCGGCAAGCGGCAGCGCAGGAAATGCAGGCGAATGCGTTTGCCGGGGTAGTCATGCTCCACCAGCGCCAGGAATTCCGGTTCCACGGCCGCCACGCCCAGTTCCTCGCAAAGTTCACGGAGAATACAGGCTTCGGGAGTTTCCCCGGCGTGAATTTTGCCGCCGGGGAATTCCCAGTAGCCGGCCAGGTGCGAGCCCGGCGGCCGGGTCGCCAGCAAAAAGCGCTGCCGTTGTCGGACAACGGCAGCGCAAACATCAATCGCGGGAACCGCAGAAGCGGCGGTCATGGCACACTCACGGCACGAGAGCGGGAGCAGCGCCGGCGGCCGGCGCGGCGGCTTCGCGGGTGCCGATGACGAACTCGGCGCGGCGGTTCTTGGCGAATTCCTCTTCGCCCTTCGCATTCGGGACCGCGGGCTTTTCTTCGCCGTTGCTGAGGGTGTCGATGCGGGTGTCAGCGACGCCATCCGCCACCATGGCGTCACGGACCGCCAGGGCGCGCTTCTCGCCAAGGCCGCGGTTGTATTCATCGCTGCCGCGCTCATCGCAATTGCCTTCGATCTGCACAGCCCATTCCGGATGTCCCTTGAGAATGTCCGCGACGGCCGTGACCTTGCCGCGCTCGGTGTCACCGATGTTGCTGCGGTCAAAAGCGAAATAGACAATGTAAGCGTCGCCGACCGCGCCGCCATTGCCGGGGACCTGCTTGATGCCGCCACCGCGCGGGGGCAGAGCGCCGAAGCCATTGGGATCAACGCCACCGGGCGCCGTCATGCCCCCGTTTGGATTGTTGGAGCCGTCGCCGCCATTGAGCAGAGACGTATTTTTGGGTTTCGTCTTGCAGCCGCTGCCGGCGAGCAAAATGGCGCTTACCGTCACAGCAAACACTGAGGAACGCAGGAAATTCATGTGCGTCGTGTCCTTCTCAGCCTCAAACTTGTTTTTTCCCGACCCTTGATACAAACCGGAAACGGCAGGAGGCCGTGAACCGCAGGGGATGAATGAAACGTATTGCGTTATTCCCAGGAATCAACCCCCCCCATTTACGGCTTCCGGGACGGAACCGGCCCGAAAATTCGCCGCCGGATTTCCACTGGCCCGCCGGGGTGATATAATATGGACTTGACAAGGATGAGGACGGGGGTCGGCTCAGATATCGGGGCCGGCGCCGCGACATAAGATTAGGCAGGGGCATGGCCGAGTCGCAAACACATTCCAACGACAGTCAGGCCGGGCCCGGGGCGGTAGAGGTTTCCGCTGCCGGCGAGCTTGACTTGCAGACCCTGCGCCAGGCCATCGCCCAAAGCGCCGAGGCCGTCTGCATCACCGACCCGGAAGGCCGCATCCAGTACGTCAACGCCGCCTTCGAAACCATTTCCGGCTACACTACCGCCGAAGTCCTCGGGCGCCGGCCCAACATCCTCAAGAGCGGCCGGCACGCGCCCGAATTCTACCAACGGATGTGGGAAACCCTGAACCAGGGCCGGATCTGGCGCGGACGCTTCACCAACCGCCGCAAGGACGGTTCGATCTACGAAGAGGAAGGCAGCATCTCCCCGGTATTCGACCCGGCGGGACGGGTCATCCATTTCGTCGCCGTCAAACGTGACATCACCCGCGAACTCCGCTACGAGGAACAGTTCCGGCAGTCCCAGAAAATGGAGGCCGTCGGCCGCCTGGCCGGCAGCCTGGCCCATGACTTCAACAACATGCTCACGGCCATCTCCGGGTTCGCCTCCATGGCCCAGGATTCACTGCCGCCGGACCGGGCCGAGCGCAACGACCTCGCCCAGATTCTCACGGCCACCCGTCGCGCCACCGAGCTCACACGCAAGCTGCTGACCTTCTCCCGCCGCCAGGTCGCCCAACCCCGTCCCGTGCTGCTCAACGAAATCCTGGCCGACATGCGCCCCATGGTGCGTTCCGTGCTCGCGCCCAACCAGGAACTGCTGGTGCACCCAGCCCGGGACCTGGGCTGGGTCACCCTGGATCCGGAACAAATCACCCAGGCCGTCCTGGCCCTGGTCCTCAATGCCAAAGACGCCATGCCCCGCGGCGGCACGCTGGTCCTGGAAACCGAAAATGTCATCGTCAGCCCAGAAGCCTGCGACGACCTCCCGGAACTGGCCGGCCCCGCCGTCCGCCTGACCGTGCGTGACACCGGGTGCGGCATGGGCGAGGACGTCAAGCGCCACCTGTTCGAACCGTTCTTCACCACCAAGCTCAAGGGCAAGGGGCTTGGCCTGGGGCTGGCCACGGTCTACGGCATCATCCGCCAGGGCCGCGGCGCGGTCCGCATCACCAGCGAGCCGAGCCGCGGCACCACCGTCGACATCTACCTCCCGCGCGTCGAACCTGTGCGCAAAGACCTTCCTGCCGAACTTGTTACAGCTGGAACTTTCCAACTTGAAGCCCCCGAACCCGGCATCATTCTCTTCGCCGAGGACGAGCCCTCCCTCCTCGAACTCGGCTCGCGCATCCTCCAGGGCCAGGGCTACCAAGTCCTGACCGCCGCCAACGGCGTGGAGGCGCTGACCCTGCTCAACGCCCACCGCGGCCGCATCGACCTGCTCCTCACCGACGTCATCATGCCGCAGATGGGCGGGCTCGAACTGGCCGTCGAAGTGCGCATGCTCCAGCCGGACACGCCGGTGATCTTCATGTCCGCCTACACCGACGAACTCTTCATCGAATCCGAAGACCTGCGCCAGGGCACCATTTTCATCCAAAAGCCCTACACCCCCAAGATCCTGCTTCAGAAGGTCGCCGAGGCCATCCACCCCAGCCCGGCCAAGCCGGAACCGCGTTTGTAGTGCTATGCCATCTTTGCGGCCGGCTTACCCGGGCTACTGTTTGTTTGGATGATCAGAACCGCGCGGGTAACCAAGCGGGCTCTTCTTGATCTTGAATCTTGCGACCGGGAGAATCCGCTTACTGACGTGCGCGGTTCTGATGGAAAAATACGGATTATGTTTTTCCTTCTCCGTCCGGCCCTGCCTCTCCCAAGGAGCCCATCCCATGAACAAAATCCGCGTTGCCATTCTCGGCGCTTCCGGCTATTCCGGCGAAGAACTGCTGCGCCTGCTGCTCCGCCATCCCGGCGTGGAAATCACCTGCATCACCTCCCGGCAAAACGCCGGCGAACCGGTCGGCAAGGTCTTCCCCCGCTTCGCCGAGGCAAAGCTGAAGTTCACTGCGCCCGACGCCGACGCCATCGCCAAACAGGCGGACGTCGCCTTCCTCGCCCTGCCCCACGGCACCGCCTCGGAATTCGCCATCCCACTCCTGCAAGCCGGCCTCAAGATCCTCGACATCAGCGCCGACTTCCGCCTCCGCGACGCCGCGGTCTATAAGAAGTATTACAAGGAAGAGCATCCCGCCCCGGCCCTTCTCAAGGAAGCGGTCTACGGCCTGCCCGAACGCTACCGCGACGCCATCCGCACCGCCCGGCTCATCGCCTGCCCCGGCTGCTATCCGACCAGCATCATCCTGCCCGCCGCCGCCGTCCTCGCCGCCGGCCTGGCGGAACCGGACGACATCATCGCCTGCAGCCTCAGCGGCGTCTCCGGCGCCGGACGCAAGGTCGACCTGCCCTACATCTTCCCCGAATGCAACGAAAGCGTGCGCCCCTACGCCGTCACCGGCCACCGGCACCTGCCCGAGATCGAGCAGGAACTGGCCGCCGCCGCCGGCATTCCCGCCGCCCGCTTCGCCATGACCTTCATCCCGCACCTGGTCCCCGTCAACCGCGGCATCCATTCCACGGTCATCCTCAAGCCCAAACCCGGCGTCACCCTGGACCAGGTCACCGCCGCCATGCAGGCGGCCTACGCGGACGAACCGTTCGTGCGCCTGCTCGGCCCCGGACAGCTCGCCGACACCAAACACGTCACCCTGACCAACTTCTGCGAGATCGGCTGGACCCTGGACGAGCACGCCGGCCGCCTCCTTCTCTCCAGCGCCGAGGACAACCTCACCAAGGGCGCCTCCGGCCAGGCCGTCCAGGACCTCAACATCCTCGCCGGCTTCGACGAGACCACCGGGCTGCTGTGAAGAACGATTGAACATCGAACGTCGAACGTTGAAATAAAACCGGATCGGTTGGAGCTTACATGCACCGCATGAATCCCAATTCGACGTTGGACGTTCAACGTTCGATGTTCGACGTTCGCATTTATTTGTTTTCTAGAAGCTTGTGGTTCTTAAGTTGACGCGCACGCCCGCCGGGGCTCCAATCCAGGCGGGCTCCCGATCCTGGACATGTCACAGATCGTGATATGTTCTGTACATAAAGCACTACAACATATTATGACTTTCACTCTGGGATGTGATCACAAATTGTGACCACCTCAGAGGATGTCACAACTTGTGATATCCTCGGATCTCAGCCTCTCAAAATCCGGTCTCACCCTCATCACGGGCGGCATCCGGTCACAGATTGTGACCGCATCGAACAAGCTCAGGTTAAATCGCCCGACAACCGGGTTGCCCGCTGGACGGGTCATGGTACATTGGTGTTACCAATTGCCGGGTAATGAGTTGCGATGTTACACAGGAGAACCGCAATGTCCCTTTGGATGGTCAGAGCGGGAAAACATGGGGGAATTCGAACCGCGGTTCCTTACGGAGAATCGTATTTACCTGACGTGGGAAGAATGCGATACCAACTTGGGAAAGTTCAAAGACCGCAAGGCGCTGACCCAATACCTGACGGAGACCTTTCCCGATTATCCCAAGGGGAAAATCCGAAACAATTCAGGCCAGATGTGGCCGTTCATCGCCGAAATGAAAAAGGACGATTGGGTAATCCTGCCCAGCAAGCTAAAACGCGCCATTCATATCGGCAAAATCACCGGCGACTACACCTACACCCATGCGGCGGAGCCACTCTACCGGCATTCCCGCACCGTCAAATGGTTGGAAACGGATATTCCCCGTTCAACCTTCGATCCGGATATCCTTGCCTCGCTGGGCGCTTTCATGACCATCTGCAAAATCAGCCGGAACGATGCTGAAAAACGGATTGTGGCAATGTCGGAAAAGGGGTGGACGTCCTCGCACGGGCATCCGGTCCCGCCGGAGTATGACTTGGAAGAGGCGGGCCGCGATCAGATTGCCAAGTTGATCATTGCCAACTTCAAAGGCTATAAGATGGCACGACTGGTCAACAGCATCCTGAAAGCCGACGGATATGTGACCTATGAAAGCCAAGAAGGACCGGACAAAGGGATTGACATTCTGGCGGCGCAAGGGCCTCTTGGCTTTGGGGAACCGCGCATCTGCGTCCAAGTGAAATCCAGCGATTCCCCTCTTGACCGTCCCACGCTTGACCAGTTGGTCGGGGTGATGTCACATGTCAAGGCAAATTTCGGCTTGCTGGTCTCTTGGGGCGGGTTCAAAAGCTCCATTGACAGAGAAGAAGCCAACCGCTTCTTTTCGGTTCGGTTATGGGATCAAAAAGATTTGATCGACCAACTGCTGGCGCATTACGACAAGCTGGAGGATGATGTTCGGGCGAAACTTCCTCTGAAACGGATTTGGACCGTTGCGTTGAAAGAGGAAGACGAAACGGATTGAATCTTTCTATGATTCCAAAGACGTAGCGACATCGTCACGACATCGGGAATGGGGAGGTGGATCATGACGAACAGGGTTTATGAAGGGATTGATGGCGTAGCGGAACCGGCAGAGTCCAACGCAATGTCCATATCGCCGGATCGCATTGAACAGGCGATCCAGCACCTGCGCAGTCAAAAAGTCTTGCTCGATGCTGATCTGGCCATGCTCTACGGCGTCCCCACCAAAGTGCTGAACCAAGCGGTCAAGCGTAACCGGAAACGTTTTCCTCCAGATTTCATGTTCCAGCTTACGCAGGAAGAATACGTATCTCTGAACTCTACCTGCGGCATGCGGTCACAAATTGTGACCGCATCAAAAAAGCGGAACGTCCGTCATCTGCCATACGCGTTCACCGAACAGGGAGTGTCCATGCTCTCCAGCGTGCTTGGCAGTGACCGCGCCATCCAGGTCAACATCGCCATCATGCGCGCCTTTGTCCGGCTCCGGGAACTGCTGGCGTCGAACCGGGAATTGTCCCGGCGTTTGGACGACCTGGAGGCGCGGTACGACGAGCAGTTCCGCGGCGTCTTCGAGGCGATCCGCCAGCTCATGAGCCCGCCGGCGCCACCGCCAAAAAAACGCATCGGTTTCAACGTCGGCGAGGCGCGGGGGCGGTATGTTTACCGGAAACCCGCAGTTGCCCGCTAACTTGGATTATTCACCAGAAATCCGCATTCGTTGAACAGAAGGCCACGAAGATCACGAAGTGGTTGCAGTGGAATGCCCTTCGTGTTCTTCGCGAGCTTCTGTTCAAAAAAAGACAAGATATCACATGACCAAAATCGTTGTTACCGGCGGCCGCGGCATGCTCGGCACGGACCTGGCCCTGGAACTCCGCCGCGCGGGCTTCGAACCGGTGCCGCTGGACCTGCCCGAGTTCAATCTCTGCGACCCGGAACAGTTGCGCCGCGCCGTCGCGGACGCTGATGCCGTCATCAACTGCGCCGCCTACACGAACGTGGACAAGGCGGAGAGCGAACCGGCCCTCGCCGCCGCCGTGAACGCCGCGGCCCCCGGCGAACTCGGCCGCCTCGCCGCCGCCGCCGGCAAATATGTGCTCCACATCAGCACCGATTTCGTGTTCGACGGCTCCGGCGACCGCCCCTGGCGCGAGACCGACACGCCGGCGCCGCTGAGCGTCTACGGCGCCACCAAGCTCGACGGCGAACACACCCTGGCCGCGTCCGGCTGCCGCCACGCCGTCGTCCGCGTCCAATGGACCTATGGCGGGAACGGCAATCATTTCATCAAGAAGCTGTTGGAACGCGCCAAAGCCGGGGGTGACATCAAGATGGTGGACGATCAGGTCGGCGCACCCACCTGGACCCGGGATGTTTCCCGGGCCCTGGTGAAACTCTTGAAAGGGCAAACCGCGGGCCTGTACCACTATGCCGCCGCGGGATACGCCAGCCGCCTGGACGTGGCCGCCTTTGTCCTGCGCGAACTCGGCCTGGAACGGCGCCTGCTCCCGTGCCAGACCGCGGACTTCCCCGCCCCCGCCCGGCGCCCCCTCAATTCCCGCTTTGACTGCACCGCGCTCGACACCCAACTCGGCCCCGGCTTCCGCCGCCCCTGGCAGGAAGCCCTGCGCGAATTCATTCAATAACGTCCAACGTTGAACGTCCAACGTCGAATGGGGGAAGGCCGGTTTAACCGCTAACGGGCACTAACGGGACGCTAACGGGACGGGATGCAGTTAGCGCAGGTTAGCGTTCGTCAGCGGTTTAAGAGCGCTTGTTTTGATCACGAATCGGTTGAATGGAAAACTTCGTGTCCTTTGCGCGCTTCTGTTCAAAAAACAGGTTTGATCTCACTTCAACGTTGGACGTTCGATGTTGAATGTTCGACGTTCGTATTCGGTTTGCCGGACTGCGGTCTGTGCCCTATAGTTTCTTCATCCCTGAGATGGGGCAACCTGCGGCGCGTCGGCGGCGAATGGCCGGGAGATCCGATCATGAGCGACTTCAAGACCCAAGTGCTGATCCTCACCAGCCATCAGCGGATCACGGGCGACATCGCCCTGCTCCCCGGCGCGCGCCTCACCGACTACATGTGCGAGACCAAAGCCTTCCTCGCCGTGACCGACGCCGTGGTGGAAGACCTGACCGGACGCCAGATCATGACCGCCGGATTCCTCAACATCCACCGGGATCACATCCAATTAATCGCGCCGGCCGAACACGCCGCGTTTGTCCCGGGTACCCGCTCCGGAACAGGTGGATAACATGGCTGAAATTGACGCGTTGATCCGCATGTTTGTCGAAGGCGGCGGCAGCGACCTCCATCTTTCCGCCAACCGCAAGCCGCGGCTGCGCGTGGGCGGCGACATCGCCGAGCTTCCCGCCCCGGTCGCCACGACCGACGACATCCTGCGCATGCTCCTGGAAATCATGCCGGACCGTTACCGCCGGGAATTCGAGGATCGCAGCGACACCGACTTCTCCTACGAGATCCCCGGCTACGTCCGGCTCCGCGTGAATGCGTTCCGGGACCGTTTCGGCGTCTGCGCCGTGCTGCGGGCCATCCCCTGCACCATCATCACCGCCGACCAGCTCAACCTGCCACCCGCCATCCGGAACTTCAGCAATCTCTCCAAGGGGCTGGTGGTGGTCACCGGCCCGACCGGCAGCGGCAAAAGCACCACCCTCGCCGCCCTGATCGATCTGGTCAACTGTTCCCGCGCCGACCACATCATCACCATCGAAGACCCCATCGAGTTCGTGCACGAAGACAAAATGTGCCTGGTCCACCAGCGCGAACTTCACACCCATACCAAGAGTTTCGCCACCTCCCTGCGCGCCGCCCTGCGGGAAGATCCCGACATCGTCATGGTCGGGGAAATGCGCGATCTCGAAACCATGGAAATGGCCATCGAGACCGCCGAGACCGGGCACCTGGTCTTCGCCACGCTGCACACCAACACCGCCGCCAGCACCGTCGACCGCATCATCTCCGCCTTCCCTGCCGACCGCCAGAACCAGATCCGGGCCATGCTGGCATCCTCCTTGAAAGGCGTCGTCGCCCAGACCCTGTGCAAGTGCAAGAAGGGTGGCCGCATCGCCGCCATGGAAATCATGCTCGTTGACCTGGGCATCTCCTCCCTGATCCGCGACGCCAAAACCTACCAGATATCCTCCGCCATGCAGGTCGGCCGCGGCCAGGGCATGGTCCTCATGAACGACGCCCTGCTCCAACTCGTGCAGCAGGACTTGATCGAACCGCGCGAGGCCTACCTCAAGTCCGTGGATAAAAACGATTTCCTGGCCCGGATGCAGAAGCTCGGCATCTCCACCCAGGGACTTGGGTGACCCCGCCCGCATACACTCACATAAAATCGAACGTCGAACATCGAACGTTGAACGTCCAACGTCGAATCGGACATGAACATGAAGACGATCCTGATACTCACGGCGGCAATCGCCGCGGCGGCCGGGCTGCTTTCCGGGTGTGCCCACAGCACCTCTGGTGAAGTCTATTCACGGGACCAGGCGCGGGTTTCCCATGACGTCGCGTTCGGCACGGTGAAGTCCGTGAAGCCCGTCAAGATTGAAGGCTCCCGTTCGGGTGCCGGCGCGGTGGCGGGCGGGGTCGCCGGCGGCGTGGCCGGAGCGCAGATCGGCGCCGGCAAAGGCCAGATCCTGGCCGGCCTGGGCGGCGCCGCCGTGGGCGCCGTCGCCGGCGTCGTGGGCGAAGAACTGATCACCCGCGACAACGGCCAGCAAATCATCGTGGCCATGCCCGACGGCCGCCTCATCGCCGTAGTTCAAAAGGCGGACGAAACTTTCAAACCCGGGGAACGCGTGTGCATCCTCAAAGCCAACGGCGCCACCCGCGTCCAACATGAACCCTAGTGTGGAACCTTCCGGTTCTTGATCTTGTGTCCGGGGTGGTTACTCAAATCGGCTCATGAATCATTCTGGCTGGATCACAGCCACGGCGGGACGGGGCCGGGCGTGACGCGGTCAAGCCGACCGGAGGCGAGCAGGCGGTCGAGCTGTGCGGTCAACCGATCACGATCGGCCGGGAAACGGCCTTCCAGCGGCACCACATTGGAGACGTGGTTGGCGCGAAACACGGTCCGCTCCAGCTCCAGCCGGCCGATCAGGTCGCGGAGTTCGGCCACGGCCTCGAACTCCGTCACCTCGGCAAAGCCGCCGGCCGCCGCCGCGGCTGCCAGTTCCGTGCCGGGCACGGGAATGACGCGGAGCGCGGAAAGCAGGCGCGGCTGCATCCGGTTCAGCACCGCCGCGGTGGCGGCGGCGTGCTCACGAGTCCGCTCCCGGCCGCCCAATCCGAGCAGGATCATGACCGACAGGCGCAGGCCGCAGTCCTGGGCCAGCCGGCCGGCGTCGTAAGCGTCGCTGCTGACCCATATTGCCCGCGGGGGCGGGCGGCGGGATAGTAGGAGCCAGCCACGGCAGCAGGCGCCGGGGCCGGCTCTTTGACATTTCGGGCGGAGATCAGGCCGGCGTGACGGCC
>CAITSE010000085.1 GCA_903894975.1 uncultured Lentisphaerota bacterium
GAACCCTTAAGCGACCCAAAGGGTCGGGGTATTGACCCCCATCACGAATAAGGTGTCGCCGCCCTGCGGGGGCTTGCAACCTCCTTTATGGCCTCCTGTTCCACGGGCTTACGCCCGAGGCTACGTTGTGCCATCCCCTGCGGGGATTCTGTTCCCCTCCGTCTGCCATTACGATTCACCCGTGAACAAGTACAACCAGTAGCCCGGGCAAGCCGGCACATTAAGGTTGCATAGCACCGCAAACCCGGTTCCGGCGTGGCCGGGCTAGGTGGGTTGACTTTGGGTTCCGCGCCATCATCTTATAGGTTCGTTTGTCGCGGCGGGTTTTTTCGGGCCGGATTTCCGGGCCGCCGCACCGATCCCGGAACCATTTCCACTGGCCGCCGCCGGCGGCCCCGATAGCGGAAGGAGTGCGTGCGTGAGCCTCAACATCCTGGTGTTCGCCAAGCAGGTTCCGGACACGAAGAACGTGACCGGCAAGGCCATGAAAGACGACGGCACGGTTAACCGCGCCGCGCTCCCGACCATCTTCAACCCGGAAGATCTGAACGCGCTGGAACTGGCGCTGCAACTCCGTGAACGCTTCGGCGGCAAGGTCACCGTCGTCACCATGGGCCCGCCCGCCGCCGCCGCCATCCTGCGGCACTCGCTCTTCATGGGCGCGGACGAGACCATTCTGATCACC
Source organism: uncultured Lentisphaerota bacterium (assembly GCA_903894975.1). GTDB lineage: Bacteria > Verrucomicrobiota > Lentisphaeria > Oligosphaerales > CAITYL01 > CAITSE01. The sequence goes on from CAITSE010000085.1 coordinate 686, forward strand.
GACCGCAAGTTCGCCGGCGCCGACACGCTGGCCACCAGCTACACTCTTTCCTGCGCCGCTAAGAAAATCGGCAAGTTCGACGTCATCCTCTGCGGCCGCCAAGCCATTGACGGCGACACCGCCCAGGTCGGCCCCCAGCTCGCCGAGAAGCTGGACATCCCGCAGCTCACCTATGTCGAGGAAGTCCAGGACGTCAAAGGCGGCAAGCTCCGCGCCCGCTGCCAGATCGACGGCGGCTACGAAGTGATCGAGACCCCGCTCCCGGTGCTGCTGACGGTGGTGGATGCCAATGTCCCGCGCCCCGCCGGCGCCCGCCGCATCATGCAGTACAAGAAGGCCGTCACCCGTTCCGAGCTGCTCGCCAAACATGGCGGCGCCGCATACGAGGACGCCAACCTGCTGGCCGAGGAAGAAAAGAAGCTCAAGGCCCGCAACCTATGGATCCACGAGTGGACCGCGGCCGACGTCGGCGCCGACCCGAACCGCATCGGCCTGCCCGGCTCCCCGACCAAGGTCAAGCAGATCCAGAGCGTCGTGCTCGCCGGCGGCACCTACAAGGACATTGCCCTCACCGACGCCGCCATCAAGGACCTGGTCCATGAACTGGTCGCGGAACATATCCTGAGCTGAAGAAAAAGTCTGAAGCCTGAAGGATAAAGGATGAAGGAAAAGCATCAGCCCGGCTTCCCCCATCCTCACTTCAGCAATCATACTTCAGCCTTCATACTTTCAAAACAAGGATTTTTGACATGAGCAAGAAAACCATCGGCAATGTCTGGGTGTTCATCGAGCAGGACGGCGGCAAGATCGCCGACGTCTCCCTCGAACTCGTCTGCAAGGGCCGCGACCTGGCTGACCAGCTCGGCACCAAGGTCGAGGCGGTCCTGCTCGGCGACAGCGTCAAGGCGCTCTGCCCGACCCTGTTCTCCTACGGCGTGGACAACGTCTTCCTCGCCGAGGACCCGAACCTGAAACACTATTCGCCGGTGCCCTTCACCAAGATCGTCATCGACCTGATCAAGAAGCACAAGCCCAACATCTTCCTGTTCGGCGCGTCCGTGGTCGGCCGCTCCCTGGCGCCGCGCGTCGCCTCCAAGCAGCTCGCCGGCCTCACTGCGGACTGCACCGACCTGCGGATCGACTCCTTCGAGGACAAGGCCTCCGGCAAGGTGCTGCCGAACAAACTGATGCAGATCCGTCCGGCCTTCGGCGGCAACATCATCGCCACCATCGTCAATTCCTGGGACGACCCGCAAATGGTGACGGTGCGCGAGGGCGTCATGAAGATGACCGAACCGCAGCCCGACCGCAAGGGCGAGATCACCACCGTCAAGGTTGAGCTGGACGCCGCCGACTGCCTGGTGGCGATCATCGAGCGCTTCAAGGAAGAAAAATCCGTCAACCTCAAGGGCGCGCAGATCATTGTTTCCGGCGGGTACGGCATGGGCAGCGCCGCCGGCTTCGCGCTGGTAAAGAAATTTGCCGAGGCCATCGGCGGCCAGGTGGCGGCTTCCCGCGCCGCGGTGGATGCGGGCTGGATCGACCACGACCATCAGGTCGGGCAGACCGGCGTGACCGTGCGTCCGCGCCTCTACATCGCCTGCGGCATCAGCGGCTCCGTCCAACACCGCGCCGGCATGGCCGAGAGCGCCAAGATCATCGCCATCAACTCCGATGCGAACGCGCCGATCTTCTCCATTGCGCACTACGGCATCGTCGGCCGCGTCGAGGATGTCCTCCCGAAGTTCATCAAGGCATACAAGAGCCGCGCGTAAGGAAAGTCTGATTTCTGAAGGATGAATGATGAAACGCGACTCGCAAGGCGCGTCGCTCTGCCATGGCAGAACTTCATAACCCGGACTTCATATTTTAACCAAAGAGGATTGAGCCATGCCCGAGAACTTCTACCTGGACAACGCCGACATCAAGTTCCACCTGATGAACGTCGGCCTGGAAGACGTCGTCCGCGACCGCGAACACGATTTCACGCAGGCCGAGAAATTCCCGGACGCGCCCGTCGACTTCAAGGACGCCCTGGACAGCTACGACAAGGTCCTGGCCATGGTCGGCGAGATCTGCGGTGAGAACATTGCCCCGCGCGCCGCCTCCGTGGACGAGGAAGGCGCCGTGTGCGAGAACGGCAAGGTTTCCTACGCCGCCGGCACGGTGGAAAATCTGAAGGACCTGGTCAAGGCCCAGGTCATGGGCGTCATGCTCCCGCGCCAGTACGGCGGCCTGAACTACCCCGTCACCATTTATTCCATGATGACCGAGATGGTCTCCCGCGCCGACTGTTCGCTGCAGAATCTCTTCGGCCTGCAGGACATCGCCGAGACCCTCAACCGCTTCGCCACCGACGAGCAGAAGGCCCGCTACCTCCCGCGTTTCTGCACCGGCGAAGCCGACGGCGCCATGTCCCTGACTGAGCCCGAAGCCGGCTCCGATCTCCAGGCCGTGCAGCTTAAGGCTCGCTTCGATCCCGAGAAGAACCAGTGGCTCCTCAACGGCATGAAGCGCTTTATCACCAACGGCTGCGCCAAGATCCACCTGGTCCTGGCCCGCTCCGAGGAAGGGACCAAGGACGGCCGCGGCCTCTCGATGTTCGTCTGCGAACGCGGCCCGCAACTGATCGTGCGCCGCATTGAAAACAAGCTCGGCATCCACGGCTCACCGACCTGCGAACTCCAGTTCAACGACGTGCCGGCCGAACTCGTCGGCGACCGCCGCCGCGGCTTGACCCGCTACGTCATGAGCCTGATGAACGGCGCCCGCGTCGCCATCAGTTCCCAGGCGCTCGGCGTGGCCGAGGCCGCCTGGCGCTGCGGCTACAAGTACGCCAAGGAACGCGAGCAGTTCGGCAAGGCCATCCTCAAATTCCCGGCCGTTTACGAAATGCTCGTCTCCAACCGCGCCCAGCTTGCCGCCGGCCGCGCCCTGCTCTTTGAAGCCACCAAGTGGGTGGACCGCCGCGACAACGCCGAGGAAGCCGTCAACCACGCCGAGGGCGTCAATCCCGCGCTGAAGCAGCGTGAGAAGGCCTACACCAAGATCGCCGCCGAGCTGACCCCGCTCACCAAGGCCATGCTCACCGAGCTGGCCAACAAGGTCGCCTACGACACCATTCAAATCCACGGCGGAACCGGCTTCATGAAGGACTTCCCGGCCGAGCGTTACTACCGCGACGCCCGCATCACCAACATCTACGAAGGCACCACCCAGCTCCAGCACGTCGCGGCCATCGGCGGCGTCATGCTGCGCATCCTCGACCCGGTCATGGCCGAGATCAGCAAGCTGCCCTTCGAAGGCAAGCTCCGCCGCCTGGCCAGCATGGTCGACCTGGGGCACGAAAAAGTTCAGCGCGCCGTCAAGATCGTCGACGCCAAGAAGGATCCGGAATTCTTCGACCTCATGGCCCGTCGCCTGTGCGACATGGAAACCTACGTCCTCTGCGGCTACCTCATGCTGCGCGGCGCGTTCCAGGACAAAACCCGTGAAGCCGTGGCCGAGCGCTACATCCTCGACGTCATGCCGACGCTGGAAACCCACTTCGACGTGATCAGCCGCGGCGACGTCAGCCTGATTGACAACCGCGAGACAATTCTAGCCATGTGACAACCTGCCTGCGGACAACGCAGCCACGGTCGTGATAAATTGCGCTCGGAAAGGAGCGGGCAGGCGGCCGGGTTTCCGGCCGCCTGTTTGGTTTCACCGGCCGGTCGGCGGGGGACGGAACAACGCTCTTATGGCTTTAAAACGATGGCAATGGAGGCTAGCCTGGCTCCTGGTGGCGACGCTCCTCGCGGCGATCCTTTTTGCGGAGCGCTATTATCGCAGCACCAAGCCCATGATCACCATCCTCAATAACCAGAAGGCGGTGGTGGACTGCCGGGTCAACGTCAAGGAACTCTGCCAGGGAACCGTCCAGATCGAAATTTTCCGGCAGTTGACGTCCTACGACATCCGCCGCATGGTGCAGATCACCGATCCCGCGGACATCGCCAAGATCGTCAACTCTCTGAACACCATCGCGAGCTGGCGAAACCGCGTCGACAAGGAATTTGACTCGAATTACTACCAGATCCTCTTCCATCGGCGTTTCCGCAAAGACATCACCCTGTATTATCGGCCGGACTGGGGGTTCATTCGCGTTCTGGGACTGGACGTGAAGGTTCCGGCGGAGTTTGCGCGGCGGGTGGAGCCGTATGTCGACAAGCCCGCCCCCATCCTCCAGCATTAAAGAAACGGGGAAGGACTCGCACGGAGGCGCTGAGCCGCGGAGAAGACGGTTTCCTGCCGCGCCCCTGCGCCTCAGCGCGAGAATATCGGCACGCCGGACGCGTGGGAGGAAAGCAGGCAGGATTGCCTGCCGTACGTTGGGTCACAGGCAGGATTGCCTGTTTCACGTTGGGGGACCGGGTTCGCTTTGGCGAATCGGTGAATATGTTATATCGCTTTAACCGTCGGCGGGCATCCCTTGGATGCCGCGGCGCGGCGGATACGGGCCAAACCAGTAGGAGCCGGTGAAACATCATGGGTCGGATCGCGTCAAAATTCGGCGGGACCAGCGTCGCAGATGCCAACCAGTTCCGTAAAATCCGGGACATTGTGACGGCGGATCCCCGGCGGCGCGTGATCGTGCCGTCCGCCCCCGGCAAGCGCCACAAGGAAGACCCGAAGGTCACGGACCTGCTCTATCTCTGCCATGAGATGGCCGTGGCCAAGACCGGTTTTGTCACCCCGTTCAACCAGCTCCGGGACCGTTTCCTCGAGATCGAGAAAGACCTCGGCGTGGACGCCGGCATGGCCGCCGAGCTCGCCACGTTCCACCGCGAAGTCGAGGCCGGGGCCACGCGCGACTTCGTCGCTTCCCGCGGCGAATATTTCAGCGGCCGCCTCATGGCCGCGTTCCTCGGCGCCGTTTTCATCGACCCCGCCGATTATGTGGTCATGGACGCCGCCGGCAACGTCCAGCCCCAAAGCTACGCCGCCCTCGGCAATGCCATGGCCGATGAAACGAAACTCTACGTCATGCCCGGCTTTTACGGCCGCGACCTCCACGGCAAGGTCAAGACCTTCTCCCGCGGCGGCTCCGACATCTCCGGCGCCATCGCCGCCCGCGCCGTCATGGCGGAAATGTACGAGAACTGGACCGACGTCTCCGGCCTGCTCATGGCCGACCCACGCATTGTCCAGAATCCCTGCCACATGGACCAGGTCACCTACCGCGAAATCCGCGAGCTCTCCTACATGGGCGCCAGCGTCTTCCACGACGAGGCGATCCTGCCGGTACGCGAGGCGAAGATCCCGATCACCATCAAGAACACCAACCGTCCCCTGGACCCCGGCACCGTGATCGTGCCGAAGTTCACCGAGAGCAAGTACAAGATCGCCGGCATCGCGGGCAAGAAACACTTCTCCATGATCAACCTGGAGAAGAGCCTGATGAACAAAGAAGTCGGCTTTGTCCACAACGTCCTCGGCGTGCTCGCCATGCACGGCATCAGCTTCGAGCACTGCCCCACCAGCATTGATTCCATGAGCGTCATCGTGGACGACAAGCAGATGGAGGAGAAGGGCGAGCTGGTGATGGAGGAGATCCGGCGCGCGGTCAATCCTGACAAGATCGAGCTGCTCGGCGACCTGGCCCTGATCGCCGTGGTCGGCGAGGAACTGGTGGCCACCGTCGGCATGGCGGCGCTGGTGTTCGACTCCCTGCGCGACGCCGGCGTCAACATCCGCGTCATCAACCAGGGCGCGTCCGAGATGAACATCATCATCGGCGTCAAGGAAGACGACTACGAGAAGGCCGTCCGCGCCCTCTACGCCGCGTTCGTCAAGCTCTGACCTAGCCCGGCCAAGCCGGAACCAAGTTTTTTGTGCTATGCCATCCTTGCGGCCGGCTTGCCCGGGCTACTGGTGTCGGGTTCACGGATAAATCATGACCAGAAAACGACGCTTTTCGCTCAGAAGATTCTAATTCCTCTGGGAGAGTGGGCGTCCCGCCCACTTGGGAGGGGGCCTCTTGCCCCCTTCCTGGCGATTGAGCCTCCTGCCCCTCCCGCCCCTGAGCCATTACGTTCCGGCAGGCGCCGCTCCCCCTGGGAACGCCGAGCCCCAGCTCGGCAAGTCGCTTTCCCGAACGGTGTTGCCCACGAAATACGCGAAAGTACGCAAAAAAGGAGGCCCACTCCCTTGAGGTTTCCTTGTGTCCTTTTGTGGCGGAAACCAGGTGGGCGGATTTTCTCACGGAGGCACGGGGCGCGCGGAGAGGAGCTTTCCGGTTGCCGGCGGGGCGAAATTCGCTGACGCTGAAGACGTTGGCGAGATGACAGGGCGCCATTCGCCAGCGCATTTCGCCACGCCTGAAACGGAAACGGGTCGGAGACCCTCTCGGGGAGGGGTTCGGGGAGGGCGGAGAACGCGCCCTCCCCGTTCGCCTTACTTCTGCAGGCGCTGTTCCAGGGCGGCGAGCTGGGCGGTCAGAGCCGGGGGAAGGTGCGCGCCGAACTTGGCGAAGTGCGCCTGGATCTGGGGCAGGACGGCGAGCCAGCCGGCCTGGTCCACCGTAAGCAGCAGCTTCAGGTCGGCTTCGGCGATGGGCAGACCGGCGAGGTCCAAGCCGTCGGCGGCCGGGAGATTGCCGATGGCGGTGGCCACGGCCTTGCCTGCGCCGGAGCAGCGTTCAAAGACCCACTTCAGGACGCGGGCGTTGTCGCCGAACCCGGGCCACACAAACTTGCCCGCATCGTTCTTGCGGAACCAGTTGACATAGAAAATCTTCGGCAGCGTGGAGGCGTCCTTGGCGGCGGCGCCGACCTTGAGCCAATGCGCAAAATAGTCGCCCATGTGATAGCCGCAGAAGGGCAGCATGGCGAAAGGATCGAAGCGGAGCTGGCCGGCGCCACCGATGGCGGCCGCGGTCATTTCCGAGGCCATGGTCGCGCCAAGGAACACCCCATGTTCCCAGCTCGTCGCCTCATTCACCAGCGGCACCACGCTGCCGCGACGGCCGCCGAAGAGGAAGGCGCTGATCGGCACACCGGCCGGGTCTTCCCATTCCTTGGCGATCACCGGACACTGCGCGGCGGGCGAGGTGAAGCGGGCATTCGGGTGCGCGGCCTTGACCTCGGAGCCCTTCTTCCAGGGACGCCGCTGCCAGTCAATGCATTCCTCGGGAACCTGATCCATGCCTTCCCAGTACACGTCGCCGTCCAGGGTGATCGCGCAGTTGGAGAAAATGGAGTTGCCGAGATTGACCGTGCGCATGGCGTTCGGGTTCGACTTCATGGACGTGCCCGGCGCGACGCCAAAGAAGCCGGCCTCGGGATTGATGGCGTACAGCCGTCCGTCCGGGCCGAACTTCATCCAGGCGATGTCGTCGCCGATGGTTTCCACTTTCCACCCGGGGATGGAGGGTTCCATCATGGCCAGGTTGGTCTTGCCGCAGGCGGACGGGAACGCCGCGGCGACGAACTTGACCTCATTCGTTGGGGAGGTCAGTTTGAGGATGAGCATGTGCTCGGCCAGCCAGCCTTCATCCCGTGCTTGGACAGAGGCAATGCGCAGGGCATAGCATTTCTTGCCGA
>CAITSE010000086.1 GCA_903894975.1 uncultured Lentisphaerota bacterium
GATGTTGGGGCCACCCTTTTGAAAAAGGGTGCTCCCCCCGCGCTCCGCGCTTCGCAGTCCCGGCTCCGCCGGGTCGTTCACATGTTCACTCTGCACCCCCCTTCCTAAAACTTTTGTTTCGTTTTGCGGATTCCGCAGGCCGCCCGCGCGCGGTAGACTATGCTTGGGACTGCTGGAGCGGCCTACGAAATCCGCAAAAGGTGCAAAAAGGTTTGACGGAGGGTTTGGGAACCGCCTTTCCTCAAAAGCACCTGCGCCTCGCTTCGCGGGACGTTGACGCTAGACGAAACAAGAATAGGTACAAAAAAGAAGATTCCTCTTGTCGGGAATACATTTCCCAGGGTTCAACAAGAACAAAAGGAATCTTCAATGGAAAAGTACAACGAGAAGTGGACGAAATCAACCGTGCGTTCTGCCCTTTTGACGGTGGTCCACCCGGAGACGGCAGCGGTTGATGTCCATCCCAACGAGATGTGGGGCGCCATCCGCCCGGACCATCCATCCGGGAAGACGGTTCGCCGGTTCGGAGCGGTGACCTATGACCTGCGCCAACTGGTGAAGTGGTTTAAAGACAGTGGCGTCACCACGGTGGCCATGGAGGCGACCGGGGTTTACTGGTTGCCGTTGTACGAGTTGCTGGAAGCGGAAGGGATTCGCGTCTGCCTGGTTAACGCCCGGCATGTGAAGAACGTTCCGGGGCGTCCGAAGACGGATGTCCGGGACTGCCAGTGGTTACAGAAGCTGCATGCCAGCGGGCTGCTTACGGCGTCGTTCATCCCGGACGCGTCGATCCGCCAGCTCCGCGGGCTGCTGCGTCACCGGGACCGGCTCACCCGGCTTCGGTCGCAGCACATCCTGCGCATGCAGAAGGCGCTGCGGGAAATGAACGTCCACTTGGATGCCGTCGTAACCGACATCATGGGGGTGACGGGGTTGAGAATCTTGAAGGCGCTGATGCAAGGCCGCCGGGACTTTGACGTCATCGCCCAGGAATGCCGGCATCCCTTGATCAAAGCCACGCCAGAAGAGATCGCGGCGGCCATCGACGGCACCTATACCCCGGAGGCGCTGTTCGTCTTGGAACAGCAACTGGAGGCTTATGACTTTACCGGCGCACAGGTTGCCAAGCTTGATGCCCAGCTTGAAAAATTACTTCAACTGGCCACCGCCGAACGGCCTGCCCTCGCCCTTCCCGACCAAGGACTCACCGGGCGTGAAAAGCGTCAAGGGGATGCCCCGGCATTCAACGTCCAACAGTATCTGTATCAGATCACCGGCGTTGACCTCACCCGCATTCCGGGGATCGGGGCGAACGCCAGCCTCGTTCTTCTTTCCGAAATTGGCACCGACATGTCCCGCTGGCGGTCCTCTGACGCTTTCTGCTCCTGGCTTGGACTCTGCCCCAACCTCCAAAAAAGCGCCGGCAAGATCCACGGCAGCAGGCCGCGCCGTACGTGTTCCCATGCCAAGCATACTCTGCGGTTATGCGCCTCATCCCTGAAAAATCACCACGGGCACTTGGGAGCGTTCTTCCGGCGGATCCGGGCCCGTTCCGGAAGCCCGGCCGCCATCACCGCCACCGCCCATAAGCTGGCCAGAATCATCTTCGCCATGCTGGGCGGCAAAAAAGCGTACAGTGAACTCGGCGAGGATTATTACGACAAACGCTACCGCGAACGAATCCTCCGTAACATGAAGCGCAAAGCCCAACTTTACGGCTTCCAGTTGGTCCCCCTCGAACAAGCATCCTAACCCCTAACCCTTTTGGTGGTGCGCCCGAGTCATAAAGCCGACCCCCCACTGGTGATCGCAAGGATCCCGCTCAAAAGCATGGCAGTTCGCGCGAATGGTTGACATCCTGATGACGCTCTCGAAGCGATCTCGCATAGGAGGATATCTCACTACTCAACGCGCGGACCAAGGGCCACCACCACTCTCATGCAATTAACACCACTACAAACCAACGCACTCTCCCCGTGAACCTCCCATTGTTTCATAGGAGGGGGTTCCCAACCAGGTTGTCACGTATCTGTCTTGGTCGGCGGTGGGCCGAACAGGTCTTCGCCGATCAGGGCGGTGAAGAAGGAGCCGGTGAACAGCAGGGGGCGGCCGGCCGGCAGATCGGCGGCGGCTTGAATGTCGGGAATGACCCGGTGCGGCACCCCGGCCGCCGCGGCCAGCGCTTGCAGCGTTTCCAGTTCGGAACCGCGGTCGGCGTTGCGCGGGTGGGTGAGAATGAATTCCCCGGCAACCGTGCGGAGTTCGCGGAAAATGCCCGCCGCATCCTTGCCCTGAACGATCCCGAGCACGACGGTGAACGGCCGGTCGGGCCACGTCTCGCGCAGGGCTTCCGCCAGCCGGCGTGCGGAGTCCGCATTGTGGGCGGCGTCGAGAAGGATCGGGGGCTCGTCCCGCAGGAGTTCAAAACGCGCGCTCAGTGCTGGCGCGCGGAAGCGCGCGGGGTCGGGCTTGATCTTCAGCACATTACAGACGGCCAGCGCGGTGCGGAAATTTTCCCGCAGGAAGGCCGGCCACCGGCGGCTGTCCGGCCAGTGGCCGGCGTCCACTTCGGATATGGTTGAATTGTCGGTCACCGGACAGCGCAGGCGCGCGGCGGTGGCGCGGATGACCGCCTCTGCATCGGGGAACGGCTGGGACGCCAGGACCAGGGGCACGCCCGGCTTGAGGATGCCGGCTTTTTCGGCGGCGATCTCGGCGGCGGTGTGGCCCAACAGCGGCATGTGGTCAAGACTGACCGGGGTGATGACGCAACAGGCGGGCGGGGGAATGAAGTTGGTGGCGTCGAGGCGGCCGCCGATGCCGGTTTCGAGCACGCACCAACGGCAGCCCGCATCGGCCGCCAGGCGCAGGCCGAGCACGGTCATCACTTCGAACAGGGTCGGTTGCAGCCCCTTGGCGTCAATGGCGTTGCGGAGTCCGCTGGCGGCGGCTTCCAAGGCGGCGTAGGTCACCGGCGCGCCGCGCAGCCAAAAGCGCTCGCGCACCGAGGCGAGATGGGGCGAAGTGTAGACGGCGGCGGTTTCGCCGGCCGCTTCCAGCAAGGCGCCGAGAAAAAAACTGGTCGAGCCCTTGCCCTTGGTGCCGGCGACATGAATCAGCTTCAGCCGCTGCTCGGGGTGCCCGGCGAGGGCGGCCAGAAGCGGCATGCGGTCCAAGGTGAAAACGCCCTGGCCGGCCCGGCGCATCGCCTCGCGTTCCAGATTACGGCAGTCCGCAAAGAGGTCAAAAAAGGCGGTTTCGCGTTTGGGATCCCAGTCACGCATGGAGAACAATTTACCGGAGGGGAGGGGGCGAGGGCCCCTCGCCCCTACATGACTATGACAAAAAAAGCGGGTGGTTTACGGCCACCCGCTTCGTTCACTGCCGGTCAGCGTCACTTCTTATGGTGGGCGTGCGCTACGGGTTCAGTCTCCTCGGCGGCGGCTTCCGCGGCGGCGTCAGCAACGGCCTCGGCCTGCTTGTTGATGGCGGTTTCGAGCTTGGCCAGGCGGTGCTCGATGGCGGTCAGTTTCTGGCAGCAAGGCAGGCGCTTGGCGGCGGCTTCAACCAAGCTGTCGACCTGGGCCTTAAGCTGTTCCTGGGCCTTTTTGGACTCGGTTTCCAGCTCGCCGACAAGCTTGCGGCCTTCGTCCTCGGACAGTTTGGCGGTCTTGGCGACTTCGGCGGCGACGGCGGCGAGCTTGTCCTTGGTCAGGCTAGCCAAACCGAGTCCGAGGTAGATGCCCTTCTTCAGCAGATTGTCGCTCATGATTGAACCTTCTTTCCTGAACTTGATGTCTACGGTCACGGCAAATCACTAGTATAACCGCGGTTGAAGTAAAATAACAGCGGCCAGCTACTTCGGGTGCATGAGGCTCTTGCAAAACCCACGGTTGCCATCCTTCAGCATTCGACATTCAGCATTCGATATTCGACATTTTCCTTCCGAGCCCGGAACGTTAGTGAC
>CAITSE010000087.1 GCA_903894975.1 uncultured Lentisphaerota bacterium
GAGGCTCTTGCAGAAGTACCGCGAGGCAAGAGCCGGGGTTCAGGCCGGGAAAGCAACTGTCAGATTATGAAAAAGTTGTACATCCATCAAATTCTGCCTCCTGAACCCTGACCCCTGACCCCTGAATCCGGTCCCACCGCTGCGGTGGACTGGCGCACTACCAGTTCGGGCTGCACGCGGATGTGGGCGCCGGGCTGGCGTTCGACCAGGCCGGTCTCCACCTCCAGCATGAGCTGCCGCACGGCCAGCACGCCCAGCCGCTCGAAATTCACATGCATCGTGGTCAGCGCCGGAGTCACCACCGCGGCCACGTCTTCGTCGTCGAACCCGACCACGCTTAGGTCGCCGGGGATCTGGAGCCCCAGGTCGGTCGCGGCGCGCAGCACGCCCAAAGCATGCATGTCGTTGGCGCAGAGGAGGGCGGTGGGACGGTCCGGCTGTTGCAGGATGGTTTTTACGCCTTCGGCGGTGGCGTCGATGTGGGCCGAGCCCTCGTAGACCCATCGGGGCTGCACCGGCAGGCCGGCCTCGGTCATTTTCCATTTGTAGGAGAGGAAGCGCTCCTCAAAGGCGGTCACCTCGGGGTGCCGGCCGATGTAGCCGATGCGCCGGTGCCCGAGCCCGTGCAGATGGTCGAAGGCGGCGCGGATGCCGGCGAGGTTGTCCACCGTGACCACGTCGGGCCAGCCCTGGTGGATGATGTCCACCAGCACCATGGGATGGGTGCATTGCTCAATGAAGGCGGTCTGGTCCGGGCTGTATTCGCCGAGGAGCAGGATGCCGAGGCGGTCCGGGCGGTTCATGTCCGCCAGCACGGCGGGGTCCAAGAGGTTGTGGCTGGACTGCAGGACGGCCTTGTGTCCCCAGCGGGCCAGTTCGGACACCACCCCGTCCAGGATGCGCCGATAGTAAGAGTTGTAAAGTTTGAACGGCTGGGAGGAGGAATAAAACCAGTCTTCGGCCACGTTTTCGGTGCGGGGGCCGACGGAGAGCTTGCCGTGGTTCACCCGGAACGGCTCCAGGGGGGAATGCCGGTGCAGGATAATCTCCACCAGGCCGGGGCCTTCGCCGGAAAGGATACCCGCAAAGCGCTTGCCGTGCCGGGCGGTGCGCCGGGTGGGATAGGCGGATTTTTTCAGGACGTTCAACACCGCTTCCCGCGTCTTGGGGCTCACCGCGCCGCTGTGGTTAAGCGCCCGCGACACGGTGGCCCCCGAACATCCGGCCAGCCGCCCGATTTCGGTGACGGTCATCTTCATGGGGCATCCTGGTTTTTCATTACTTTCACCTATCCCAATGTATCATGCTGCAAAAATATTGCAACGCTCGTTCCACAAGCGGCCGATAGAAACGTTTAATCGGCTCGTGTGAAGCCGGATAAGCTTAACTGTAACAATGAAAAAGTCGGACGCTTCAGAGGGTGTTTCCCTAGCGTGCTCAGGCTTGGAAAACTGCGGAGAGTGAAAAATTTTCATGAAAAATTACACTTGCATTGCGGGGGGGGGTAGGGGTATAATGCCGGAAGATTTTGTGTAACGCATGGCGCGACCGCGCCTGTTCCGGGCGCCGTGCCCTCCGTCTCCTCCTCGGTTACCAGTAAGGACCTCCGTCGAAGGCCGCCCTGGCGGCGACATTGCCGTTAATGGTATTCTGAAACGTCAGCCATTTCATGCCCGCGGCATGCCCGTCGCCATAGACAAAATTCGTCTGGTGGTTCGGATGCCCCTCCAGGGGCAGGGGCTTGTCCGACTCCCAGGTCTTCCAGGGCCAGGGGAACCACATCCAGTATCTGACCGCGATACTGGTATCGACGTTATAACGATTTGTATAAGGATAAGGCGGTTTATAACTACTAGCACTATCATAGAAGTGGACCGCAGTATCGCCAAACCAAAACTTCTTAGCATTCAGATGGGTGAGCATGGGAAGGGCGGGCATACTGCCGCTGGGCTCTTTATAAGGCAGCGAAGGGTCTGGGTCGCCATCTACGGCGCCACCGAGGTACAAGTTGAGACCGTAGTTCCATTCAGAACTAAAATAAGGTGGGTTTTTTATGGAAATGCGAAACTGCGGACAGTGCAGGGCCGTCCCCTGGGTTGCGTTCTTTCGGTAGACCTCGGGCCATTTCTCCACCCATTTGGTGGATGAAATACGCCAATACCCGTACATGCCGTTGCCGGCCCACGTGCCTCCGCTGGTCGGCAAGACTCCGTCATAATCCCCAGCGTAGCCCAAGCCCCATACGGCGATCTGTTTCAGGTTGTTCAGGCAGGACGCGGAGTATGCGGTCTGCTTGGCCCGGGAGAGCGCCGGCAGCAGCAGGGAGGCGAGGATGGTGATGATGGTGATGACCACCAGCAGCTCAATCAGCGTGAAGCCCGCGCTGTGGGAACGCCGCGGCGGGCATCGTCCGGATTGTGTTGAATGGGATTTCACGGGGGCCTGCTTTTTAATCTGGAGCCCTGTAGGGCAGGCGCGTCAACGTAAGAGAAAACGAACGTCGAACATTCAACATCGAACGTTGAAGTAAAATGCA
>CAITSE010000088.1 GCA_903894975.1 uncultured Lentisphaerota bacterium
CCCCCAGCCCCGCCGGAAACCGAAAACGAAGGCATCCGTGAGCCGCCAGGCCCGGATGCCTTTTCGCTTCCGCGCCGGTCAAAACGGCCCCGGGGCCCATTAAACCGGCGTTTTTGGTACACTTTTCACCGGCGCCCGCATCTCTCGCTGACCTACACGCCGGATCCGTTTGCCAAGGATGTCACCATCACGGCAGAGGTTTCCGGAGATTTGCAGACCTGGAATTCCGGACCGGGATTCACGACCCTGGTGAACACCGGAACCGGCTCGGCGGTCACCGTGCGGGACACGACGCCGATCGGCGGCGCTCCCGCGCGGTTCATCCGCCTGAAGATCACCAAACCCTAGCCCGGCCAAGCCGGAACCACGTTTTTTGTGCTATGCAATCGTTACGGCCGGCTTGCCCGGGCTACTGTTTTGTGCGGGTTCACGGATAAATCATTATGAAAAACCTCCTCATCGCAGCCGGAACCAAAAGGTTCTCCCAGTTGGCAATCCTTTTCATCGGGATGGCCTGGAGCACGGCGGTCCGGGTGTATGCCGCCGGGGGCGGCGAAAACTTGCTCCTGGTGGTCAACCCCTCCGACGAACCCTCCCTGCGGATCGCCAATGCCTATGTCAAAGCCCGGAATATCCCGGTCAACAACCTCCTTTACATCGACCCGACGGGCGGGAAGGGGGCGACTCTCGCCATCTCCTCCAGCAGCTTTACCACCCTGTATCAGACGCCGATCCTCAATGCCATCGCGGCGCGCGGGCTGACCAGTCAGATCGACTACATCGGCACCCTCGGCCAACCTCACATTGTCACCGGCACTTCCCCCTCCAACTATGTGGTCAGTTTCCATGACTGCCTGAATCATCTCACCCAGCTTCAAAACGGGATGACCCTCGACCAGGTGATTTCCCGGAAATCGGAACTGCTGCAGAATCCGCCCCCGTCCCTGGGCGATCTTTCCTACACCGCCGGCTCCAACACGGCCATCTACCACTCCCGGCAGTGGACGCCGACGGGCGCGACCGGCACCGCCTCCTATGCGCAATGGTACATGACCGGCATGATCGGCTATTCCGGGGTGCGCGGCCTGACCACGACCCAGGCCATCCAGAACCTCCAGCGCACGGTCCGCGGCGATGGCGCCAAACCGGCGGGTACGATCTATTTTGAGGACAGCCAGGAACTTCGCACCACCGCCCGCTCCCCCTATTGGCCCCCCGTTCAGGCCTACCTGGACAAGATCGGCGTTCCCTGGATCCAGGAGAAAAGCATCACGCCCAGGAATCGCGCCGACGTCCGGGGCGCGGTGGTGGGAAGCGCTTCTCCAACTCTGGCCACCCAAATCGTCAATGGCTCGGCCTATCTGCCAGGTTCCTGGGCGGATGACCTGACCAGTTTCGCCGGTTCCTATTCCGACACTTCTCAAACCAAGGTCTCCCACTTACTTCTGGCCGGGGCCGCCGGGGCCGCCGGAACCGTCAATGAACCTAACGCGACGCAATCTCGTTTCACCTATGCGTCGGTCTTCCTGTTCTCGAATGACGGATCAACTTTGGGCGAAGCCTATTACAAAAGCGTTGAGCAGCCCGATCTTTTGATGTTTCAGGGCGATCTCCTCTCGCAGGCCTATGCCGATATTCCTGAAGTCATCTTCACGGCGGGGCCGGCGGAGGGCAGCACCGTGTCCGGCACGATCTCCGTGACCGGTTCCGCCCGGCTCAACAGTCCCAGAGTCGCCACCGGCATCGCCCAGGTGAAACTTTTCCTCGACGGCCTGCAGGCCGGGTCGGCCGTCAGCGGCGCCGCCGGCAGTTTCAGCCTGGATACCACCACGTTGGCGGACGGCCTGCACGAGGTGCGGCTCGTGGCGTACAACAACAGCCTGGCGGCTTCGGAAGGCTATGCCCTCAAAAATCTTGTGGTGAACAACCGGGGCCAGTCCGTCGGCATTACCGGCGCCGGCACTTACAACGTCGCCTGGAATCAGACCCTGGCGATTCCCGTGACCTCCACCCAGGGTTCCGGGCCGACCATCACCGGCATTCAGTTGCAATCCCTGGGACGG
Organism: uncultured Lentisphaerota bacterium; assembly: GCA_903894975.1. Taxonomy (GTDB): domain Bacteria; phylum Verrucomicrobiota; class Lentisphaeria; order Oligosphaerales; family CAITYL01; genus CAITSE01. The sequence goes on from CAITSE010000088.1 coordinate 2,064, forward strand.
GTCGTCGGCTCCATCAGCGGCCTGAGCGGCAGTGTTTCCCTGGATGTCACGAAGCTGGCCTACGGCAGCAATCCCATTACCCCCGTGGCACTGCTTTCCTCCGGCACCCAGCAGGTGCAGGGGACGCCGATTACCGTGACGCGCCAGTTTCAGCAATTCCCCGGAACCGTGCCGACCCCCTTGGGCAGACGGATTCCCGGCTGCGACTTCTCGTTCTTCGGCAACGCCGTCGGCAGCACCAGCACCCTGGACACCATCAACTTCAACGCCACACCCTCGGAAACCCTGCATTCCACCACCATGAACATCAGCCCGGACAGCACCTACAGCCCCGGGCTCAGGAACATGCCCGAGACTTACCATGTGGGATCGTATTACGCCAACAAGCTGGCGATCATGATCAAGAGCAATTTCACCGTGGCCACGGCCGGCGAATACTGGTTCATCCCCAGTTCCGGCGCCTATACGAGTTGCGGTATTCTGGTGGACGGCCTGATGGTCTCCAGAAGGGACAAGTGGAACACCACCACCGCCACGCACGACATTGTGGTGCCGTCCCAGGCGATCTATCTCCGGCCAGGGGAGCATACCCTGACGGTCAAGCTCGGCCAGAGCCGGTCTGGACGCAACGCCTATGAGACCACGTTCTCCCTCGTCATACTGGGCACTGACGGCAACACCGTGGGGACGGGCGCCCCTAATTTCTATACCGTCAATCCGCCCTGATTTTTCGCTTCGGTGGGCTCGGGGGGGCCGCGCCCCCGGCCGCTTCCTGGCGCCGCGGGCCGGATCCGGTTGCCGGGCTTGAAACAGATAAACCTATTTTAATATTATAATTGTACATCATAAGCAAGGTATTTATCCGCAACGAGTCCTTGTTTGCGGATATAGTCATCCTCATGACCGTCCGTGATCGGAAACTTGAAGTCCGGGCCGACCGGAAGGAATCGCGTTTTTATGCACACGCCGCGGGCAAGGGAACTGAAGCGCTCCGGGCCTTGGGCCGTGATCGGCGTCGTGGCGTTCCTGCTGTCGGGATTGGCCCCGGCCGGCGGTGCCCAGGAGACGCCGCCTGGTGCGGCAGGGAGCGGGACGGTGGTGCCTGCCGCCGTTGTGGCTGCGCCCGTATTTGCCGGGGAACGGATCGTCCTGACCGCCGAACAGGCGTCCGGTGGAAAGATGATGAAATCCCCGGCCGGCGCGCTCTTCGGCGTCACCCTGGACAAATCCTGCGAAGGCAACTTCAAGAAGCTGAGCGATGCCTGCATTGAGTGGAAGCCGACGGCCCCGCTGCCGGCGGGGTGGTGGCATGGCATCGTCCAGTCCAATTTCCGCGCCGGGTACGCCAACCGCGACTTTGGCATTCAACTGATGTCTGGCCAGAATCCGTCGGTGCCTGTCGCCCCCAATTTTATCAACTGGGAGAAGGATAAACCGCAGATCTTCGAGTTCTGGATCTACGCCTCCGAGCCGGCGACCGCCGTCCGCATCCAGCCCACTGGCGATCTCTGGCGCTGGAACCACACCTGGCCGGTCAGTCAGATCACGCTGGAACACAAGACCCCCGCCGCGTTGACGACCGCCGACGCCGTCGCGCTGGACCTGCCGGTTCAAGCCGATGGTTCCATTCCGCTCCCCATGGAACTGCCCCCGGGGAACTGGTCCATGGCGGGCGTGGTGAAAAGCGCGGGCGCGGCGACGGTGGCAGGCGGGGATCAGCGTGTGATCCGGCTGCCCTTGGCCGTCGACCGGTACAAGCGGCCGGCGACCGTCTATTTCTTCGCGGATTCAACGGTACGCAAGATTGTCTCGTCCCCGGGCCTTTATGCTAAGCCAGTGCTGCTGCGGCACAATATCATCCGCCCCTCGGCCGCGCTCACCTCCACCGACGTCTTGACCGTGACCGTAGATCCCGCCAGGGCCGAGTCCGCCCGACTGGTGCTGACCGGCGCCGGCCTCACGGGGGAACCGCCCGGGTTTCCGCTTCTGCCCCGGGGACTGAAAACTGCGGTGCTGACCACCTGGGACGACGGCAAGCCGGAAGATCTCCGGTGCGCGGAGATCCTGAACAAGTACGGCTATCACCCCTCCTTTTTCCTGAACCAGGACGCCCCGGCCATGAAATTCCTGGACAAGCTGGAGGCGTTGAATGTGGAAGTGGGCTCGCACTGCTACCATCATCCCTCGCTCTATGCCATCCCGCCCCCGAAGGCGGTGGAGGAATGCGTGGAAATGCGCAAGGTCCTGGAAAAGGCGCTCGGGCACCCGGTCATTTCTTTCGGCTATCCCAACGGCTATTCCCCGGCGTATGACGTGGACGGCGACTACGTCCTGCGCGCGGTCAAGGCCGCCGGCTATTGGTCGGGCCGCACCACCTGGTCCAAGGCCGAAACCGTAGAGTCCTACACCGACCTGGCGATCATGGCGCCGGATGGTTTCTTCGGCAACGCCAAAGATCTGGAACGGGTCTGGGGCGAAACCCGCGCCAAAGAGGGCGGCGTCTTCTATTTCTGGGGGCATAGCTGGCAGATCGGCAAGACCGACGAGCAGTGGAAGAAGTTCGAGGATTTCGTCGCCCAGTTTGCCCGGCAGCCCGACGCCTGGTATCCGTCGCAGGGTGAATTTTCGCTGTGGCTGTGGGCGCGCAAAAATGTGCAGGTCGCCGTGGAGAGCCAGAGCCCCGGCAAGGTGACGGTGAAGCTGAGCCGGCCCTGGCTGCATCCCTACCTGTCCGCCAAGTGCCCGCTGAGCCTGAAGCTGCCGGCCGGCGCCGAAAAGGCGGTCTGGAACGGACGGGAACTCCCCGTCGTCAACGGTTTTGTCGAACTGCCGTGGCCCGCTGCGGAAGCCGGAGCATCGAAATGAATGATTCCCTCCTGAACCGTCCGGCCGCCGCCGGGAAACGTCCTGCGGGCCGCGGCCGGGCCTGGTTCCTGACCGTGGGAATAGGCGCATTGCTGGCCCTTTCCGCCTCGCTCCAGGCAGAGGCGCCGGTTCGGATTCCCCTGGCCCCGCCTCTGGACGCCTTTGCCGACGCCGCCGATTTGGTGCCCTGGCCGGAAAAGGCCTATCCCCGGTTTGCCGCGGGATCTGTCGCCAATGTGGGCGAATGGTTGTTTGATGCGCCGGCCGGCAAGCACGGCTTCGTGCGCGCCCAGCCGGACGGACAATTGGCCTTTGCCGACGGCACACCAGCCCGCTTTTGGGGCACCACCACCGTGTACGGGATGACCTTTCCGGAGAAGACCGAGGAAATCGTCATCCTCGCCGAGGCCATTGCGGCTTCGGGCTACAACCTGGTTCGCTTCCACCATAACGACATGCCGCGCGCCGGGCTGGGTTTCCTGCAGGCCAACCCGCCGAGCAATTCCTTGCTGGATCCCAAGATGATCGACCGCCTCGACCGGTTCGCGGCCGAACTGTACAAGCGCGGAATTTACGTGTACCTGGACTTTGTCGATTCCCGCGACCTCCTGCCCGAGGACGGCATTGAGGATGCCGAGGGGATAAAAAAAGTCGGAAACGCCGGCTGGAAAGGGTTGTTCCCCCATCCGAAGATCGTCGAAGCCTGGAAGCGCTCGGTCACGGAACTGTTGAAACACAAGAACCCTTACACCGGCCGGACCTGGGGCGAGGAACCCGGCGTCGCCACCATCGAGATCATCAACGAAAACGGCCTGTTCTGGGACTGGAACTTCAAGCTCACCGAGCCCATGCGCAAATGGCATGACACCCAGTGGAATCTCTGGCTGCAGGCCCGCTACGGTGGCCGCGCCAAGCTCGACGCCCAGTGGACGGATGCGGCCGGCAAGAAAGGGCTCTTTGACGACGAGGATCCCGCGGCCAACACGGTCTTTGCGCCGCGGTTGGGGAACTTTCTCGACTGGGACCGCCCCTATCATTCCAAGACCCGCGGCGCCGCCCGGGTCAACGATTATTACGCCTTCCTGGCCGACTCCGCCACGACCTTTTACCGCGACGCCGCGCAGCACATCCGCAGCCTCGGTTTCAAGGGCGTGATCGTCGGTTCCCACGAATTGCAGGGGCCGATCAACCAGTACGCCGAGGTTCAGGGCACCGGCGCGCTGGCGTCGCACCTGTATGCCAACAGCCTGACGGCCTGGAACGCCCGCCCGACCACCCGCGGCGCGGTGGTCGAAGGTGTGGACGTCAAGACCAACAACTGGTTCGCCAACCTCCCGCGCATCAAGGTCCAGGGCGTGCCGGGCATCAACGGCGAATGGACCGGCGGCTCCTTCACCCGGCGCGCCGACGTCAACCTGGCCGTGGCCGCCATGACCTCCTTCCAGGGGGTGACCCAGAGCCTGCATTTCTCCTATGCCCACCGCTGGACCCGCGGCCCGATGAACAATTTCGACACCACCTACGACTACCAGCAGTACCGCAACGCCTTCGGCCGCACCTACAGCTCGGTGCACGACGCGCCGTGGATGACGGTCAACCGGATCTGCGCGCCGCTGTTCATCCGCCGCGACTTCGCCAAACCGCGCGTCACCGCGCACCTGGCCTTCTCCACCGAGGACCGCTTCGAGCAGAACCTGCACGCCCTCGGCCTCAGCGGCGGCAGCGGCACCATCGGCGACGCCGCGGTGTTCCTGCCGGAACTGCACAACGTGGAATGCTCGTTTTTCGATCAGGTCTATCAGGGGGACGCCGACGTGGTCTTTATGACCGGCCGCACGGCCTCCGGCGACTACCGCAAAGCCAAGCACGCCGTGCTCGTCGGCGACAACCCCTACAACGACCGCTACCACAAGACGCGCGACCTCGGCGTTCCGGCGCGCTTCGTCAACCCCAACGCCAAAATCGTCACGCTCGACGCGCCGGTGACCTTCACCGTTTCCGCGCCGTGGGACGCGGAGCGCACGCTCGCCTTCGACCGCCTGGAGGGGGCCGTGGAGCTGGCCTCGATCCCCAAGGGCGCGCAGCCCATCGGCAAAAGCGCCGACGGCAAGTACACCCTGGGCTGGCTCGACGACCGCTTCCTGGTCCTCCCCAACGGTCGCGCCTTCCAGAACCGTATCGGCGACATTCAATGGCTGTACCGCCTCTACCTCGTCGCCGGAAAACGCTGGAACTTGGACGTCGCGGACAATGCCGTGGGCAACACCTTTTACCGCTCCGACACCCGCGAGCTGACCGTGGACTGGGCCTCCGGCACCCTGGTCATCGACACTCCGCGCACCCAGGGCTTTTCCGGGCTCATGGGCTGGCGGGAGAACAACGCCACCAGCAATTTAACCTGCACGGTGGATGTGCCTTACGCCAATGTCCTGGCCACCAGCGCGGACGGTAAATCGCTGGCCGAATCCCGCCGTATGCTGCTGGTCGCCGCCGGCCGGATGCAGAACACCGGCCAGGAATTGGGCCAGGACAAGAACGGCTTCGCCAACTTCGTCAAGACCGGCAAGGCCCCCATGTTGGTGGAAGCGTTGCGCGGCAAGGTGAGCCTGGCCTCGAGGCTGGCGTCCGGCCTGGTGGTGTATGCCCTGGATTGCGAAGGCCGGCGCCTGGGCAAGGTCGAGACCGCCGTTCAGGACGGGCGCCTGAGTTTTGCGCTCTCGCCCAAGTGGGGCAGCATCTGGTTCGAGATTGCGGCCCCGGACGTGCCGGGCCCCGCGGCTCCGGCAACGCCTGCAACCGTCTGGCCGCTGGCGGAAACCGTGCGCACAACGACGCCTCCCGCGCCGGTGCTGGTCGAGCTCCGGCAGCTTTTGGCCGTTGCCACCCCCAAGGCCGCTGCCGCTACGCCGGCGGCCGCCACGGTTGGGAAAGACCCCCGGTTCATCGGCGTCACCTTTGCCAGTGAAAAAATCTGCCGGTTCTATGGGAACGCAACAACCAGCGTGATCCCGGATCCCGACCGAACCCAGGTCCTGCGCGGCCAGTTCGGCAAAGTCAATCGCGACTGGTTCGGCGGCATCTGGAGCGCCCTGGCCACGCCGGCCGGCCTCAAGCCGGGCGACTGCCTGGGCTTCGGTTTCTCCTTCAAGGGCGACGGCACCGTGCCCAGGGACGCTTTCCTGACTCTGAAGACCAGCAAGGGTATTCCGTACAAAAGCAAAAACCTCCGGACGATTTTCGAGACGGACGCCTGGCAGGAAGTGATCCTTAAACCGGAAGACTTCACGCTTGATCCCGCCTATGTCGCCAAGCATCCGGACGAAGCCAAGACCCTGTCGGCCGTCCCGGACTGGAATACCGTTAACCGCTTTGACTTCGGCTGCGGTGGCCCGCTCATGGACCAGCAGTCCGTGGGCTTGTTCAGCGAGTTCTTCTTCGTCCTCGCCCGCGCCCCCGAAACCACGACCCTGACCGCGGCGGCGCTGCACGCGCTCCTGCCGCCGGCCGGCATGCCCCCGGCGGCCCGCGTCGTGATTCCGTACCTCCCGGATGCCGTGATCAGCGCCGACGGCGAGTTCCGCGAGCCGGAATGGCAGAAGGCGCTGGGCATCGCCATGGACGAGGCGAAGGTGCCGGCCTGGCATTTCTTCGGCAGTCACGTCGTGGAAGGGCGGCCGGCCAACGGCGAGGGCGCCAATTTCTGGCTGCTGGCCACCAAGGACGGCCTGGCGCTCGCCGCCGAAATCCACAAGGGGCAGCCTGAAGTCGTCGCCGAAAAGAGCGATTGGTACGGCTGCGACTGCCTGGAGATCTTCACCGATGTGGAGAACAAGGGCGGGAAGCCGACCAAGCAGATCTTCCTTGCCTACCGCCGGCCCAACCTGGACCGGGCCGGCGCCAGTGAAAGCGACATCCAGATCGGCCGTGTCAAGCTGACCGACGGTTATGTGCTGGAAGTCCTGATTCCCTGGAAGGCCATGGGCTTTGCCGAACGGCCCGCCGGCGAGTTTGGCCTGGAATTCCAAGTGGACTACGCCCGGCCCGGCGCTGGTCGTGCCCTGCAGATGACCTATGGCACCGGCACCAACGAAGCCTGGATCAACGCCGCCCATTTCCTGAAGGTGAAGCTCGGCAACCCGTAACAGATCTATTCATGAAATGAAAACCGTTTCGGCCACAAAAGAGCACAAAAAGCACAAAAGGGAAATTCCTCTTTTTTGTGTGCCCTTGTGATCTTTTGTGGCTATTCCGGCCAGTTCGTGAATCATTCAGCGTAGAGCACCCCCGGCCAAGTCACGGCCCACAATTCCCATGCCCGCCATTCTCTGGTCCGCCCAAAACGAGTTCCTCTCCGTCGCGCTCCACGCCGACGCTTCCGCCGTCATCCGGGATCTCCGGAACGGCGCGAGCTGGCGCATGGGGCCGGTGGCGTTGCAGGAAGAGGGGCCCCTCGACGTCGGGCATGTCTGGCTGCGCAACGAACGCTCGATCTGCGAGCAGTTCGCCGGCCGCTTCCGGGGCGTCCCGGACGGCGACGCCTGCCGTTTCACCCTGCTCGGCCGTGAGGGGCAGCCGCTGGGAACCTTCCGCGTCCGGCTCCGCCTCGACGGTCCCTGGTTCGAATGCCGGATCACGGACGTGGACGAATGCCTGCCCAGCCTGATTTTCCCCACGCCTATCGAGTCCGCAAGCCTGGTCCTGCCGCAGGGCGCCGGCCGCTGGATTCGCAAGCCGCTGCCCAGTCGTTATTTCTGGACGTTCCCCGCCCATCTCAACATGCGCTGGTTCGGCGGTCTCCGCGGCAGGCACGGCTGGCTGGCCGTCATCGACGAAGGCTACCAAAACGCTGGCGTTCTGGCCGCCAATCTAAGCGCCACCACCGGCTGGCTGAAGTCTCTGGGCGCTTGGAACGGCCCGCGCACGATCCGCTACCAGTTTGTCCGCGGCAATTATGTGGAACTGGCCAAGGCCTACCGCGCCTATGCCGTGGAGAAAAAGCTGTTCCGCCCGCTCACGGAAAAGATTCAATCCACCCCTGCCGTCGGTGACCTGATGGGCGGCCGCGCCGTGTTCTTCTGGCAGGCGAAGCCCCAGCATCCGGAACGGCTGGAGGAACTGCTGCAGCCGGCTTCCGCCGCCGCGGCGCCTTCCGGCCTGAAGGTGAACCTGACCCATGCCGACGTTCTGCGACTGACCGGCGAAATCCGGCAGGCGGCGGACTTCCGCGGCCTGGTTGCCCTCTGCGGCTGGATCCGCGGCGGCTTTGACGAATCCCACCCCGACATCTGGCCGCCCGAGCCGGCCCTCGGACCCGTGGACGATCTCCGCAAAATTCTGGCGCTGCCGTCCCCCCTTATCGGCACGCTTCACGACAACTACCAGGACATCTACCGCCAGTGCCCAAGTTGGCCGAAGGGCGTCATCCGCCTGCCCTCGGGCGGTCTCATGCCGGGTGGCTACTGGTCCGGCGGACAGGCCTACATCCTCAACCCGCGCAATGGCGTAGAATATGCCCGCCGCAACTGGGAGAAGGTGAAGACGCTGGGGCTCCGCGCCCTGTACTGCGACACCGCCACCGGCGTCCAGTTCTACGAGTCCTATGAGCCCGGAAACACGCTCACCCGCGCCCAGGATGAGGCCTGCAAGAAGGAACTGCTCGGCTTTTTTAAGGAGCAGGGACTGGTTCTGGGCAGCGAGTACGGGGCCGACTTCGGGGTGCCGTACACCGACTTCTTTCTCGTCCAGCATGCGCATGTCCCCGGCGAGACGATTCCCTTGTGGGCGTTGGTGTTCCACGACGCCGTGATCTCCTACACCGGCACCGGCGGCGCGGGCGTCACCCTGGAACAGCTTCGGCGGCAGTGGCTCGTCCAGATGCTGTGGGGGTACCAGGTGCGCTGGTATTTCTCCTCGGCCGACGAGTGGAACCGCAGCCGGGATGCGTTCCGCGAATCTTTCATGGTCGACCACTGGCATGCCCGCACCGGCGCCGCCGAAATGCTCTCCCACCGTTTCCTCGCCGCCGACGTCGAGGAAACGGTCTTTGCCAACGGCTTGGCTATCCGGGTCAACCTTGCCGTGGAGGAGCGTCTGGTCGAAGGCGAACGCCTTCCCGCCCTCAGTTACACCATCCGCGAACAGGAATGAAGAACCCCGATCCAAGAGTGTGGGGATCCAACCGCCAACCACCAAAGCACGAGAGTATTCCGTTTTAAGCCCCAACGGGGCGCATCATAACAGCCTAGGGCAGAGCGTAGCGTCGCCCTAGGATTCCGTCACAACCCCGGTTGAGCCCTGAAGGGGCGACCCATAGGAATTTCTCCGAGATGCCATGCCCCGCCCCAAATGGTTCGCCCCTACAGGGCTCCTCTCTCATTTTTCGTTCCAACCTGGGGCGTTGCCCCAGGCTATTATGAACCCGCGCCTTCAGCGCTCCGATCCGCCGAACCCTTAAGCGACCCAGAGGGTCTGGGTATTGACCCCCCACTAGGAAGAAAAATTATGAAACCTTCACGTTTTTCTGCAAAAAGTATGATCTATTCCATTCTGAGTGTGACTGTTGCACTTTTTTTCACGGCTAGGTTTGCCGCCGCCGCGGCGCCGGACGCCCAGCCGGGCGCGACCCGCATCGCCAAGTGGAAGGATGATCGGAAAGCCGTGTTCCTGATCATGTTTGACGACAGTTGCCCCAGCCACTGGCAGATCGCCATTCCCGCCCTGGTCGCCCGCAACCTGGTTGCCACCTTCTACATCAATCCCGGCAAGGCGGAATACAGCAAGTTCAAAGGCAAGTGGGAGAACGAGATCTGGAAGACCGGCATGGTCTACGGTGACCACACCATGACCCACCAGGGCGTCAAGGATCTGGAAAACGCCGACTGGGAAATCGGCGCCTGCGCCAAAGTCATCACCGACATCGGGCCGGGCAAAAAACCGCGGCTGATCTCCTGGGGCATGCCGGGCGTGGGGCCGGGCAAGTGGAACATTTCGGGCGAGCAACTGAAATCGCTGCTGGCCAAGTACCACCTGGTCAGCCGCCCCACGTTTGACGGGCACGGCGCCGTCTATCACTGGCAGAAAACCGAACAGATGCTGGCCCTGGCCGACAAGGGGATCAAGGCCGGCGACATGGAATACCTTGTCATTCACGGTGTGGAGCGCGGCCCCGACATGAACTGGGGGTACCAGGATTTCTGGGCACTGAAACAGACCATCCTCTTTGGCGTTCTGGACGGGCTCAAGGAGCGGCGCGATCGCGGTGATCTGTGGATCACCGACCACATCTCGTATCACCAGTACCTGACCGAGCGCACCAGTGCCAAAGTGCGGACGTTGCCGGCCGGCCCGGGCGTCATCAAACTCGAATTGACCAGTGCGGCCGATCCGAACTTTTATGATTTGCCCTTGACCCTGGTCACCCAAGTGCCGGCCGGTTGGCGGCAATGCCGGATTGTCCAGGGTACCCGAACCGCCACGGCCGTTCCGGTGAACGGCGCGGTTCAGTTCGAGGCGCTGCCCAATGGCGGCCCGATCACCCTCGAGCCGTCTTCCGCCGCGGCACCGGCCGGCAAAGGCTAGGTGTTGGATCCTTCATGAAACCAGGAAAGAAAAATAAAAAATATTTTAGCGCGGCAAGTTCGGATTTTTCCGAATCTTGCGCCGCGGGCGGTCTCTGTACGGATGCGCCGCATCCTTGGAGTGCCGGTGGCTTGACACCGCTTTCCCCGGCGGCGGAGCCGCCCCTCCCACGCATCGTCCGGGTGCCCGCGCCCGGCCCGGACGACGGGAGGCAGGAGGCCGGTTCCACCGGCGGGAAAAAGCGGCGACAAGCCGCCGCACTCCAAAGCGGCTCCGCCG
>CAITSE010000089.1 GCA_903894975.1 uncultured Lentisphaerota bacterium
AATCGAAGGTAACCATCAACTGGAGAGCCGGATGCGGGAAATCCGCCAGTCCGGTTCGGAGGGAGGGGTAGGGCGAAAGCCTTATCCCTACCCCTATCAAGAGTGCCGCCCTCTGCGAGGGCTGAGGCCATCGAATCGTGCGGAGAGGGCCGGCTCCGCCGGAATGGAAAGGCGGCGATCCTCGCCGCACTCCACGGCGCGGCCGCCGCGCAAAACCGTCACACCGTCACACCGTCCCCCCGATTCCCGCCGGAATTGGTTTTCGCCAATCATGTTAGCCGCAAAAGAACGCAAAGAACACAAAGAAGAAAGGGGATTTCGCAACTCTTTGCGCTCTATGCGTTCTTTCGCGGCAAAAATCGGGATCGAAGACGGCCGGGTCAGTCGAGCGCGGTCTGTTCGGCGGCGCGGATGGCGTCCAGCAGTTCCGCGGCGGTGGCGGCGTCGTGCAGGCGTTCCTCCAGGAATTCGCTTTCGAGCATCCGGGCGATGCGGGAGAGAAAGACCTGGTGGACGCGCGGCATGGTGGACGGGGTGAGCAGGAGGAAAAGCAGGTGGATGGTTTCCCCCGGCACGGGCGCCGGGATCGGTTCCTTGAGGCGCAGCACAAAGACGCAGGGTTTCTGGAGGCCGCTGAAGCGGGCATGGGGAATGGCCAGGCGCTTGCCCACATAACTGCTCATCAGTTTCTCGCGTTCCGCGACGGACAGCAGGATGGTCGCGGCGGGCAGGGGCAGTTCCGCTTCGGGAATGCGCTTCAAGGCCTGGCGCACGGCGTCGATGATGTTGCGGCCGGCCGTGTCGAGCAGGATCCGGCCGGGCGTCAGCGCGTCCGACAGGTAGACCGGCTCCTCCACGGGGAATTCCTCCTCGATGGCGCCGATGACCTCTTCCACCACATCCTCCATCGTGATGATGCCGGACCACTTGCCTTCGGAATCATAGACCAAGGCCATGTGGTTGCCCCGGCGCTGCATGGTGGCCAGGAGCGGCTCCAGCGGGTCGGACTCCTTCACTTTCAGGCACGGCCGGGCCAGGGCCTTGAGGTCCGTCACCGTGTTCCCGTCATGCTCGGCCAGAAACCAGCTTTTGACATGCACATAGCCGACGGGATTTTCCGGATCCTCCGCCAGCAGGGGGAAGCGCGAGTGGCGGAAGTCCCGGATCACCTTTTCGTTCTCTTCGCGGGAGGCCCGGGCGGAGAGACTTTTGACCTGGCTTCTGGACCGCATGGCGTTGCGCACGGCAAGGCCGCCGAAGTCCAGCACGTTCTCGATGTACAGCAAGCGGCGGAAGGACATGAGTCCGCTGCTCTGGGACTGTTCCAGGATGATGCGGATCTCGTCCTCGCTGTGGATCTCATGCAGGTTCATGGAACCGATGCCGATCTGGCGCAGGACAAAGTTCACGCTGCTGTTGAGCAGGCACAGCGGCAGGTAGAAGATGTAATAGCAGAGGCGGACCCAGCGGGCCGTGATCAGCGCGGAGGCGTCGGTGAAGCGGATGGCCACCGCCTTGGGCACCTGTTCGCCGATGACGATGTGCAGATAGGAAACCAGGGCGTAGGCGATGGAGATGGCGATGCCGTGGGCGACGGCATCGGTCATGCGGCCGGCCCCGATCCAGGCCACCAGCGGCTTCATCAGCTCGGCCGCGGCCGGTTCACCGACAAAGCCCAATCCGATGCTGGCCAAGGTGATGCCAACCTGGCAGAGAGAGAGAAACTTGTCCAGGTGCGTCTGGATGTACTGGACGATGCGGGCCCGGCCGTCGCCCGCGGCCTCCAGCTCCTCGATATGGGTCGGCCGCGCCTTGACAATGGCGAACTCGACCAACACGAAAAAGGCGTTCACCAACAGTAGCAGCGCGGCCAGGATTAAAAAAATCAGGGTGTGCATAGGGAATGGGAGAATACCGGATTCGGAACACAACGGTCACTTCACTACTGTCGGTAATATGGCGGATCAATGCCGCGGTGCGCAAATCCAATGGACGGGGCGTCAGAACCCTGACGAGAGTTTTTTCTCACGGAGGCACGGGGGCACGGAGGTTATAATCTTTTCCTCTCCGTGCCCCCGTGCCTCCGTGAGAAAA
>CAITSE010000090.1 GCA_903894975.1 uncultured Lentisphaerota bacterium
GCGCGCACGGCGGCGTCCACCGCCGGCGCGGGACCGCCGGTTTCGGAGAGAGCCCGGGATGCCGCGGCACTGATCCGGGCGAATTCCCGGCAATCGGCACAGCCGTCCAAGTGCGAACGCACCGGCTCCGGCAGCGCCGCCGCGGCGCCGTCATGTTGGAGAATCTGGAGTTGGATGTCGTGGCAGGACATGGGGTGTTTCCCGGTTTCGGATCAGATGGCGGTCTTTGCGAACTTCTGTTCAAAAGGGTTATCGGGTAAAGTGGGCCAGGTGCCGCCGCAGATGTCTGACGGCGTAGTGCATGCGGCCGAGAACGGTGTTGAGCGGACAGCGCTGGAGGTCGGCAATCTCCTGGAAGGACAGTCCCTGCTGGCGGAGGGCGACCACGTCGCGCTGTTCCGGGGCCAGGCGGCCGATGCCGTCGGCCAAGGCGTTCCGCAGTTCGTCATCGGCCAGCCGTTCCCAGGCCGTCCGGGCCTGGCCGTCGGGCAGGGCTTCCGCCATTTCGTCGGTGAGTTCGGTTTCGGCCTTGGGGACGCGGCGGTAATGGTCCATGGCCACATTGTGGGCGATGCGGAAGCACCAGGACAGGAAGCGCTGTTCGTCGTGGTAGCGCGGCAGGGCGTCGAGGATGCGCGTCCAGACCTGCTGGAAGATGTCATCGACGGCGGCGGCGTCCGCCTGCACCAAACGGTTGAGGTAGCCGTAGAGCGGCAGGCGGTTGCGTTCATACAGGCGGTCAAACGCGCCGGCATCGCCTTCAAGATAGGCCGCAATGAGATCATGATCCGACTCCGGGACATCATGCATAGCTGGGGTCTCTGTGGTCTTCGCCCCCATAAACGCATCTCCGGCGGGATTATTGTGATCGGGTCTCGGGTTTTCGCTCCACCATCAATGTACAGCCGTCGCATTTCCGCCGCCTGCGGGAGCGGCGGATGCTTCTGTAGCAAAAACAAAAACGGCCGGGGAAATTTCCCCGGCCGTTTTGCTATCGTTTACGCCGTTTGTCGTATTCAAACCGCGGCGGGATCTGCCACGCGCAGGGTCACTTCCAGCTTGCCTTCGGCGATCTCGCGCAGGGCGATGTCGAGAAAGCTGACCTCATCCTGGGGGTTCACCGGCACCAGCGGCCGCGCGCCGCGGGCCAGTTCGGCGGCGCGCTTGGAGGCGCCGTTGATGAGCATCCGGCGGTCCGGAACCTTGATCTTGGCCTCTTCCAGCAATTTGTCATTCATGGGCGCGTGTCTCCCGTATGATTGTACTGATTCGAAACTTATAATATAGTTCGCACGATCTTTCGTACCAACAACTCTGATGCCGCAAGGGTAATGGTTCAGACAAGAGGCCTTTTGCAACGGAAAGATTCTTTGATCCCATGCCGCAGACTTTGACCGCTCCGCCCTCCATGTTCACTCCTCCCGGATATGCTACGCCGCCCGGTGGCCGGCCGGCATCCCTGGGAATGCGGTTGCTGCCGAATTCGCTCCGGTTCTATCTCGGCATGCTCGGCAGCGTCCTCTGGGCACGGCGCCTGGCCGGGCGGGGCCAATTCGGCCAGGCCGGTCTTTCCATGGTCTCGGAGGAATGCCTGCGCGTCGCGGAACGTTCCGGGGCGCGCATTGAAATCACCGGGCTGGAGCATCTGGATGCCGGGAAAGAGCCGGCGGTGTTCATCGGCAATCACATGAGCACTTTGGAAACCTTTCTCCTGCCCTGCATGATCTGTCCGGCCAAGCCGCTCGGGTTTATCGTCAAGGACAGCCTGCTCCGGCACCGGCTGTTCGGCCCGGTCATGCGCGGCGTGCCCTGCGTCGGCGTCACCCGCACCAACGCCCGACAGGACCTGCAGGCCGTGCTTAACCAGGGCGCGGAGATGCTCAAGAACGGCTATTCCCTCTGTATCTTTCCCCAGTCCACCCGCGGCCGCGAGTTCGATGAGAGCAAGTTCAACTCGCTCGGCGCCAAACTTGCCAAGCGCGCCGGCGTCCAGGTCATTCCCGTGGCCATGCGCACTGATTTCTGGGGCAATGGCCGCCTGGTCAAGGACGTGGGTGCGGTGGATCCTGCGGCGCCGGTCCGTTTCGCCTTCGGTCCGGCCATTCCCGCCGGCACGCCGCCGCAGGAGGCCCAGGCCCGGGTCGTCGCCTTTGTTCGGGAACACCTCCAGGCTTGGGGCATCCCCTGCTGCGCCGCATCCGCCGCCGCCGCGGATGCGGAATCTGTCTGATCCGCCCTTGATTGACAGGTCTGGAAAATCCTAAAACTCCTTAAATCACAACCCAAGGCCGGCTCCGCCGGCGGGAAAAAGCGGCGTCAAGCCGCCGTCACTCCAAAGCGTCTGCGCCGCAGTGCAGGCGGTCACGAAGAGTTTCCACCCCCATGACGTCACCCGCCACCAATCCGCCGCGCGCTTCCTCCGCCATGTCTGCGGACTCCGCGGACGCGCCCTGGTGGCGGCAGCCCGCGGCGCCGGCGCCGGCCCACATCCTGCCGTTCGCTGGCTGGATTGTTTGGCTGCTGGTGGATCAGTTTTGCTTCGACGGCGGCTCTGGCGTGCGTTACGCCCTGCGCACCCTCACCGGTCTCGCCCTGCTGCTTTGGCTCCGGCCCTGGCGCTGGTATCCGGCCCCGCAATGGCGGCATCTGCCGCTGGCCCTGGGGATCGGTTGCCTGGTCTGGGTCGTCTGGGTCGTGCCCGAATCCGAGCTCTTTGACCGCTGGCCCGACCTCAAAGAGTTCTATCTGCGCTGGCTGGTCATGCCCTTCGGCCGGCTGCCGGTGCGGCCGCACCCGTCGCCTTACGATCCTGCGGTCTGCGGTTGGGCGCTGACCGCCATCCGCCTGGCCGGTTCGGCCTTTGTCATCGCCGTGATCGAGGAGTTCTTTTTCCGCGGTTTTCTCTACCGCTGGCTCAGCCGCGTCGATTTCCTGAAACAGCCGCTGACCCGTTTTGCGCCCCTGGCCTTTCTGTGGATGATCCTGATCTTTGGCGCTGAGCATGAACAGTGGGCCGCCGGCATTTTCGCCGGCGCCGCCTACGGCTGGTTGACGATCCGGACCGGCAATATTTGGGCCGCGGCCTGGGCCCATGTCCTGACCAACCTGCTGCTCGGGCTTTATGTCATCGGCAGCGGCCGGTTCGGATTCTGGTGATAGATTTTCTTTTGGCGCGGCGCCAAAAGAAAAAGGGTTGCATCGTACAAAAAAGGTAGTCCCGGCTTGGCCGGGCCAGGCAAAGGAACGCCCCGCATGAATCTGACGGCCCGGATCAATCCCGAGTACGCCATCCGCACCGCCGCCGTGGCTCTGATGCTGCTGGGCTTCGGTCTTTGGGCGCTCTACGACGGCTGTGTCGCCTATCCGCGGACCAATCAGGAATTTGCCACGGTCCGCGCGGAGTTGCTGAACCTGGGCGGCACGCCCGAGACGCTGCTGCTGGCGGACAACAACGGCGTACGCCCCATCGACCGCGCCTACCAGGCCCAGGGCTTGAAGGCGTCCAAAAAACCGGTCAAGGAACTGGAGGAAATCAAGGAGAAAACCGCTTTGGCCAAAGGCGTTGATTCGGCCAGGGTCCGGGATACCCAGCTCCGCCTGGTGCAGGAACGGCTGGCGCAGCCGTTGCATTCGCCCAACGACATCCTGGTCCAGTTCGCCATGGTGGCGGTTTTTGCGCCGCTGGGGCTATTTTTCCTCTTCCGGGTGCTGATTCGCGCCAGCCGGCGATATGCGGCCGGGGATGACGGTCTCCACGGTTTCCGGGCCGCGCCCGTGCCCTATGACGCGCTCGTTGGCCTCGACAAGGCCCGGTGGCATTCCAAAGGCATCGCCCGCATCGCCGTCGAGAAAAACGGCCGCCCGGCCTGGCTGATCCTGGACGACTGGCACTACCGCGGCATGACCGCCATTCTCGCCGAGATCGAACGCCGCCGTCCCGACCTGGCTACCGCGGCCGAAGCCGAGCTCCAGGCCGCCGTGCCGCCGCCGCCGCCGCCGCCGAAGCCGCCCCCGTTCTGACCCGGGCTTGACATCCCCGATCGTTTTGCCACAAAGAACACAAAGAACACATAGGAAACGAGTCATCCTCTTTGTGTTCTATGTGTTCTCTGTGGCAAAAACGGTTTTTCGGCTTGCCGGCAGCGTGCATCCTGTGGGAGGGGCAGAACATGGCTCTCGGAAAATCCATTTGCGGCGGGCTGCTTGTCGGTCTGACGCTCTGCGGTTGCGTGACGACCCGGCCGCCGCCTGAGGTCATCACCTGCGCGCCGGCGGAGCTGCGCCTTTCCGGCACCCCGGTGTTCGCCGACCCTGCCACCGCCCATATGCAACTGGCGGGAGGTCGGACGACCCTTCGTTTTGGGGGTGGCTTCCCGGGGACCTGGGTTTCGTTCCTGCCGGAGCAAAAGTTCACGGGCTTTAAGATCAGTTCCGCCTTCCCTTCCGCCTATGCGTTCACGGGAAAGTGGAGCCTGATGAGCAATGGGTTCATGCGACTGGATTGCCGGTTTGAGAGCGTTGTCATGAAGGATGCGAAGGCCATCCCGGCCGAAGAGCCGTTCTCGCTCGTCGTCACGAAAATGACATACATTCCGGAATGGAAAAATCTTGACCTGTTCGTAGAGAATCAAAACGGCTCTGCCCAAGCATTGTTTGACACGGCGTTGGCGGAATGGAGAGGCCATGTTCTGGCGAAATGTGCGGCCACGGTGGCCGAGACCGATTGGGTTGGATACGACGAACAGGTGAACACGGTGTTTTCCGCGACGGAACTGAGCGCCCTACGGGGACGGAGACAGAAGGCCGTGTCCGCCTTGATCGAATCCACGCTCCGCCGGCAGGACAGCGTCTGGGGCGCCAAGCTTGCCGGCGAGTTGAAGATGACCGAACTGCTGCCGCTGCTGCGGGAACGGTTCTTCATGCCCCGGCGCTGCTATGGCTGGGAAGGGCCGGATTACTCGAATCCGGAAAGCTATCTCCTGGACTGCCAGTACCCATACAGCATGGCCTATCTCACGGCCATCGAAAACGTGACCGCCCGCTCCATTTCCCAGGCCGTCATTCCAACTCCGGAGGAGCGTGCCTTGCTCGCCGGGCATGCCGCGAATCCGGAGTCCGAATTTTATCACTGGGCGCTCTGGATGCAGCGGAAACTCCAGCCCCCGCCAAAAAAATAACCAAAAAAAGTTTGCCCTGTCGCTGGTATTCGCGGAGAAGGGGCGCTATAGTTTTAGTGGTTGGTTCTCGAAAGAGCATCGAACGGGGTTGTGTTTCATTACACATCTCCCTCGATAACGATTTCGTCTACCGCCTTACGGCCCGGAACGTCGGTGCCTTTCCTGTTGGTCCTGGGAAATAAAACGCAGGCCAGAGACCCCCCCCAAGATCCGTAGGAGATCACCACATGGCCAAGAAACTCTACGTCGGCAACCTGAGCTACGACGTCACCAGCGCGAGCCTGAAAGAAATGTTCGCTGCCCACGGCGCCGTCATCAGCGCCGACGTCATCATGGACCGCGAAGCCGGCCGCAGCAAGGGCTTCGGCTTCGTCGAAATGAGCTCCGACTCCGAAGCGACCGCTGCCATCGCCGCCCTGAACGGGCAGATGCAGAATGGCCGCGCCCTGACCGTCAACGAAGCCCGCCCCCGCGAGGAACGTCCCCGCAGCGGTGGTTTCGGCGGTGGCGGCAACCGTCGCTATTGAGATTCGTCACGGTTGACCAACCGTGATATCTGAAAGAGGCCACCTCCGGGTGGCCTCTTTTTTTGTGTCTCAGTCCTGCCGCGGGAGCCAGACCAGCATTTCGCCGGGGCTGCGATTGCCCCAGACGCAGTAGGGTACGGCCTTGATCCGCACCGTTCGGCGCGGGGTCGGGGCGGGCCGGTACAGGGTGCCGTCGGCCCAGGCTTCGGGCCGCCGGCGCGTGGCCCGGGTGTACAGCGCGGTCACGCCGCCCAGAAGGTCTTTTTCGAAGCGGGTGGTGAAGCGGGCGCGGCGGGGGAGGGCGAGGTCGTTCAACTCTGTTCCGTTGTCCGCCTCTTCCAGGCAGTAGACCAGCGGCCCGCGTTGGAGCGCTACGCGGCCGCAGTTCATGCGGATATTGGGATGGGCTTCCATCTGGAGCACGGGCATGTTCAACTCCAGGCGGACGGTGTCGCCGGCGCGCCAGGTGCGGGTGATGCGGGCATAGCCGTCGACGACGGCGGGCTTGAGGCGTTTTCCGTTGACGGAGAGAATGAACCGGCCGCACCAGCCGGGGATGCGCAGGGCCAGCGCGAATTCCGCGGGCGTTTCCGGGGAAACGCGCAGGGCGACTTTCCCGGCCCAGGGGAAACGAGTCCGTTGCTGCAGCCGGACGCGCCGGCCGCCAAGCCGGAGATCGGCGTCGCTCTGGGCGTACAGGTGGACGAAGGCGGTGTCGTCGTTTTCCGAGTAAAAATATTGTCCGGCGGAGGCGAGCAGGCGCACGATGTTCGTCGGACAGCAGGAGCAGCCGAACCATTCCTGACGTTCCGCGGCAACGTTTTCTCCCACGCCTTTGCTGGCATCGGGGAGGACGGCCAGCGGGTTGGCGTAAAAGAACTTGCGTCCGTCCAGGCTGACGCCGCTGAGGGTGGCGTTGTAGAGCGCGCGTTCCAGGACGTCAGCGAAGCGGCCCTGGCCGGTCAGGTGCAGCATGCGCTGGGCCCAAAAGGCGAGGGCAATGGAGGCGCAGGTCTCGCAGTAGGCGGTTTCGTTGGGGAAGTCGTAGTCGAAAGTGAAACCCTCGTTCTGCCGGGAGGAGCCGATGCCGCCGGTTACATAGAGCAGTTTCGAACTCATGTGGGTCCAGAGTTTCTCCAGGGCGGCGATCAGGCTGGCGTCGCCGGTCTCGACGGCGACGTCGGCCATGCCGCAGTACAAATACATGGCGCGCACGGCATGGCCGGTGACTCGATCCTGCTGGCGCACGGGCTTGTCGGCCTGCAAGTAGGCATAGGAGGCGCCGGCCCAATACCTGGCCGGGTCTTCACCGCGCGCCCGGGCTTCGACGTCGAAATAGCGGGGGGCCGCCTGGCCGCGTTCGTCGATGAAATAGGCGGCCAGGTCCAGGTGCCGTTTTTCGCCGGTGGCGCGGAAGAGCTTGACCAAGGCCAGCTCGATTTCCTCATGCCCGCAGTAGCCGCGCTTTTGCCCCGGGCCGCAGCCGAAGGTGCGGCCGATGTGGTCGGCGTAGCGGCCCATGACGTCGAGGAAGGCGCGCTTGCCGGTGGCCTCGAAATAGGCAACGGCGCCTTCGGTGAGGTGCCCGGCGCAATAGAGTTCGTGGGAGTCGCGCAGATTTGTCCAGCGTTTGTCCGGTTCTACGACTTGAAAATGGGTGTTCAAGTAGCCGTCGGAGGCCTGGCCTTTCTCCATGAGCGCGACCAACGCGTCGATCCGGCCTTCGAGTTCCGCGTCGGGGACGGTTTTCAGGCTGTACGCCGCGGCCTCGAGCCATTTGCCGACATCCGAGTCCCAGAAAATATGGGGTTGGTTCGGCAGGCCCGGCTTCCAGTCGTATTTCCACGCGGCGAGGCGGCCGGTCTTTTCGCACTGTTCATAGCCGATGGGGATCGTGGTGGTGCGGTTAGTTTCCTGGCGCGGCCGCCAGAAACCGTCGGCCAGGGTGACGCGGGTGAAGGGGACGGCGTGCAGGCGGGGAGGCATGTCTGGGCTCCTTGGAACGACTTCGGCGTCAGGGGATTAAATTAAAAAAACGAACGTCGAACATTCAACGTCGAACGTCCAACGTTGAAGTGAGGCCAACGATCCAATCTATTCCTTGTTGACTGTTGACCGTTGACTGTTGACCGTTCGCAACCATTCCGGTTCTTACATACCGATAGCGCCGATTTTCCGTTTGGAAAGCGGGTACAGCCGCAGATGAAAGAGGCGATTCCGACTTTATAGCGCAGTTTGGTGCTTGCATCGCTCGCAACGTCACATACAGTTCCGATAACCGGGAAGGTCTGTGGGCCTGTGGTCCGCAGGAAGGAGAGAGTCCGTGTACTCCGTGCTTCATCTGCCCCTGGCGCTGCCGCTGACGGCGCACAACGGCGGGCTGTTTGTCTCCCGCGGTTCCGGTTCGCATCCGGAGCGCGTGATTGATTCCCACGAATTGATCGTGGTGCGTTCGGGAGTTCTGGAGATGATGGAGGAGGGGGAGCATTTTCGTCTTGGCGCGGGAACCTCGTTGATCCTGCGGCCGGGCCGGCGGCACGGCGGGGCGGCGCCGTATCCGCCGGACTTGTCATTCTACTGGATTCACTTTGCCGTGGCCGGAGGCGGGCCGTCGGCCGCGGCCGGGCTGGAGCGGCTGGCCGTGCCGCGCTTGGCGGCGGCGGCCGACGCGGAAAAGCTCTGCGAATTCTGCACCCGTTTTCTGGACGAGCAGGAGGGTGGCGGCGCGGTGTCCGGCAATCCCGTTCCGAGCCTGTTGCTGCTGGTCATTCTGGCGGAGATCGCGCGCGGCCGGGCTGCCGGTACGGCGCCGCCACCGTTGGCGGCCCGGGTCCGGGCCCGGATCCGGGTGCTGGGGCTGTCCCCGCATTGTGGTGCCGCCCGACTGGCCGCGGAATTGCGCTGCAACCCGGATTACTTGGGCCGCATTTTCAAGGCTGCGTACGGCCGGAGTCTTACCGACGAGATCCACGCGGTACGGGTGCGCCGGGCGCGCCGCTTCCTGCTCGAGACGCCGCTGGGCGTAAAGGAGGTGGCGCGCGACTGCGGGTTCGGCGACATCGCCTTTTTCCGCAAGGTGTTCTTCCGCCACGCCGGCGTCACCCCCGCCACCTTCCGCCGGCTGCACGGGCACATCTATGTGAATACGGAGTGACGGGTAAGGTCGCAACGGTTGCGCAACGGTTTGGTTCGGAAGATCCTGTGTGTCCTTTGCGAGCTTCTGTTCAATGAATTCGGGCGGGAATCCAGCCGCGGACGGAGTTGACGAGCCAGAGGGCTTCGGCCCGGCGCACGTCCTCCCGGTTTAGTATCCGTTCCCGGATGCGGCCCCGGGCGAGCAGGGCGGCGCGGAAAGTGCCGGGCAGCAGGCCGCAGGCGGCGGGCGGCGTCACCAGGATGCCGTCGAGGCGGGCGACGAGGTTGGCGATGGCGCTTTCCGTGACCTCGCCCTGATGGTTCCAGAGCAGTACGTCGTCTGCGCCCTCCGGTCGCGTGGTCATGGCCCGGTCATACGTCTCGCGCCGGGTGGTCTTGTGATGGAGGAAGAGGTCGTCGCGATCCACCGGTGCCGCGGCGAACGCCAGGGGTCGGCAGGGGCGCGGCCGTATCAACTGCGGCAGCGGTGTCGAGGTCACGGTGAGCTCTCCGTCGGCCGCCAGCAGCAAGCGGACCCGGCGCGGGCCGGGGGGCGCCGGCGCGGCGGTTACGGAGTTCGCAACTTCCTGATGTAGAGCGTACCGCGCTATGGCTTCATCCAAGGGGAAGCTGAAGTAGGCTGCCGACGCGGCCAAGCGGTCCAGATGGCGCCGGAGCAGGGTGAAGCCGCGGGCCGGGGTCCAGCGCAGAGTTTCAAACAGGTGAAAACGTGGCCGGCGCGCGGTTAGGACCCGGGCTTTAATCAGGCATTCAGCGTATTCGCCTTCGGGGGTGGAATCCCAGACCACGCCGCCGCCGGCGCCGAATTCGGCGCAGCCGGTTTTCAGATCCAGATCGACCGTGCGGATGGCGACGTTGAAGCGGGCGCGGCCTCCGGGTTCGGCAAAGCCGATGGCGCCGGTGTAGATTCCGCGCGGGTCCGCCTCCAGTTCCCGGATGATGCGCATGGCCTGGACCTTGGGCGCGCCGGTGATGGAGGCGCAGGGGAAGAGGGCGCCCAGGAGTTCCGGCAGGGCGGCGGCGGTGCGGGCGGTTACGGTCGAGGTGAGCTGGTGCAGGGTCGAGTACGTTTCCGTCTCGAACAGGCGCGGCGCGGCCACGGAACCGGGCACGGCGATGCGGCCGAGGTCGTTGCGGATCATGTCGGTGATCATGACATTTTCGGCGCGGTTTTTCGGGCAGGCGGCCAGGACGGCGGCGGCGGCGCGGTCGCCGGCGGCGTCGGGCCGGCGGGGCGCGGTGCCTTTCATGGGGCGGCCGGTGATGTGGCCGTCGCCGGCGCGGTCGAAAAAGAGTTCGGGGGAGGCGCTGAGCAGGAGATGGCGTCCGGCATGGACCAGGGCGGCGCAGCGGAGCGGTCTCTGGGCGCGGCACATGGCGTGGAAAAAGGCCGCGGGATCGCAGTTTTCCGGCCAGTCCGCCCGCAGGCGCAGGGTGAAATTGACCTGGTAGGTTTCGCCCGCGGCGATTTTCTCCCGGATGCGGGTGACGGCGTCGCGATAGTCCGCCTCCGGCAGGGAGGGGCGCCAGTCCGGGAGGGGCAGGGCGGCTGCGGGTTCCGACTCGGCCGGCGGCGGTTCCGCCGGTTCCCACCCGGCGTAAAGGCCGAACCAGGCCAGCGGCAGGCCGGGCTTGGACGGATGCACGGTCAGGGCCGGATCAAAGGCCGGCGCGGCCTCGTAGGCCAGGAACCCGGCGGCGTGCCGGCCCTGGGCGAGCGCGGCCTCGACCTCCTGCAGCAGAGGAAGAACTTCCTCCTGCCGCCAGGCCTCCAGAACCCGCAACGGATTCCGGTAGAGCCGCCAGGAAACGGTTCCGGCGTCTTCCTCCGGCGCCTGCAGCAACACCGTTCCCGGAACAAGGCCTGCGGAGGGAATCATGCCGGCACCGTGGCGGGTTGCGGGTTGCGGAGGAAGAAACTGGAAACTTGAAACTGGAAATTTGGCGGAGGTTGTCTGCTAGGTCGTTACGGCATTTTGTCCTGGTGGAGGGTTGGGGTTCCCCCCCCAGTTCCCAGTTTCAAGTTTCCAGTTTCAAGTATCAAGTATCCAGTCACGAGTCGCCGGGGAAGCGTTGAACAGAAGGCGCAAAGGCGCAGAGAAGTGTTTTTCTTTGCGTATTGGCGGCATTACCCCACAGGCCCACAGACCACAGGCCACGGACCCTCACTTCGTTTTCTTCGCGACCACGCGGCGGACCTGGGTGATGTCGCGCACGGCGCCGGTGGCGGCGCTGGTGGCCAGGAGCGCATAGGCCTGGAGGGATTCGGAGACGATGCGGGCGCGGCAGGGTGTCCAGGCTCCCTTTCCGAGGACCTTCATTTCGCGGCGGCGGCAGGCGATTTCGCCCTTGCCCACCGCCAGGGAGATGCTGCGCGAGGGGATGTCGATGACGATTTTGTCGCCTTCATGGATCAGGGCGATGAGGCCGCCGTCGGCCGCCTCGGGGGAGACATGGCCGATGGACAGGCCGGAGGTGCCGCCGGAGAAACGGCCGTCGGTGATGAGGGCGCACTGCTTGTCGAGGTGCAGGGACTTGAGGTA
>CAITSE010000091.1 GCA_903894975.1 uncultured Lentisphaerota bacterium
GCGAACGTCGAACATCGAACGTTGAACGTCCAACGTCGAACGGGAAGCCGGGGGCGGGGACGTAAACCAAAGACCGCTGAAGGCGAACGTCGAACATCGAACGGAAAACCGGCCGCGGGGATCAAGCCCAAACCACTCTCGAGCCTCGACAATGCCAATCCCTCTTCATTCGACGTTCAACGTTCGATGTTCAATGTTCGACGTTCGATTTTTTCTTCTGATCACAGGCGCTTTTCCGCGGTCCGGATACTGGCCACAAAAATCCGGATCAGTTCATCGCATTCCGCAATCAACCCGTCCGCCTGGTTTGGCGGCGCGATCAACGGCACACGCCGGACAAGCTTCAACCACCGGAGCGCTTCGCGCAATTCCTTGAGACTCACGCGCATTTTATGGATGAAGTCTTTCGGTGATTCGGCAGCCTGAGCCTCCCCATGGTTCGGGTATGGTGAGGTGCCGGAACGCAAAAGCTGCCCCGCAACATGATTGCCAGCCCGCGTGTTTGGCAAAACCTCCGTCATCTTGATGATTTCGACGCTGAAACAGAGCAACCGCTCCTCCAAATCATACTCCGCCTGAGCCATAGTCCCCTCCCGTTCTTCATTCCCCGTTCGACGTTCAACGTTCAGCGTTCGCATTTTCTTCTTCTTCTTCACCCGCCCGCCAGCCGCTTATCCAGCGCCCGGTAATCGGTCTTGCCGCTGCCGAGCAACGGCAATTCCTCGACGCGCTCGACGCGGCGCAGGTTGTGGATGGGCGACAGCCCCGCCGCCGCGATGGCATCATTGGCCGCGGCCCGGTCCCAGTCGAACGTGGCGAACAGCACCAGTTCCGGCCGCGCCTCATCCTTGGTCGCCGCCACGGCCAGCACCGGCCCTTTTTCCGCCGCTTTCGCCGCCGCCGGCGGCAGCGCCCGCTCCAAGGCCTCTTCCACGGCCGGCAGCGACACCATCTCGCCGCCGATCTTGACGAAGCGCTTCTTCCGGCCGCGGAACGTCAGCACCCCGTCCGTCGCCACGCTGACCAGGTCGCCTGTGTTGTACCACTCTTTCCCGGCGAAGGTGACGAACGGGTTCGGCGCGTCCTTGTTCAGATACCCGCCGAAAATGCTCGGCCCGCGCACCAGCAGCAGCCCGGTCTCATCGGCCGGCAGCGCCCGTGAAAACGCCTCGTCCGCGATCACCCATTCGACGTTCGGCAACACCTTGCCGATGCTGCCGGGCCGGGGATCACGGTCGGAGTTCGCCGCCACGATCGGCGAGCACTCAGTGATGCCGTAGCCTTCCACCACCACGGCGTGCGGCGCCTTTTCCTTGACCAGGGCATAGACGCGGTCCGGACACTTCTCCGCGCCGGTCACCGCCAGCCGCACCGACTCCAGCTCACTTGGCTTGGCGGCGCGGGCGATGCCGGCCAGGAACGTGGGCGTGCCGAGGATGATGCTGACCCGGAACCGCGCGGTCAGCGCCGCCAGCACACCGGCCTCCAGCGGGTTCGGATGATGCACCACGCGCAGTCCGGCGCACAGCGGCGCCGCCATGGTCACGGTCAGGCCGAACGAATGAAACGGCGGCAGCATCCCCAGCAGGCTGTCGCTCCGCCGCAGGGAGATAAAGCTCAAGGTGGCGCGCAGGTTGGCCAGGAGATTGGCGTGGGTCAGCGGCACGGCCTTGGGCAGCGCCTCGGAACCGCTGGTGAAGAGGATCACCGCCACCGCCGACGGCGGAGTGCGGCGAAGCGCGCCCCAGAGACCGAGCCGGGCGCGCAGGGCGGCGCCCAGTTTTTCCGGCAGCGTGACGGCCTGCCCCATATCTTCCAGATAGTCGAAGCGCCCCTCGACCTGGGCCAGGTTGATGCCCATGCCCTTGAGCTTGGCCACGAGCTGCCGCGAAGTCAGCACCCGCTTCACGCCGATGGCGTCCAGACTGCGGGTCATGACCCCGGCCCCGACGGTCCAGTTGACCATGACCGGGGCGCGTCCGGCGAACAGCACCCCGAGCCAGGCCAGGTCCGCGGCGAACGACGCGGGCAGCATGATCCCGAGTCGTTCACCCTCGAGCGTGGCAAAGCGCGGCACGAGCACGAGCAGCGCGGTCACCAGGTCGCGGAAGGTCGCGGCGCCGCGAGTCTGGTCGGCGACCACGACGCGTCCGGGATTCCGTTTGGCCTGAGCCAGAAACAGGTCGGTGACAGTCTCGCCCGGCGGCAGTTCCGCCGGCGCGGTGTCCGCCTCCCCCGCAAACCAGGCCGCGGGCGGCGGTTTCAGCCGGCGGATGGCGTCCTGCCCGGCCAACGACTCGCCGCAGGCGGCGCGGAACACGTCCTCGACCGTGCCCAAGGCGTCCGGACTGCCGGACGCGGCCGCCGGCCCGAACTCTTTCCCGAGCCAGGTCAGCAATTCGGTGCGGGCCAGGCTGTCCAGCCCCAGATCCCGCGCCAGCAGCGCGGTGTCGGCAATCTCCGCACGCCCGGAAAGCTGACGCAGATGCTCCAGGACCAGACGCCGCGTCTCCGGCGAGGCTTCGGACACGCCGCCGCCGGCCGTCCCGGCCTCGGGTTCCGGCACGGCTTTGGGGCCGCCGCGTTCCCACCAGACGTCGGGGACCACGGTGTTCGGCGGCGCGTCTTCGTTGTAGAATTTCTCCAGGAACTCGTTCAGCGCCACGCCCTCGCGCGCCGGCAGCGTTTCCGGCTCCCACAGGTCCAGCGTCACCGGGCGCTTCGGCATGAAGAACAAGCCGTTCAACAACAGCCGGCCCAGACCCCGGCCCACGACCGTACCGAGATGGGGCACGCCCCAGGCATTGCCGAAACGACTGCCCCAAAGCCCGCGGGTCCGCACCAGCACGACCCGGCACTCGGGACATTCACGCAACAACCGTTCCACGCCGGTGTTGCCGCCCAGGTCCTCGAAACGGGAACGGTAGATGCGCCCGGCCGGATACAGGATGAGGTTGCCCCCGCCGCGCAGGGTTGCGGAACACTCCGCAAACGCGACATCGACTTCCGCTTTCACCACGGGACCGTAGACCGCAATGTCCGGCAGCGCAATGACCCGGGCCATGCCCGCCGCCTGCCGGATCCCCGGCGCCGCGACCTGGTCGCGGTCGGCCAGCGGCCGCGCCGCAAACCGCCCGTACAAGTGCGTGAACACCAGCACCGGATCAATCAGCGCCGGATGGTTCGGCAGAAACAAAATCCCGCCACGCCCCTTCGCCGCCACCACCGCTACACCCCGCACCTCCACGCGATACCGCAACCCCAACACCCGCCGCAAGAAAAAACAAACCACCCGGTTAAACCAAATCATAACAACCTCCCAATCGGTCAACATGTAAGCGGGAAAGGTCAGTGGATGGCATCCTCCCATCCC
>CAITSE010000092.1 GCA_903894975.1 uncultured Lentisphaerota bacterium
GGCCTTCAGCCTTGATGGCGTTTCCCCCGTTTTACCTGGGGCGTTGCCCCAGGCTAGGTTGGAATTCCCCCTTGGGGCGGTCAGAACGATCCGAAGGCTGTCGCCCCAAAGGGGCAGCATCAACTTAGCCTGGGGCAACGCCCCAGGTTAAGGCAACAAAACCCGTCAAGGCTGAAAGCCTTGTTCAACCCGCATTCGCGATCGTCCTCGTCACGGAACCGCAGACGACAGCTGCCCATCAGGGAAATTCCACCTCCAGAAAAAAAACCTGGTGCCATCATGAATAAATTCATCTGTTTGGGTGCGGCGTTTCTCTTAACGATGCCGGCGATCGGAGCCGCAACAGTCACAGACTTGAAAGACTGGACGCTGGAGGGAGCCGTGGCCCTGGATCCGGGCAAACCGGGGCCGGATGGCGCCCCCTCGATCAAGCTCGAACCGAAAAGCCGGGCACTCTTGAAACTCCGTCCCGCGGACGGCGCGGGAAAACTGACGCTTTTCATCTATGACGACGGCGCCGTCGCCAGCCCGCAGGGGCAAAAGGCGGCCGGACCGCGCTGGGGCTTTACCCAGGCCAACGGCAGGGTCTTCGTGGGCGGACTCATGTACGCGAAATTCCTCCAGCCCGAGGGATCCCTGTGCGTCATGGACGCCAACCCCCGGGACAAGGGCGCGTGGCTGGCCATGAACTTCGTCGCCGCGCGCGGCAAGCCGGGGTGGCGGAAATGGGTCTTCGAGTACGACGCCGACGCCGGACTCAAAATCGCCATCGACGACAAGCCGGTCACGTCCCGGCAGTTCGACTGGAACAAGAGCCAGGCCGCCGGCTTCGACGGCCTGGCCCTGTACGGGGACGCCACCACGGCCGGAACGCCGCAGACCGTCTGGGTGGGCGGACTCGCCTGGGAACTGGGCGGCCCCATGAAGGCGGCGCCGGCGGGAGCGACCGCCGCCACCGTCCCCGGAACGGCAACCCCCGCCCCCGCAGTCGTCACGCTCGACGCCCCCAGGCCCTCCTGGGTGGCGGCGGCCCGGCAACTCCCCGGAACCCCCGCACCCTTCCCCGGACCGACCCTGACGGACGACCTCCGGAATCCCCTGCCCCCCCTCCTTCCGAACCAGGCCGACGCCCACCCGCGCCTGCTCTTCTCCACCACCGACCGCGCGGCGCTGCAAGCCAAGGCCGCCGCGTGC
Source organism: uncultured Lentisphaerota bacterium (assembly GCA_903894975.1). GTDB lineage: Bacteria > Verrucomicrobiota > Lentisphaeria > Oligosphaerales > CAITYL01 > CAITSE01. The sequence continues at coordinate 1,195 of CAITSE010000092.1, forward strand.
CCGCAGCTCTGGAACGCCGTCCTGGGCAGCGCCAAGGGCCTCCAGAGTCCGCCCCCGCCGGAACAGGTCCGGAACGGCTGGAAATACTGGCGCGTCACCGGGGTGGACTCCGCGGCTCTGGCCTGGTTCCTCACGGATGACGCCGCCGCCCGCGAGAAGGCCGTGCAGTGGCTGACGGCCTACTGCCGGGAACCGGTCTGGGGAACGGCGTTCCGCCCCAACCTCGACCTGGAGGCCTCCTGGTTCCTCTACCACCTCTCGTTCGCCTACGACGTCCTCTACCCGACCCTGAGCGAGGACGACCGCCGGCTCATCCGCGACGGCCTGGCCGGGCACGCGAAATACATCTACGATCATTTCAACCCGGATGTGGCCAAGGACAAATTCCGCTACGACCAGAACCACACCTACACCCCCGCCGTCGCCCTGGCCGCCGCCGCCCTGGTCCTGCTCGACGACGTCCCCGAGGCCCGCGACTGGCTGGACTGCGCCCGGGCCGTCATGAACCGCTGCCGCTATGTCCTGAACGAGGACGGCTATTATTATGAGGGGTACGGCTACTGGCAGTACGCCCTGCACTGGCACGTCCGCTACGCCGATCTCATGGCCCGCGCCACGGGCGAATCCCTTCACGGCCTGCCCGCGCTGCGCGACAACTGGCTCTTCGCCCTGCACCTGAGCCTGCCCGGCGCGCCGGGCGCCTTCGACGTGGGCGATACCGCGGCCTGGAAAGAGGCCAACCGGCGCCCCGACGCCGGCGTCGCCAACACCTCCATCCTCTGGGGCCTGGCCCGCGCCAACCGCTCCCCGGAAAGCCGCGCCGCCGGCGACCTCTACGCCGCCCGCCGCCTGGACACCGACGACCCCGCCGCCGCCTTCCTCTGGTTCGCGCCGGACGTGACCCCCGCGGAACTGGCGAAACTCCCGCCGTACCACCGGTTTGCCGACCAGGACGTGGTCGCCTGGCGCTCCGGATGGGGCGGCGATGACACCTGCGTCCTGTTCCGCTGCGGCCCGCCTCTCGGCCACACGGCGATGGCCAAGACCAAGCAACTCCAGGATTGGGAGATGAACACCGGCCATGTCCACGCCGACATCGGCGCCTTTCTCCTCTACGCCAAGGGCGCCTACCTCGCAGTGGACACCGGCTACACGACGGAAAAATGGACGCGCGACCACAACACTCTCCTCGTGGACGGCAAGGGGCAGGCGATCGACGGCGACTATCATCACGACCGGCGGTTTCCTTATGAAAAACAGGATCAGGTCCGCATCGACGCCTGCCATCTGGAGGACGCCTACGGCTTTGCCGCCGGGGACATGGGCAGCGTCTATGCGGGAACCCCCGGCGTCCGCCTGCGCCGAATCGTACTGATGACCGCGCGCTGGCTGCTGGTCGTGGACGACATGAGCGGGGAAAAGGAACACCGGCCGACCTGGCTCTGCCATGCCGACGCCGAGTTCCGGGCGGAGGGCGCCGCCCATGTCGCCCGGCTGGAGAAGGCGGCCCTGGCAGTCTTCTCCCTTTCCGGAATTCCGGAGACCGCGACCCTGGGACCGACGATCGTCATGTCCGGCACCGCCCCCGGCAAGGGGAAGCCCGAGCAGCACGGTTGGCAGCTCAGCCTCTCCCCGGCCACCGCGGCGGCGCAAACGCGCCTGATCCACCTCATCGTCCCCCTCGCCGCTGGCGAACCGCTTCCCGCCGTCAAACTGGAAAAGATGGACGGCGACCGGCTGGATCTCCGCCTGCAATGGGCCGGAGGTAAAACCGAGCAGGCCGAAGTCGATTTGACCTGGAAAAACGGCCCGGCCGGCCCCGCCCGCATCACTCCTCCTCAGCCCTGATAAAAAACAGGGGGCATTGAACAGAAGGCCGCAAAGGTCACGAAGTGTTTACGGTGGAACATCCTTTGTGTTCTTTGCGAACTTCTGTTCAAAAAGGGCTATTCGAGTTTTTCCCCCGGTAACGCTTGTTCATGAATCGATCAGGTTAGGAACCGCCAAGCCATGATGAAACGCACCTTCGCCAGCCTCGCCCTGTTCGCCGCCGCCGCGCTCTCCGCCGCCGCCCAGGAACCGGCCAAGACGGCGGCCGCACCGGCCCCGCCCGCCCGCACCAAGCTTCAGGAGCTGCCGCGGGATGAGAAAGGTTTTCTCAAGCCCGAGGTGTGGGCCCTCATCGAGGCGGACGCCAAGGCCAACCCCACCTCCAACGAGGCGCGGGCCCTGCAATCGCGCCCAATGATCAAAGCCTATTACGCCACCTACGCCACCTGGACGGCGCCGGAGCCGCCCGCCCCGCCGCCCGGTCGGCTGCGGAACCTCTCCGACACCCCCAAGACCCCGCGCTTCCCCCTCACCGGCAAGGTCTGGCCGGCCAAGCCGGGTGAAGCCTCCGTCTGCCTGTGGGAGGACGACAAGCTCGCCGCCATGAGCCTGGGCGTGGACGACAACTCGGCCGGCGACTTGCCCTACTGGCGGGAACTGTCCAAAAAATACGGCGGCCTCGCCATCACCTGGAACCTGATCACCTGCAACATCAACGGCGCCATCGACAAAGGTCGCGGCCCCAGCGCCGGTTCCTGGGCCGCGTGGAAACAACTGCGCGACGAAGGCTACCACCTCGTCTCCCACAGTGTCACCCACCTCCATGACCCCGTCCCCGCCGACGGCTGGCCGGGCCCCGATTGGGAGGCAGCGGAATCCATCCGCACCCTCGATTCCCACCTCCCCGGGCAGAAAACCAAACTCTTCGTCTACCCCGGCGCGGGGGTGTCCTACTTCGGCATCCTCGGCGGGTATTATCCCAACAGCAGTTGGCGCCCCGCCATCGTCAAGTATTACGCCGCGGCCAGAGGCGGCGGCGGCGAAGCCATTAATCCGGCCAACCAAATCGACTACTTCAACATCCACGCCACCACCGGCAGCGTCCCCGACCTGCTGGGCAGCACCAACCCGCGCATGGCCTCCCAAAACCTCAACAAGCTCTTCGATCCCGATCCGAAAAACCCGAACTACCGCGGCTGGGCCAACATCTTCATTCATTTCATCAACAATGGCAAAGACTTTGACACCAACCCTTTCACCATCGCCTACGGCAAGACCCTAGCCTTCTATAACGACCACCGCGCCGACCTCTGGACCGGCTTCATCGACGACGTCGCCCTCTACGGGCAGGAGCGGGACACCGCGACCCTGACCCCCGAACCCGCGGGCGCCGCGGAACTGGCTTTCACCCTCACCACCCAAATGGATCCGGCGGTATTCGACTATCCCCTGACCGTCAAGGTCCGCCTTCCCGACGCCTGGCAGGCCGCGGCGGCCGCACAGAACCACGCCGTCCTCCCCGTTCAGGTCATCCGCCACGAAGGCGCGCCGTACGCCCTGGTCAAGGTCGTTCCCGACCGCGGCCGGGTCACCCTCGCCCCGCGCTAGCCTGGATTATTCATGAACCGATTTGCCCGCGAAAGAAAAACCGGACTTGCAGTACCCTCAGAAGCCCCGGCGGGCATGCGCGTCAACTTAAGGTTTCGCGCAACGAAAAAACAGCCCCCACTGAAGTGGGAACTCCCAACGTGAGCCGGATCGTCCGAGTTCGGAGTTCCGCCTTCAGGCGGTGCTGGGTTCACGCTTCATGCGTTTTCCTTAAGTTGACGCGCATGCCCGCCGGGGCTCCAATCCACACGGAATTCGATCCCGCGTTCTCCATTTTCATGAATACTCCAGGCTCGCGAGCCCCCGGAACGACACCTCCGGCAAGCTCAGCCGAGGCTTTTCCACTCCCCTTTTTCAGCGCTCCTCTTGACATTTTTAAAAAAAAGGATACCGTTCCTTGTCAAACGTTTGACATTTGCTGAAGAATTCATGGCTGGTGGCTTCTCCAAAGCTCGGCGGGATTTGTTCTTCGCATGAAGACACACTCCAACGTGACGGAAACGCGAGGCGCCGTGTGCGGCAGGCTCGGCGGGAGTGTGTTCACCCTGATCGAGCTTCTGGTCGTGATCACCATCATCGCCATCCTGGCCGCGATGCTGCTGCCGGCCCTGGCGGCCGCCAAACAGAAA
>CAITSE010000093.1 GCA_903894975.1 uncultured Lentisphaerota bacterium
GAAATTTGCTGGCGAAGAACTCCTTGGCGAGATGACCACGCCACGGGTCGCCAGCAAATTTCGCCACGCCTGCTTTTTCAAAAAAGAAAACGTGACGGAGTCACCCTCCAGGGGGATTCAGGGGGCGGGAGGACGCCGCCCCCTGACTCTTCGCCCACGCGACAGGCTGATTGCGCGGAGTTTCTTGAAATATGAGTTATTTGCGATAATTTGAGAATGAAGAAGAAGACCTTTCATGAAGAGCGCGAAAAATAAACGGAAGGACACCGGGAAAGACCGCGACCTGACGGTGGCGGAGATGAAGAAAGCCACCGGTTTCCGGAATTGGCCGCCCACGGCGCGGGATCTTGCCGGGGCTGAGAAGCGCAGCGCGGCGCACTTGGCGCGGCTGGATGCGGAGATCGCGGCTGATCCAAAGCGCGTGGAACGGGTCCGGCAGGTCCGGGCGGAGGCGGAGGTCGCCATCCAGTTGCATGGGCTGCGCCGCCGCTCCGGGAAGACCCAGGCGGAGCTTGCCGTTGCCCTCGGCACCACCCAGAGCGCGGTCGCCCGCATCGAACACGGCAAAAATCTGCGCCTGGACACCATCTACAAGTACGCCGCCGCATGCGGCCGAAGCGTCCGCATCAAGTTGGTGTCCGATCCGGTTCCTGCGGCCGAACCGGCCATCACCTACGCCGAAGGCTTGGCTCCGGCATTAGCCATGCAGGAACCGCAGGCTGTATATGTTTCGGGGAAACGGAACGCAAATAACTCAAAAACTGTCCAGTTAAGATTGAAAAAACGCAGTCATGAACCATTCCGCTGAAAACACGGGTGCCCCGATCCTTGGTTTGGCCGGGCGCATCGCGCGGCTGTTTGCCGGGTCGAAGCTGACGCCGCTGGCGGTTATTGCGGCGATGCTGCTCGGCGTTTTGGCGGTGGAACGGTTGCCGCGCGAGGAGGAGCCGCAGATCAAGGTGCCGATGGTCGATGTCTTTGTCACCATGCCCGGCGCCACGGCGGCGGAGGTGGAGTCGCGGGTGACGTCGCCCATGGAAAAACTGCTGTGGGAAATCCCCGGCGTGGAATATGTCTACTCCACGTCGTCGCCCGGCGAAAGCCTGGTGATCGTGCGGTTCAAGGTCGGCGAAGACGTGGAGAAGAGCATCGTCAAACTCAACCAGAAATTGCAGACGAACTTCGACCGCATCCCCCACGGCGTCTCCACGCCCATGGTCAAGCCGCGCTCCATCGATGACGTGCCGATCCTGGCGCTGACCTTTCACAGCCGCACCCAGGACGCCCTGACCCTGCGCCGGCTCGCGGCCCAGGCCGAGACCGCGCTCAAGCCGATCCCGGACGTGGCGGAAACCACCCTTATCGGCGGCGCCCGGCGGCAGGTGCGCGTCCTGCTCGACCCCGCCCGGCTCGCGGCCCGCAATCTCAGCCCGGCCGGCCTGATCCCCATGCTCCAGACCGCCAACCGCCAGTTCCCGGCCGGCAGCCTCACCACCGGCGGTCGCGAAATCGTGGTCGAGACCGGCGCGTTCCTCACCGATGCCCGCGAGGTCGGCAACGTCGTTGTCGGCGTTCACGCCGGCCGCCCCGTGCATCTGCGCGAAGTGGCTGAGGTCGAGGACGGTCCCGAGGAGCCGACCCAATACGTCTTTTTCACCGGCCGCGACGGCGTCACGGAACCGGCCGTCACCCTGACCTTTGCCAAACGCCCCGGCGCCAACGCCGTCACCGTGGCCGGCGACGTCCTGCGCAAGCTCGACACGCTCCGGGGCACGCTCATCCCCGCGGACGTCACCGTCACCGTCACCCGCAATTACGGCGAGACCGCGAAGGAAAAGTCTGATGAGTTGCTCTTCCACATGCTTCTGGCCGTGGCCGGCGTTTCCCTGCTGATCCTGATCGCCCTCGGCTTCCGCGCCGCCCTGGTCGTGGCCATGGCCATTCCGGCCACGCTTGCCCTGACATTGCTGGTCTTCCTGCTCGGCGGCTACACGCTTAACCGCATCACGCTCTTCGCCCTGATTTTCTCCATCGGCATCCTGGTGGACGACGCCATCGTCGTGGTCGAGAACATCGCCCGGCACCTGCGCCTGCCGGAGAACCGCGGCCGGCCGCTGCCCGCCGTGGCGGCGGAGGCCGTGGACGAGGTCGGCAATCCGACCATGCTCGCCACCTGGGCGGTGATCGCCGCCATCCTGCCCATGGCCGCCGTGGGCGGGCTGATGGGGCCGTACATGCGCCCGATCCCGGTCGGCGCCAGCGCCGCCATGCTCTTCTCTCTCGCCGTCGCCTTTGCCGTCACCCCCTGGGCCGCAGTGCGCCTCCTCCGCCCACGCCCCGCCTCCGGCTCCGCTTCTTCCTCCCCGAACTCACAACTCACAACTCACAACCCGACTTGTCCGTCCCCCCGAACCCGAACCCACAACCCGCAACCCGTCCTCCCCACAGACCACGGGCCACAGACCACAGGCCCGGAAGATTTCCTCACCCGTCTCTACCGTCACGTCATGGGCCCGCTTTTAAGTCACGCCGGCTGGCGCAACGCGTTCCTGGCCGGTATCGTCCTACTGCTGGCCGCCGCCGCCGCGCTGGTGCCGCTGGGCGTGGTCCAGGTCAAGATGCTGCCCTTCGACAACAAGAGTGAGTTCCAGGTGGTCCTGACCCTGCCTGACGGCAGCCCGTTGGAGGAAACCGCCCGGGCCGCCCGCGAGATCGCCGCCGCCCTGCGCGCCGAACCGGAGGTCGCCAATTGCCAGATCTACACCGGCGTCGCCGCGCCGTTCAACTTCAACGGGCTCGTGCGCCACTACTACCTGCGCCGCGGCGCCAATGTGGCCGATCTTCAGGTGAATCTTCTGCCGAAGAGCGAGCGCCGGGCCCAGAGTCACGCCATCGCCAAGCGCGTCCGTCCCGCCGTCGCGGCCATCGCGGCGAAATACGGGGCGCGTGTCGCCATGGCCGAAGTCCCGCCCGGGCCGCCGGTTTTGCAAACTCTTGTCGCCGAGTGCTATGGTCCCACGCCGGAGACCCGGCTCGGGCTGGCCCGCGCCGTTCGCGACCTTTTCCGCCGCACTCCCGGCGTGGTGGACGTGGACTGGTATGTGAAAGACGACCAGCCGCGGACGCGCTTTGTCATCGACAAGGAAAAGGCCGCCCTCCACGGCATCAGCGCCGAGACCATTTCCCAGACCCTCAAGCTCGCCGTGGGCGGCGTCTCCGCCGATCTTCTGCACCAGCCCGGTGAACAGGAGGACGTCAATCTTGTGCTCCAGCTTCCGCGGTCGTTGCGCGCCCGGCCCGACGACCTGCTTTCCCTGCGGGTCCGCGCCGGCGACGCCAACGCCCTTCCGGAACCCGGCGCCGGCGAGGCCGGGCCCACCGCGCCGCCGTTAGTGCCACTGCGAGAACTGGTTCGTACCGAGACTGATACCGCAGAAAAAGACATTTACCACAAAAACCTCATGCCCGTAGTCTATGTCACCGGCGACGTCGCCGGCGCGGTCGAGAGTCCGGCCTATGCGATCCTGGCCATGAACCGCGAACTTCGCAAGCTCGACACCCGCCCCTTTGGCGGCGGCGGCGCGCGTCTCGCGGTCTGGAACGCGCACCTGCCCTTCACCGACGCCGCGCCCGCCCTGAAATGGGACGGGGAATGGCAGATCACGCTCGAAGTCTTCCGCGACCTCGGCCTGGCCTTCGCCGCCGTGCTTGTGCTCATCTATCTGCTCATGGTCGGCTGGTTCCGGTCGTTCCTGACGCCGGTCATCGTCATGGTCGCCATCCCGTTCTCTTTGGTCGGCATCCTGCCGGCCCACGCCGCGCTCGGCGCGTTTTTCAGCGCCACCTCCATGATCGGGTTCATGGCCGGCGCCGGCATTGTCGTGCGCAATTCTATTATCCTTGTGGATTTCATCGAATTACGCCTGGCCCAGGGCATGCCGGTGAAACAGGCCGTGGTCGATGCCGGCGCCGTGCGCTTCCGGCCCATGCTCCTGACCGCCCTGGCGGTGATCGTCGGCGCCACCGTCATCCTCTTCGATCCCATCTTCCAGGGGTTGGCTCTCTCCCTCATGGCCGGCGAGGTCGCCTCGCTCCTCATCAGCCGCATGGCTGTACCCGTGCTCTACCACCTCGCCCACACCCGTGCCGGAACCGTTATGAATGCCTGACCCCAAAAGCCCCCTGAATCGATCAGGCTAAGGCAGACTAGAGCGGAGGCGGGCGGCGGCCTGGGCGGCAGCGGCGGGGTTGGGATCGCGGCCGAGCAGTTTCGGGTCGCCGTCGACAGCGTAGCGGGTTTCCCAGGCGGCGGCGGCCTTCCATTCCGCGTGGAGGTCGATCAGGCCGGTGTGATGATCCTGGGCCGTCTTGCGGACAATGGCGGCGTACTGTTCCGAAACGCCGTCCTCAACGGGCACGGGCGGCGGCGTGGCGAGAATAACCTGGGCCTGGGGATTGCGGGCACGGATGCGGTCGACGAGGATGTCCAGGCCGCGGGTAAAGTCCAGCAGCGAATAGCGGTCGGAGATTTCCTCCCAGCCGGGCACGAGCAAGACGACAACGGGATCTTTGGCGGGCAGCTTCCGGTCAATTTCCAGCAAGGCGGCGGCGGGATTGGCGGCGGTGACGGCATCCGCGACGGCAAGCGCGCCGGAGGTGGTGAGGGCGCGGGTGAGCCAGGGCGGGGCCCAGACCAGGCGTTTGGCCTCGCGCCGGCCCCACCATTCTCCGAGCCGGCGCAGGGGCAGCCACTTACGATAGGCTTCTTCGTCCTCGTAAACGGTCACCAGGACGATACGGGCGCCGGCGGCGCTGCGGAAGACGCGATCCTTGAGGGCGACGTCGTCCAGGGACGCCTGGACGCGGCGGTATTCCACGGTTTCCTGCCAGAGCGCGGAGCCGGTGGTGGCGTCCAGGAGTTTCAGGGCGGCCGCGGTCTTGTCGGGCGGGGTGGCGGGGAGACAGGAGGAGATGACGACGGTCTGTTCGCCGCCGGCCGTTATTTTCAGCGGGAATTTTTTCGCGGCGCCGGCGGCATCCTCGCGATATTCCAGAACGAAATCGCTGTCGGCGGCACGCCGGTTTTCGATGCGGACGGAGAAGTTAAACGGGTCCGCGGCGTAAAGAAAGGAGGGCATGCCCGCGAGTTCAACGGCGACCTCGCGTTTGGGCGCGGTGTTCGCCGCAGCGGGGTCTTTCAATTTGTCCGCGCGAACGGCAACGGCCAGCAACAGGAAAAGACCCAGGCCGGCCCGGAGGGCGGCGACCGCGACCGGGCGCTGGAAGTGGTGGAGCGGGGATGAAAGGAAGGTCATGAGGAGGCCCGGGAGTGAAAAATCAGCGGCGGAGGCGCAGTGTACGAACGTCGAACATTGAACGTTGAACGTCGAAGGAAAACCCGGTCGGTTTGAGCTTAGATTTATCGCATGACTTCCAATTCGACGTTGGACGTTCAATGTTCGATGTTCGACGTTCGCTTTAAGGATGTTATGGTTCTTAAGTTGACGCGCATGTGTGTGGGGGGGCTCAGCCGGCGGCAGGGTCGCGGCAGGCCAGGGGTTCCTGCGTCGGGGGGACGGCGGGCGCAACGACCGGAGCGGCGGGGTTATTGGCGCCGGGAAGATCCGGTGAGCCGCCGGCATCGGCGTCATCCAGGCCGTGAACGGTTTTTTCCCAGTAGAAGGGATTCCACGCCAGTTGCAAGACGCCCTTCCAGGCGGCCAGGCTGATCATGGCCCAATAGATGGGGCTGAGCAGGGCATAGGGCAGGAGAAACCACCAACGGCGACGAATGCAGGCGGCGGCGTTGATAAGGATGAAGAGCAGGTTGGCCGCGACCAGCAGCAGGGTGAGCCCGAAGAAGACCCAGGAGACCTTGGACCAGAGGGTGTAGCCGCCGTGGGGGGCGAGGTCGAAATAGACCAGACGCCACTGCCAGACGCACCAGGCGGCGAGGATGAGCCAATAGAACGGGTTGAGCAACTGAGTCAGCACCTGGCCGCCGACAGTAAAGAGGAACCCGAGCGAACCGCGCACGCCGAGGTCGCGCCAGGGTTCGCCGGCGCCGCGGGTGTGAACCCAGTGGGTCTGGAGATAGCCCTTGACCCAGCGTGAGCGTTGGCGCACCCAGTTCCAGAAGTGGGAATTAGCTTCTTCCCACGTGGTGGAGTCCAGGATCATAGTGCGGAACCCGCAGCGGGCAAGGCGGATGCCGAGGTCGCAGTCCTCGGTGACGTTGTAGGGATCCCAGCCGCCGAGGCGACGCAGGGGTTCGACGCGGAAATGGTTGGAGGTGCCGCCGAGGGGAATGGGAGCATGGATGCGGTGGAGGCCGGGCAGGAAAAGCTCGAACCAGACGGTGTATTCCAAGGCGAAGAAACAGGTCAGCCAATTCTGGCGGGCGTTGAAATAATTGAGCTTGGCCTGGAGGCAGACGACCTCGGCGGGGACGCGGCGGAAGGCGAGCACGGCCTTGCGAAGCTGGTCCGGGTCGGGGCGGTCTTCGGCGTCGAAGATGACGAGCAGGTCGCCGCGGGCTTTTTCCAGGCCGTAATTACAGGCGCGGGGCTTGGTGCGCGGAGTGCCGTCGGGGACGACGAGCAGTTCGATGTGGGCGGGGAGGCCGATGCGGCGGCAGGCGGCAGCGGTTTCGATGTCATCGACTTCGACCAGGAGCTTGATGTCGAGTTTGTCCGCGGGATAATCCAGCTTGCCGAGGGCGGTGAGGAGGCGGCCGACGATGTTGGCCTCCTTGTAGAGCGGGACGAGCACGGTGAAGACCGGCAGTTCCGCGGGCTGGAGGGCGCCGACTTCCGCGGGGGTGAAAGCCAGGTCCGGTTTATGAAAGAGCGAGGCCGTGACGCAACGGGCCTTGTACCAGACCGTGAACGCATAGAACGCACAGAGGACGAAATTGAGAACGGTCAGGGCAATCTTGTAGTCCCAGACGATGAAGAGCACGAGGGCGCCCAGCAGCAGCAGGTAACGGAGCTTCTGGGTGCCGGTGAGGACGGTTTCGGCGCTCCAGCGGCTGCTGTGGAACTCGTGATGCGGTGGCTCGCCGGCGGGAAGCGGAGGGGCGGCGGCCGGACGCGCGGGATCGGAGGAGGCGGTGGTCATGGGTGCAATAAAAGCGACTGGCCCGCGGGCGGGGATCAGCCTTCTTCTTCCTGGTAGGAAATCTGAAAATTACTGGTGATGCGGGAGATTTCTTCGACGGTGGTGAGGCCGGCGGCGACTTTTTCCCAGCCGGCATCGCGGAGGGAGCGCATGCCGCGGTCACGGGCGGCGTGGCGCAGTTCCATGGTGGCGGCGTGGCGGCTGACCATGTCCTGAATGGTTTCATCGAGGAGGAACAGTTCCAGGATGGCGACGCGGCCGCGATAGCCGGTCTGATTGCACTCGACGCAGCCTTTGCCGCGCCAGGCTTTGAGTTCGCCCTCGGGCCGGTCCAGAGACTTGGCCATTTCCCGGAACAGCCGCGGCGCGACCAGCGTGTCCTCGGCCTTGCAGTGGGGACAGACGCGGCGGATCAGGCGCTGGGCCATGGAGGCGACCAGGGAGGAGGCCACGAGATAAGGCTCGACCTCCATGTCCACCAGGCGGTTGACGGCGCCGACGGCGTCGTTGGTGTGCAGGGTGCTGAGCACCAGATGGCCGGTGAGGGCGGAACGGATGGCGATCTCGGCGGTTTCGGCGTCGCGGATTTCGCCGACGAGGATGATGTCCGGGTCGTGGCGCAGGATGGAGCGCAGGCCACTGGCAAAGGTCAGGCCGATTTCAGAACGGATCTGAATTTGGGAAACCCCTTCGAGTTCGTACTCGACGGGATCTTCAACGGTGATGATCTTGCGGTCGGGGCTGTTCACCCGGACCTTGGCCAGGGCGGCATAGAGCGTGGTGGTCTTGCCGCTGCCGGTGGGGCCGGTGATGAGCATCAGGCCGTGGGGCAGGTCGACCAGGCGGTTGAGGATGGTGATTTGCTGACGGTTGAGGCCGAGCTGTTCCATCTCCAGGAAGAGCGAGGCGCGATTAAGGATACGCAGACACATGGTCTCGCCGAAGCGGGTCGGCAGGATCGAGATGCGCAGGTCGAAGCTTTCATCGCCGATGCGGACGCGGATGCGGCCGTCATGGGGCAGCCGGCGCTCGGCGATGTTCAGATTGGCCATGACCTTGAGACGGGTGACGATGGATTCGTGAAGTTCCTGCAGGCCGGGCGGGGTCGGAACCTCGCGCAGCATGCCGTCGATGCGGTAACGCAGCCGGGTTCCGCCGGGGAAGGGCTCCAGGTGGATGTCGGAGGTCTGGAGCTCCAGGGCTTCGACCAGGATCTGGTTGACGAGAGTGATAATAGAGGCGGAGGCGGCGTCATCCACGTCCAGCTTCTGACCGGCGGTTTCCTCGAACATGACGCTGCTGGCGCGCTTTTGCAGGCCGCGGTCCTGGCGGATCTGCAGGACGGTTTCGGCGCCCAGGCCGTAGGAACCCTTGAGGACCCGCATGATGTCGGACGGCGAAGCGATGACCGGGTCGAGGCGGATGCCGAGCAGAAGGTGCAGATTTTCGCGGTCGCGGGAGGTGGGCGGCGTGGAGAACGCGGCACGCAACTGGTTGCGTTCGAGATGGACAGGAGAGAAGTGATAGTGGAAGGCGAGCTTGGCCGGCACGCGCTTGAAGGCGTCCGGATCGGCTTTGAGCTCCGCCAGGGAGACAAATTCGAGGCCGTGGAATTCGGCGACGATGCGGTAGACGTCCTCCTCGGAGGCGAAACCCAGGTCGAGCGCGGCCTGATGTCCGGTCACCCCGGCGCGCTGGATCCGGCGGCGGGCCAGCTCCATCTGGGCGGTGGTGATGACGCCGCGGGTGACGAGCAGGTCGAGAACATCCCGAGCGGCGGTGATGGGCGCGCCGTCGGGCGACGGCGCGTCGGGCTGGGGGATTTCGGCGAGATCCGGCGGCGGCAGGAGGGTCGGTTCGCTTGGTTCGGTCATGGGTCAGTGCCCTCCAGCAGCAGTTTCACCGTCTGGTTGGGCGGCATGGAGATTTCCGCACCCCGCCCGTCCTTCACACGCAGCTCCTGGGGAGAGACGGCGAGGATGCGGATGGCATTGATGGTGGCGCCCGGCCGGACACAGACGGTTTTCTTGGCGGTGTCATCGCGGACCATGGCCAATTCATGTCCGAGCACGCTTTTAATCGTGCCGATGAAAGTCAGGGAATAAGTCCGCGGCGGCGGCGGCGGCTTCGGGGGTATCGGGAGTATCGGCGGCTTGGGGCCCCTGTCTTCTCCGGCCTGGCCAGGCGCCGGGCCGCCGCCATCGCCCAGATTCGGCCTGTCAATGGGTTTGAGAATGAGGGTGACGATGGAGGGGCCGGAGGGGCGGGGCGGCAGAGCGGTGTCGCGGAAGGCGAAGGCCGTGTCAAGATTGAGCCAGGACTTGCGGGGGGGCATAGGCTTGACGATCGCCTTTTCCGCCTTGAACTGCCCGATCCCGGCCAGCCAGAGCACGGCCAGGAGAAGCAGCAGCAGGACCACCGCGCCAAGGCAGGCCAGCTCCCAGTCGCGGCGGAGGCGCATGCCCAGGCTGTGCAGATCCAGCTTCGCAAACGGATTTGTCCGCACCGGAGCCACGGCCGGGCCGGGTTCCGGAGAGGCCGGCTCGGACCAGCTTGAAGGACTTCGTTTTTTCAGGTCAAGCTTCATGGGTGAAGATCAGGCGCCCCGGGGCAGCGGTTTGGCGGTGTCCTTGGTAGACCGGATCGGGCCGGGCCGGGCGTCATCATGGAGGCGGATGAACGAACTGCATTCCAGGGTGACTTCGATGCGGTCGGTCGTGCCGCCGCCGGCCGCGTCCCGGCGGAGCGGCTGCTTGAAAACTTCGATCTTGCTGACCGGCAGGAAGCGGCCGCCGGCCTGCAGCGCGGCCAGGTAGGAGTAAAGCTGCTCGACGCGGCCATACACGGTGAGGCGGACCGGGAATTCCAGCATGTACGGATCCTTGTCCGTCCGGGTGAGGTAATAGGCGCGCACCGGCAGTACGCTGAGGCGTGAGGGGAACTGGAAGCGGGCGTCTCCCGCCGCGCCGGCGCCGGCCGGAGGCGTCATGTCCCGGGCGATATTCAGGCCGTTGTCCCGGGCCAGAATGACGCAGTCACGCAAGGTCCACAACTGCAAGAGGAGCTGGTAAGTATAGGGGGAATCTGAGTTTTCTTTCAGGTTCAGGCCTTCGCCGAAGGAGATGCCGCGGTTCTTCAACTGGCCTTCGATCGCGATGAAATCCTCCTGGTAGTCCAGGCGCGAGACATCGGCGCGGAAATGTTGGAAGCTTTCATAGCGTTCCTGAATACTTTTATCGAACATGGAGGTGGCCTGGCGAAAGACGTCGTCGGCCTTGCGGGAGAAAGTCTCCGCATTTTTGCCCCGTTCGGCCAGCAAGCCCTTAATCCGCTCAGACTCCAGGGGCCAGCCGGAGGCGCTGAGTTTTTGCTGGAGATCCCGTTGTTCGGTGCGCATGGCGTCGACCTCCTCCTGGCGCGGCCGCAGGAGGAAATACCAGGCCAGGCCGAAGCCCAGGATCAGGATGCCGGTGACGGCGGCCAGTTCGCGGTTGGAGGTAAGCCGGGGGCGATTCATGGCTTTTTGCCTCCCTCTTTCACATCCGTCGCCAGGTGCGTGTCCTGGGTTTTAAAGGGCAGGCGCAGGCTGAAGGCCTTCCAGTGTTCCGGCCGGTTGCGGAACATCTCCTGCCACGGCAGGAAGATGTCCTCGCGTTCAATCCGTTCGCTTTCCGCCAGAGCATCGGCGGCCTCGAAGAGCGGAGTGCGATTGATCTTGGCCGCCAGTTCCTTGATCTGCTTGTACGCCTGAGCGCCGGCCGGGGTGTAACCCGCCACAATCATGGTCCGGAGCGGTTTCACCTCCGTGGCCAGGATGCGCAGGGAAAATTCGGGCGCCAGCGAGGTCGGGCCGATGTCGCCGGCCGCCGGGACGGAAGGGGGCGGCACCGGCAGGAAGGGAGACGATGGCGTGTCGCGGACGGGAACGGCCGCGGCGCGGGCGGCGCCGGCACGGTTCTCCGGGCGGTTCATATTTTCGCGGTAGCTGTCGGCATCCGCGACATAGACGAACCAGTCATCCGGTCCTTTCGCCTGGGTAAGGGCCTCAACCGTCCGCAGAAAACGCCCGACCCGGTTGGCCTTGGAAACCACCGGCATCAGCATCATTTCCCGCGATTCGATCTGATCCACGGCGTCATCCAAACGCGGAATGAGGTCGGCACAGCTATGCAGTTCATTCAGGCGCCCGGCCAGGTATTGGCGTTCGACCAGGCAGCGCTGCGTCATCCAGGCCAAGATCAGCCCCAACGCAAACCAGAAGAGGACGGCGGCGGCCAGCAGGACGGGGAAATTACGGCGGCGCCGGGCTTCCGCGCGCAGGGCCGGGGTGGCCAGGCTCAGGGGATAGGGTGCGGCATCAACGCCCTGGAGCGCCAGACCGTAAGCCGTCATGAACCGGGGATCGCGAACCACAGGGGCGCCGGCCGTCCCGTCACCGGGCACGGGCACGCCGACTTCTTCGACAGGGCAGTCGAAGGCCACGGCCAGGATGGGGGCCAGTCCGGGAACGCGGGCGCCGCCGCCGCACAGCGCGATCTTGACCGGGGCGGTTTCGGCGATGCCCGGCCGTTCCTGGTTGCGCCAGTGTTCCAGCTCGGTGCGCAATTCGCCTTCCAGGGCGCGTGAAACCTGGGTCAGCGCGGCCTCGCCGCGGGAATCGTCCAGACGCCCGGCCAAAAGCCGTTTTTCGGCCTCCGCTTCGGGGCATCCTGTCTGGCGGGCGAGGGTCTGCACATAGCGTTCGATCCCGACCATGAGGCCGGCCAGATGTTCGACGTGACCGTTCCGCAGCACCGCCAGGGTGCCGCCGGACGCGCCGACATCCACCAGCAGCACCGGGCCGCCGGCTTTCCCGGCCTCTTCCGGGTACAGCGAGATCCAGGCGTTGGCCATGGCGATCCCGTTCACCCCGAATCCGGCGATTTTCAGGCCGGCTTCCGCCAGACTGGCGCCGCGCGCGGACACCAGTGATTCGCGGCAGGTGGCGATGAGCACGGAATTGGGATGGTTCGGCCGCGCCGGAAGACGGGCATGATCCTGGACAAAGCGCTCTTCGGAAAGACCGGCGAGCTGCTGGGTCTCATAGGCGATCATCTCTTCCAGGGCGGCGCCGTCGGCAGGCGGGAAGTCGGCCACGCGGGTCTGAGTCATGTGTACGGGCAGGCCGGCAGTGATTTCCAGCTTGCGCCAGCCCGCCTCGCCCAGCCAGCCCGGCAGATGCCGGTGCAGTTCGGACGGATCCAGGATCCCCTCGGTCCGCGTGTCCAGACAGCGCAGGCCGGTGACTTCCGGCGGCGCGCCGTTGCGCCGGATCACGGCCACGGCTTTCACCGCCGCCTGGCCCGCGTCCAACCCCACCGCCAGCTTGTCATTCCGCCACAATTGCATCAGGGATTATCCCGGACCTCGAGGAACTCGCCGGTATCCCCGATCACGGTTGCCGTCACGAAAATCAGCAGCACCTTGGGATCCTTGCTCTTGGACTTGTACTTGAACAGCCAGCCCAAGCCCGGGATGTCGCCAAGGATCGGGACTTTCTCTTCTTTCTCATCCTCCGTGTCCTCCAGCGTGCCGCCCAGAACCACCGTCTCCCCGCTCTTGACCACCACACTGGAATCGATCGAGCTTTCCTGGATGTGCGGCAGCTGGTAAGTCACAACTGACGAATTGGCGCTGGATTCTGCCGCGGGATTGCCGCCGGCGCCGTAGGTGAAGAAACCGAGCAGCTTTTTGACCTGTGGGCTCAGCGCCAGCATGATGGTCTGGCCGTCGTTGCCGATGTTGACCTTGACATCAAGAGAGATGCCGAGTTCGAGTTCCGTCGGGGCACCCTGGGGACTGACCGAGGCGATGGAACTGGAGGCGGTGGTGACTGGATTCGAATTCCATTCCTCCCAGTAATACATGTTCTCGCCCTTGTGGATCGAGCCGGAGTGATTGTTGAGTACCGTCAGCCGCGGCGCGCTCAATGTGCGCGACTGGCCGGTTTTCTCCAAAAAACTAAGGGCCAGATCAAACGTAGAGGCGCCAAGGACGCCGCCCAGCACCAAAGGGCTACTGCTGGGACTCGCCCCGGGTAGATTCGTGGCAAATGATTTAAATAAAGTAGATGGATTGCTCATCCATGTAGTGGTGGTAAACGCCGTAGTGGTGGTGAAGTTCGGGGTGACGTCAGTGTTGGTAGTAATTCGGTTCAAGTTATTAACCTGGGGCTTCGTAAGGGGGGTATTGACATTCAATTTTGACCCGAGTTCGCGTAGCTCTGACTGGCCAATAGTGAGAAAGCGCGCCTCGATGAGAACCTGTTTCGGGGCGGTGTCGAACTCCTTGAGCATTTTCTCCACTTGGCGCAGATTTTCCCGGGTGTTGCGCACAACCAGGAGATTGCGGGTGGGGAAAATTTCGTACCCGGAGCCCGCAGGGGTCTTGGGTAAAACCAGATCCAGGGATTTTTTCAATTCATCGTCAACGGCGCCCGACGAAGAAGCCGAGGTGCCGCCGCCAAAGCCCCCGCCGCCCCCGCCAAATCGGCCGCCGGAACCCCCGCCACCTGCGCCACCACTGGCATCCCCACCCCCACCGGAACCAGAGGGAACAAAGCCGCGCTGCATTTTGTAGATGTGGGTTTCCAAGTACGGACCGCTGACATCGTCGCCCTTATCTGCCTTGGTCGCCCAGATCGCGTTCTCGCTGAGATAGAAGGCAATGCCCATGTTGCGGGAGACGTAGCTGAGGATGTCCCGCAGCGGCACATCATTGGCCTGGATGGTCAAGGCGGGTGGAGCCCCGCCGCCGGGGGCCGCACCCGGCCCGCCGCCAGCGGCTGGCTCGGTCAGCGCCTGATCAGCGATGAAATTCAGGCCGTCCACCTTGCTGAGTTCCATGAAAATGTCTTTGATCGCGGCGTTCTCCAGGTGCATGCTGACCTTGCGATTGACCAGTTTTTCCATGGGCCCGGGCGGCAGTTCCAGCGGTTCGCCGCTGGGAGGGATCGCAATGGTGCGGCCATAGCTACTGGGATAGCGCTTGCGCTCCTCAACCTGGGCCATGGCCATGCTGTCGGAAACCTCGCGGAAACGGGTCTTGGACTCGACCAGGCGGCGGCGGTCAATCTCTTCCTGGACGTGCCGCGCCTCGAGTTCCACCGAGCTGCCCGGCTGGAGCAGCGGGGCATTGAGCTTCTCCGCCTCGTTGAGCCGGCCCTGGCTCAGCACGTCCGTGGCTTTGAGCACGCGTTTATGCTCCTCGGTCCAGCGCTCCTGCACTTTGGCCGCCTCGGCGGCGGACGCGGTCGTGGCCTTCGAGGCATTGGCGTCCGGCGTGGGAGTATGCCGACAGGCGCCGGCCAGCAGCAGGACCGGGAGGATGAGGAACCGGAGAAGAATGTCTCGCGTCATGCCGGAATCTCCTGTCGCACGGGAAGGGAAGCATCAAGCGTGAAATGGTTTAACAGAAGGCGCAGAGGCGCAAAGGTTTGGATCGAAGAAGTTGATTTTATGGATTCGGTCTGGCTACGGGGACCACACCCCATCTTCCCAGTGGTCGGAACTCAAGACAATATTGCCGGCATACGCCACATTGAAGATCGGCGTGTCCATGCGCGTCCCACTGCTTCCTGACACTTGTCGGCGAATATGCCAATAGCAGCGAATGATGGGAAACGCGGTCTCATCATACCCTTCTCCCCATTTGTGACCGACGCCGTTCGAAAAATCACCACCACTCCTCAACTGTATTTTCTTGAGCTGATTCCATGTATAACCTGTGGGAAGCACATCGGCTGGCGCTGCTGGAAGAGAAAATGTGCATGTGGTATTCGAGAATTCATAAAAATAACTGATTTGTTTGACCGGCCCTTTCACATCCCACGCGGTACTGAACTGCATCTTCCCCGTTCCGCTCATGGCCAAGCGCGGATTCCAGTCTGCCTCCGCCGTGTTGCCCGGGTTCTTGTCCAACCTGCACCGGTAGCTGTCCTGGGCGTTGATATAGTCCGGATAGAGAATGCTGATCCACGGCGGCATTTCGTCTTGGTAGTCTCCGCGATACATGAGCACGCCGGTCGCCAATTGTTTCAAATTGTTTATGCAGTGGGTATCATTGGCTCTGTCACGTGCATGGCCCAGCACCGGCAAGAGGATGCCGGCGAGGATGGCGATGATGGCGATGACCACCAGCAGTTCGATCAGGGTAAACCGGTGGCGGCCGGCGGCAGACAAAGGCAGACGTGGTGAAAGATGCATGGAAACCCACACTTTCATGATCGAAAGCAAACCCGGACAAACCCCAATTCCCCGCCCCGCGGGAGGCGATTCGGAATCAGGCCTTACCCGTATAAGACGCCTGGAATCGGCAATAGTTTCAAACTATTCCTTACGCAGGCATCCCAAAAGGTATAACGTAGCCCGGCCGGTGATGGGTGCAACAGCATGGCCGCCCGCGCGAATAACGCCTCAGCCGGAGGGAAACGAAATCCCCGCAGGGGATGGTATTCACTTGAGGCGCTTGCAGAACTCCGTCCTGCCAGCAAAGCAGGGTTCAGGGTGTCAGGGTTCAGGAGGCAGAGTCTGCTGGATGTACAACACTTTCACAATTTGACAGTTGCTTTCACGGCCCTGAACCCTGAACCCCGCTTTTGCCTTGCGGCACTTCTGCAAGAGCCTCACCTTATATCAATTAAAAATCAAACCGGGATCCTATTCGCGTTCATTGGCGTTCATTCGCGGTTCAAAAATCCGGAAACTAGTTTTACCGACACAATTATATAACCTTTTATTATTTAACCGCTAATAAACGCCAATGAACGCGAATGAAGGAAGAAGGCATACCCCATAAGGCGCCGCCTCCCTGCGGGGATTCCGATCCTGCCGGGGGCTTCGTGATTTCGTGATACAGGAATTACGTTAGGCTATGGACAACACGGACGGCACATAGCATGACCCCGAATGAAAACCCGAGCCGAATTCTCTTGGTCTGCACCGGCAATACCTGCCGCAGCCCCATGGCGGCGGCCTGGTTCAACCGGCTGGCGGCCGCGGCCAGGGCGCCGTGGCGCGCGGAGTCCGCAGGCGTGAACGCCGTGCCGGACCAGCCCATGACGACCCAGGCGCGCCTCGCCCTGCTCCAAGCCGGGCTGACCGAGGCTCCGCCCCATCGCAGCCGGATGCTGGACGGAACCCTCGCCCACGGCGCCGCCCGGATCCTGACCATGACCGGCGCGCACCGCCGCGAAGTCCTGCGCCGCTGCCCGGACCTGGCCGGCCAGGTCTCAACCCTGGCCGAAGCCGCCGGCGACACCGGCGACATCCCCGATCCCTTTGGCGGCGACGTGGGCGAGTATGCCGAATGCCTCGCCCGGATGATCCCCCTCCTGGAACGGGTGTTGGAACGCCTGGTCCGGGAAGGCGGCGCCTGACCGGACATGCGCGTCAACGTCAGGAAAAATCGGGGCTGGATTCGGCCCCGCCGGGGCCAAGGTCAATAGCCACGGGTTTCAACCCGTGGGAAAGGCCCCGGTTTGAGTTGTGCCCTGAAGGCGGCACGGGTGGGTTCGTCAAGCGCCTCCGTCTCGCACCCCGTCGGGGTGCAAATCGGGGGGGGCCGTGTCATCCCCTGGTTGAAACCGGGGGCTATTCACACCAACCCCGTCGGGCATGCGCGTCAACTTAAGGATTATTTTAAACTGATTCTCCGCCTTGACCGCGGCGTCCGCGCCGCTTTGGAGTGCCGGCGGCTGGACGCCGCTTTTTCCCGCCGGTGGAACCGGCCTACAGCCTGAGTTCTCCTTCCGC
>CAITSE010000094.1 GCA_903894975.1 uncultured Lentisphaerota bacterium
GCGGAAGGAGAACTCAGGCTGTAGGCCGGTTCCACCGGCGGGAAAAAGCGGCGTCCAGCCGCCGGCACTCCAAAGCGGCGCGGACGCCGCGGTCAAGGCGGAGAATCAGTTTAAAATAATCCTTAAGTTGACGCGCATGCCAGCCGGGCGCCCATGAACGCGGGCAGGATTGCCCGCGGCACGCTGGTCACAGGCAGGATTGCCTGTTTCACGTTTTCCGGACGGCGGCACGGAGATCTGTGGCTTTGTGGTCCGCGAGTTTCCCCACAGGCCACAAGCCACAGACCACAGGCCTTTACTCAAGAATAATATTCAGGTAGGAGCCGCCGGCGGGGATCATGGGCAGCACATGCTCCAGGTACTCGACGTGGACGTCGAGCAGGAACGGGCCGTCGGTCTCCAGCATCTTGCGGATGGCCGGGCGTACTTCGTCGCGCTTCCACACATCAAGGCCGGGGATGCGGTAACCTTTGGCGATCTGGACGAACTCGGGGTACGGATGATTGCCGACCTTGAGCACGGTGTTGCCGCGGTTTGAACCATAAAACCGGTCCTCCCACTGTGCCACCATGCCGAGATGCTGGTTGTTGAGGACGATCATCTTGACGCCGATGTTCTCGGTGTGAATAGTGCCCAACTCCTGGATGTTCATCTGGAAGCTGCCGTCACCGTCGATGTTAATGACCAGTGCGTCCGGGCAGGCGAGCTTGGCGCCCATGGCCGCGGGCGTACCAAAGCCCATGGAACCGAGGCCGCCGGAGGTCAGGAATTGGCGCGGCCGCTCGAACCGGTAGTACTGGGCCGACCACATCTGGTGCTGGCCGACGCCGGGGACGATGATCGCCTTCCCCTTGGTCAGTTCACAGAGGGTCTCGACCACGAACTGCGGCTGGATCTGGTTGTCCTTCACATAGGTCAACGGATGCGTCTTCTTCCACTCCGCGATCTGCCGGTGCCAGGCGGCATAGTCCTGGCGCAGCGGCTTCCGGTTGAGCTTACGCAAAATGTCCTTGGCGTCGCAGATGATGCCCAGATCGGCCTTCTTGTTCTTGTTGATCTCGGAGGGATCAATGTCGATGTGGACGATTTTGGCGTGTTCGGCGAAGTGCGCGACGTTGCCAGTGACGCGGTCGTCGAAGCGCGCGCCGATGTTGAGGAGCAGGTCGCATTCGTTGGCGGCGTAGTTCGCATAGAACGTGCCGTGCATACCCAGCCATTTCAGGGACAGTGGGTGCGATTCCGGGAAAGAGCCGACGCCCATGAGCGTGGTCGTCACCGGAATGTTGTAGCTTTCGGCGAACTTGCGCAGTTCCATGTGCGCGCCACTAGTGATAATGCCGCCGCCGGCGATAATGCAGGGGCGCTTGGCCGCCTGGATCAGGGAGCGAACCTGCTCGACCTCGGCGTCGGAGCAGGCGGAGCGGACGCTGTAGGCACGGAGCGTGACCTTGCCGGTGACGCAGGGGGCGACCAGCTTTTGCTGCACGTCCTTGGGAATGTCGATCATGACCGGGCCCGGGCGGCCGCTGGCGGCGATGTGGAACGCCTCGGCGACGATGTCCGGGATGTCGGCCGGATCCAGCACCAGGAAGCTGTGCTTGATGATGGGCCGGGTCATGCCGATGATGTCGGTTTCCTGGAAGGCGTTCTTGCCGATGAGCCGTTGCGGCACCTGGCCGGTGATGACGACCACCGGGATCGAGTCCATGTAGGCGTCGGCAATGCCGGTGAGCAGGTTGGTGGCGCCGGGGCCGCTGGTGGCCATGCAGACGCCGATGCGGCCGGAAGCACGGGCGTACCCGTCCGCGGCAAAAGCGCCGCCCTGCTCATGACGCGGCAGGACAACGCGGATCTTGCTCTTGCTCAGGGCCTGGTGAAGTTCGAGGGCGGCGCCGCCGGGGTAGGCGAACAGCAGGTCCACGCCCTGGTGTTCCAGGCAGCGGACGAGCAGTTCTGCGCCCTTGATCATCGGGGCCGGGGCGGCGGCGGGTTTGGCTTTGGGTGCCATGGGATTTAGGTCTCCGGAGTCGTCGTTACATTCGCCCTGCCGCTGCGGGGGAGGGTCTACCGGCTCCCGCGGCCCGCGTCAGCCACGCGGAACCGTCGTTTCAAATTGTGACCCGGGAGGGATGCGGCGCCGGGGAGGGAGCGGGGCCGCGCTTCAGGCGCACGGCATCGTCCCGGCGGTCATCACCACCGGGCGAGGTACCAGAACCTTCCGCTGCATGCATCCGTGCGCCATATACTTGAAAAAATCCGTGCGGCAGCCGAACCGGCCGCCAAACAAGGCAAAAACTACCGCCGCAACAGGAAAAGTCAAACAAAACCTCCCCGCTCACGCCTGAACCATTGAATCAAACGGTACTCCAGGAGAATCCATGCCAGAACACCGGTTCCAGCCATGAATATCCCGTCCAGAGATGACCAACCTGCGGCAGCAAGGACCGCCGTCACGTCACAATGAGTCACTCCGGACGGACGCCTTTCACACGACCGATACCAGATACGGTTGCATCATTCGGCGGAAGATAGAGGGGTTCGGGGAGATGAGAGAACGGCATCTCACTGATTTTTCCGGTCAGCCCAGATTGTCTTCGAAATGGCGGGCCACGTCGCGGTCGCGGCCGAAGATCATGGCGATGAGGGCGACACGGATCCACATGCCGTTGCGGACCTGGCGCCAGTAGACGGCGCGCGGGTCATGGTCGACCTCCACGGCGATCTCCTGCCGGCGCGGCAGAGGGTGCATGATCACGCCCGTCGGCTTGAGCAGGGACAGATGACGCGCGGTGATGCTGTAATTGGAGATGTCGAGCTTACCCTTGTCCGCGGGATTGTCCCATTCATCCTGGATGCGGGTCATGTAGATGGCGTCCGCCTCGGGCATGAGCTTTTCAAACTTGGACGAGACCTCGAATTCGACGCCGGCGGCGGTGAGCAAGTCCAGAATGTCGCGGCCGATCTGGAGCGAGTCCGGAGCGACGAAATAGAGCTTGACCCGCGGGTAATGCGTCAGCAGGCAGGCCAGGGAGCGGACGGTGCGGCCCCGGGCCAGGTCGCCGACGAACATGATTTTCTTGCCTTCGATGCCGCCGATGCGTTCGAAGCTGCGCTGGAGCGTGTAGATGTCCAGCAGCGCCTGGGTCGGATGCTGGTCCTTGCCGGAGCCGGCGTTGAGGATCGGCACGGGCCGTTCGGTGCTGGAGAGCAGCCAGGCCATTTTTTCGGCGAAGCCCTGGATCGGCGTGCGCATGATCAGCAGGTCGACATAGGAACTGAAAGTCCGGACCGAGTCCTCGTGGGATTCGCCCTTCATCTCGCTGGAGGTGGTGGCGTCGCGGACTTCGGAGACCTTCATCCCCAGGATCTGGCAGGCGGCATAGAAGGAGAGGAAGGTGCGGCTGCTGGGCTGGGTGAAATAGAGCATGGCCCGTTTGTGCGCGAGCAGGCTGGCGAGGAAGTCCATGCCATCGCGGGTCTTGGCGATGCGGCGGATGTTGGTGGCCAGGGCACAGAGCCGGTCGAGCATGGGCCGGTTGAACTGCTGGGCGATGAGCGCGTGGTACGGGCGCTCGCCGCGATTGAAATAGGGCATCTTGGCGGCCGGATCAAGCGCCTGGAATTCGTCCCACGTCATGTCCATGAACCGCTTGGCGGTGCTCATCGGGTGCCCTCCGGATTGCTGGCCGTTACAGACGTATTTTGACCGTGGTCGTAACACTGTTTTTGAACAGAAGCTCGCAAAGCACGCCAAGGGACTTCCGAGACAAACCCTTCGTGACCTTTGCGGCCTTCTGTACAATGAAATTGCATTGGTTTTGACTCATTCAAGTCAGGCTCGAAACCATCATGGCCTTGATCGTGTGCATACGGTTTTCGGCCTGGTCGAAGACCTTGGAGAACGGCGCCTCGAACACGTCGTCGGTGACTTCCAGCGCGCCGATCTCCCGGGTGACGTCGGTGTCGTGATTGTGGAAGGCCGGCAGGCAGTGCAGGAACATGACCCGCCCGTTCTCCAGGTTGCCGGTGGCGCGGACCAGGTTCATGTCGATCTGATAGGGGCGCAAGAGCTTGAGCCGTTCGGCGAACTGGCTTTCCTCGCCCATGGACACCCAGACGTCGGTGTACAGCACATTGGCGCCGAGGACGCCCGTCCGCGGGTCCGCCGCCACCGCCACGCGCGAGCCGTTGCGCTTTGCCGCCGCCTGGGCCAAGGCCAGGGCCGCGCTGCCGGGCGAAAGCTCCGGCGGCGCGCAGACGGTGACGTCCACGCCCGCCTTGGCGCAGCCGTGCATGAGGGAGTGCGCGACGTTGTTGCGCCCGTCGCCGACATAAGCGACCTTGAGCCCCTTGAGCATGCCGAAGTACTGCTTCATGGCCTGCAGGTCGGCCAGGATCTGGGTGGGGTGCGCGTCATCGGTCAGTCCGTTCCAGACCGGCACGCCGGCGACCTTGGCCAGGGTTTCGACAGTGGAGTGTTTGAAGCCGCGGAACAGGATGCCGTCGAACATGCGGCCGAGCACCCGGGCGCTGTCGGCCACGGATTCCTTCCGCCCGAAATGGATGTCGCTCTTGCCCAGATACTCGGCATGGGCGCCTTCGTCATGGGCGGCGACCATGGCGGCGCAGCGGGTGCGGGTGGAGGATTTCTCGAAGACCAGGGCCACGTTCCGGCCGGCCAGGCGGTGTTCCGCCCGCAGCGAACGCCGGGCTTTTTCCACCTTCAGCATTTCGGCAAAATCGATCAGGGCAAGCATCTCGGCGTCGGTCAGGTCGTCGAGGGTGAGCAGGCTGTGGCCGCGCAGGGCCGGGATCGGGTTCGTCATCGCGGGATCCTCCGTCCGGGGACGTCCTGCGCCCCCGGGCTGGGTTCGTTCGCTAAAAACACAAGTATAATTCCGCTTGCCCGGGCTGCCCAGCGCGGCCGCGGGAAAACGGCTGACTTCTCAGCGGTGGGAGACGCACCCGCTCCGTGATCGGAGGAGCCGGAACGGAGGTGGCCGGCGGGCGGGCGCCGGGGAGGTGCCGCGCTTATTCCGAAAAGGCGAGATAGGGAAGCAGAAAGATATTCGCAACCGGAATTAAGGAGAGGACGGCCAACCAGCCGCTTTTGCCTCGTGCCTGGCAAATCTTCACCAACATCATCAAAAACACCACGATGTTCACGAGGGGAATCAGGAACAGAATGATCATCCAGACCGGCATTTCGGCCACCTGCAGCAGCGGGATGAGCTGGAGGATGGGAATCCAGATCAGCACCCCGGGAGTCACGCCGCACTTCTCGCAGATGCGTTTGTAGCAGAAACATAAGAAGATGTAAAAGATCAGGCCGACGATCAGGACAAACATCAAGAGACCCGATCCGACCGCCGCCGCACTCACGCTGTCATTCATGATGATGAACTCCTTGTGTTGGATGACTGACGGACTTTAGCCCGCCCCCATCCAAATGGCAACCCTCTTGCGGGCCGGGAATTTCGCCGCCGCGGGCCTGGCGCGGGTTTCACGTTTTCGCTTTCACGCTTTACCTTTGTCCGTTCATTCCACCCCGGCATGAAGGGCCATGGATCTTTTCGACTACAACCGCGAACAGCAGATCCGCAAGGAGCAGCCGCTGGCCGCCCGGATGCGGCCGCGCACCCTGGACGAGTTCATCGGGCAGGAGCACATCCTGGCCCCTGGCCGGCTTCTGCGCCGCGCCATCCAGGCCGACCAGATCTCGTCGCTGATCTTCTACGGCCCGCCCGGCACCGGCAAGACCACCCTGGCCAGTGTCATCGCCAACACCACCAAGAGCACGTTCGTCGTGCTCAACGCCGTGCTCGCCGGCGTCCAGGACCTGCGCAAGATCACCGAAGAGGCCCAGCGCCGCCGCGGCGAGTTCGGGCAGCGCACCACGCTCTTCGTCGACGAAGTCCACCGCTGGAACAAGGCGCAGCAGGACGCGCTCCTGCCCTGGGTCGAAAACGGCACGGTCGTGCTCATCGGCGCCACCACGGAAAACCCGTACTTCACCGTCAACCGCGCCCTGGTCAGCCGCAGCCGCATCTTCCAGCTCAAGCCGCTGGAACCGGAGCACCTCAAGGCCGTGATCCGCCAGGCGCTGCGCGATCCCGACCGCGGTTTCGGCAAGCTCCCCGTGAATCTTCACGAGGACGCCCTCGCCCATCTCGCCGACATCGCCAACGGCGACGCCCGCGCCGCGCTCAACGCCCTCGAACTCGCCGTTGAAACCACCCCGCCCGGGCCCGACGGCGTCATCGACATCGGCATCGCCGTCGCCGAGGAATCGATCCAGCGCCGCGCCGTGCTCTATGACAAGGAAGGCGACTATCATTTCGACACCATCAGCGCCTTCATCAAGTCCCTGCGCGGTTCCGATCCCGACGCCGCGCTCTACTGGATGGCGAAAATGGTCTACGCCGGCGAAGACCCGCGCTTCATCTTCCGGCGCATGATCATCTTCGCCGGCGAGGACATCGGCCTGGCCGACCCCCACGCCCTGGTCGTCGCCAATTCCGCCGCCGAAGCCTTTGACCGGATCGGCATGCCCGAGGGCAATTTTCCCATGGCACTGTGCTGCCTTTACCTCGCCACCGCGCCCAAGTCGAACTCGGTCATGGGGTTCTTCGACGCCCTGGCCCTGATCGGCAAGGAGAAGGAAGGCGAAGTGCCCAATCATCTCCGCGACGCCAGCCGCGACAAGGAAGGCTTCGGCCACGGAGTCGGCTACCAGTACCCCCACGCCTACCGCGACCACTGGGTCGCCCAGCAGTACCTGCCCGACTCTCTCCAGGGCAAGCTCTTCTACAATCCCGGCAGCCTCGGGCATGAAAAAGAACTGGCCGAGATCGTCCGTCAGCGCCGCGAACTCCAGCTCACCGCCCTGACCGAAAGCGAGAACCGCCTGGCGCCGCCGGAGATCCTGACTTTCTCGCCGCCGGACAAGAACACCGAACGCTGGCTCGCCCGCACCCTCAGCGGGCTGGGCGCCGATTTCGCCGCCGTCCGCGACCGCGTCTTCGCCGCCCGCCCGGCCCAGCGCCACGAACTCGTCCTGGATCTCAGCGCGGACTCCGCGCTCTTCACCTGGGAGGCGCTCCGGCGCGCGCCCGAGGGCGGCGTCTGGGCGCTGGTCGGTTCCGCGGAGTCCGCCAAAGCCCTGGCCGAACAGGCCGACAGCCTGCCGGACCTGCGCAAGCCCCAGATCCTGGCCGGCCCCGCCGGGGAACTCCGCAAGCTCCTGAAGGAACGCGGCCCCGATGACGTGAAATTCGACCTGGCCGTCGGCCGCAACGTCCTGGCCCGCGCCGGCGACCGCCCCGCCCTGCTCCGCGAGCTCCGCGCCGTCCTCGCCCCCGGCGGCACCCTCAGCCTGGCCGAAAATCTCCCCCGCCACGGCCAGCGCCTCACCGCCTTCCTACCCCCCGAACGTAGCACAGACACTCCTGTCTGTAAAGAACGTAGAGCAGACACTCCTGTCTGCGACCAACGTACGGCAGACACTCCTGTCTGCCATTCCCCCGCGTCCCCGCTTCAGCAAACCCAGCGTCATCTTCCGCACTGGCAGAAAGATGCGAGTCTGTATTTCATCACCTTCCGCCTGGCCGACTCGCTGCCGCAGGAGCAATATCAGGACTGGTGTCAACGTCGCGAGGCCTGGACCGCCACCCATCCGAGGCCATGGTCCGATGAAATCTGGAACGAGTACCACCGCATCTTCACCGAAAAAATGGAACGATGGCTGAACAACGGCATGGGCTCCTGCGCTCTGGCGGATCCTGCCGTGCGGAGGGAAGTGGAAGGATGCATCCGCCGCTTTGACGGCGAACGCTACCTCGTACACGCCTTCGTCATCATGCCGAATCATGTGCATTTGCTGCTGGAACCACAGGCTGGCAACAGCTTGGATTCCATCCTGCAAGGAATCAAGGGCGTCAGCGCCCGGCGCTGCAACGAAAAAATCGGCAGTGCGGGCAGCTTTTGGATGGAAGAGTCCTACGATCACATCGTCCGCAGTCAGGCGCAACTGGAGATTTATCGGGATTACATCCGCGACAACCCCGCCAAGGCCAATCTCCCCGCCGCCAAAGTGACCCTCTACGAACGTAGCACAGACACTCTTGTCTGTGACCAACGTAGGGCAGACACTCCGGTCTGCCATTCCCCCGCGCTGCAGCGCCTTCCCCCGACGGCAAGCCGGCGGTTTTCATTGGGAGGAAGCGGAGAAACCGGAGAAACGAGCGAGGAATGGCAGACAGGAGTGTCTGCCCTACGTTCAAAGCCTTCACGTTTGGCCGCGGCGGAGAAGTTCATCTACACCGATCCCGCGGATCCGCTGGTGAACTGGGACGAGGCCGCGCTCACCGCGGAACTCGCCGCCGCCGGCCTGGAGAACATCCGGGTTCACCGCACCGTCGCCACCCGGCCCCAGCGCATTCCGCCGGCCCAGCTCGAACGCTGGTTCGCCGACACCCCCGGCAGCTACGCCGCCCGCCTCCAGACAGCCGGCCTCACCCCGGAGGAACTCCGCGAGTACCGCACCGCCCTGAGCGCCGCCCTCGCCGGCAAGGACGTCGCCTGGACCATCACCACCGTTTTCGTCACGGCGACCGTGCCGAAAAACGTCCCGGCCACGCGCAAACCCCGTTCTCCCAAGCCAAGGAAGAAATCATGATCCGCCAACTGGCCCACACCTGCTTCTTCACCGACAATCTCAAGCGCATGGTGGACTTCTACACCAAGAGCCTGGGGCTGAAGGTCAAGTTCACCCTGGACAACAAGGAAGGCGTGCCCTTCGGCTACTACATCGAGTGCGGCCACAGCACCTTCATCGAGATCTTCGACCAGGCCCTGGCCCTCAAGGAATGGGGCGGCGAAAAGAAACCGCTGATCGCCGACAGCAAGTACCGGCACCTCTGCTTCGAAGTCACCGGCCTGGCTGAATTCCGGAAAGTGTTAGAGGAACGCGGCGAAAAACCCACTCCTATCAAGACCGGCATGGACGGCTCGCTCCAGTCCTGGACCGGCGATCCCGACGGCAACCCCATCGAACTCATGGAATACACCGCCCGCAGCCGCCAACTCAGCTGACCCGGAACGGGACGTTTCATACATGTTGCGGTGCAAGAAGACGCGACAGTCTTAATCCCGGCACCGCCTAAAGGCGGAACTCCGAACTTGGACGCCCAGGTTGGGTGTTCCCACTTCAGCGGGGGCTGTTCTCCCGCGGCACAAGACTTCGCGCTGACGCACCTGCCCGGGCCGCCCCCCATTCAATGTTGAACGTTCAATGTTGAATGTTCAACGTTCGTTTTATCCCTTCCGCCCGGCCAGGTACTGTTCCACGCTGGCCATGTCCTTGTCGCCGCGGCCTGACAGGCAGACCACCAGCACCGCGTCCCGGCCGCGGGTCGGGGCCGCTTTCATGGCCGCCGCCACGGCGTGCGAACTTTCCAGCGCCGGAATGATCCCCTCCAGCCGGCAGAGCGCCTGGAAGGCGTCCACGGCCTCCGCGTCCGTGATGGAAAGATAAGTCGCCCGGCCGATGTCGTGAAACCAGGAATGTTCCGGGCCGACACCGGGATAGTCCAGCCCGGCCGACACCGAATGGGTTTCGAGGATCTGCCCGAACTTGTCCTGCAGCAGGTACGTCTTGTTCCCGTGCAGCACGCCGACGGAACCGCCGCCGATGCTCGCGGCATGCTTGCCCGTGGCGATGCCCAGTCCACCCGCCTCCACGCCGGTCAGGGCCACGGCCATGTCATTCACAAACCCGACGAAAATGCCCATGGCATTGCTGCCGCCGCCGACGCAGGCCAGCACCTCGTCCGGCAGCCGCCCCTCTTTTTCCAGGATCTGAGCGCGCGCCTCGCGGCCGATGACCGACTGGAATTCGCGCACCATCACCGGGTACGGGTGCGGCCCGGCCACGGTGCCGATGACATAAAAGGTGTCGCGCACCGTCGCGACCCAGTCGCGCAGTGCCTCGTTCATCGCGTCCTTGAGCGTGGCCGAACCGCTGTCCACCGGCACCACCCGGGCGCCGAGCATCTTCATACGGGCCACGTTCGGGGCCTGGCGGCGGATGTCCTCCGAGCCCATGAACACGTCGCAGCTCATGCCGAAGAGCGCGGCCACGGTGGCGGTTGCCACACCGTGCATGCCGGCGCCGGTCTCCGCGATCAGCCGTTTCCGGCCCATGCGCCGGGCCAGCAGCGCCTGGCCGATGGTGTTGTTGACCTTGTGCGCGCCGGTGTGGTTCAGGTCTTCGCGCTTGAGATAAATCTTGGCGCCGCCGCACTGCGCAGTCAGCCGTTGCGCCAGGTACAGCGGGCTCGGCCGGCCGACATAGTCCGCCAGCAGCAGGTCAAACTCCCGTTGGAACGCCGGATCCCGGCGCGCGGCCAGAAATTCTTTTTCGAGTTCCAGCAGCGCCGGCATCAGCGTCTCCGCCACATACCGCCCGCCGTACGGCCCGAAATGCCCGTTTTGAGGATAATTTTCCATGGGCACAACATAATTCCCAAAACGGCCCGTGGCTTGTGGTCCGTGGGTGGGAAACGTAAAACAGGCAATCCTGCCTGTGTCCACCGTGCGGCAGGCAATCTTGCCTGCCTTCCCTCCTAAGCGACATCCCGGAACTCACAGCGGCGAACCCCTGCGGCGCACTGGTACGATAGTAGCGGTCAAGCGGGTTTGGCGACGTCGTCCCAGGCAGGAATGGAGTCCATGGCGCCGGGGCGGGTGACGCAGAGGCCGGCGGCGCGGGTGGCCAGGCGCAGCCCTTCGGTCACCGGCAGGCCGCGGACGCGGCAGGCCAGGAAATAGCCGATGAACGTGTCACCGGCCGCGGTGGTGTCCACGACCTTGACCTTATCGGCGGGGACCCAGTGCGACTCCTCACCGTGGCGGTAGATCA
This sequence comes from uncultured Lentisphaerota bacterium, assembly GCA_903894975.1. Classification (GTDB taxonomy): domain Bacteria; phylum Verrucomicrobiota; class Lentisphaeria; order Oligosphaerales; family CAITYL01; genus CAITSE01. Next base: position 10,922 of record CAITSE010000094.1, read on the forward strand.
CGCCCCGGGAGCCCATGGTCACCAGCAGTTCCGCCTGGGGATGACGCGCCTGCAAGTCATGGATGGCGGCCGGGTCCCACTTCGCCAGACCAAGCAGGCCCGCGGCCTCATGTTCGTTCAGGATCAACATGGCAACCCGGTCCAGCGCCCAGTTGCAGATGGTGTTTTCAAAGGGCGCCGGGTTCAGGCACACCGCAAGCTTGCGGCTGGCGGCGGCGGTGATGAGCTCGCGATTGAGATTGATTTCGTTCTGGAGCAGAACGATGTCGCCGGGCTGCAGTTCGTCGAGGGCCGGCAGAATGTCTGCCATCTTCAAGTCACGATTGGCGCCGCCGGCCAGAATAATGGCGTTTTCGCCAGTGCGGAGGCTGACCTGGATAATGGCCTGGCCGGTGGGCACGTCCGCGCGGCGGATCCAGCGGGTATCGACGCCGGACGCGGCCAGCGTGTCCACGAGCCAGGCGCCGTCGGTCCCGACAGCGCCGGCATGGCGCACGGGCACCCCGGCCCGGCCCAGCGCCAGACTCTGGTTCGCGCCCTTGCCGCCGCCGGCCACAACCAAGTCGCGACTCGCCAGGGTTTCGCCCGGACGGACGATATGATCCATCTGATAGACATAGTCAATGTTGATGGAACCGATATTCAGAATGTTCATATTCACCCAATGCCTTCGAACAGAATGGTTGAAAGATAGCGCTCGCCGGAATCCGGCAGGATTGCGACAATGGTTTTCCCGACATGCTCTTCCAGCCGTGCCAAGCGCAAGGCTACGGCCACCGCGGCGCCGCAGGAGATGCCGCTGAGAATGCCTTCCTCACGGGTCAATCGCCGCGCCATCTCTACGGCGTCGTCGCCGCTGACGGTCTCGACCCGGTCGACCAGCGTCAGATCCAGGTTGTCCGGGATAAACCCGGCGCCGATGCCCTGAATCTTGTGGGTCGCCGCCTGCAGCGGTTGTCCTGCCAGTTTCTGGGTGATGACCGGGCTCTCGGACGGTTCCACGGCCACGGCCAGCAAGTTCTGTTTCCGCACCTTTTTGAAATAGCGTGCGATCCCGGTGAGCGTACCGCCGGTGCCGACGCCGCAGACCAGGATGTCCGTCTTCCCCGCTGTGTCCTCCCAAATCTCGGGCCCGGTCGTGGCCTCGTGGATGGCCGGGTTCGCCGGATTCTTGAACTGCTGCGGCAGAAACCAGCGCCCCGGCTCGGCGGCAACCATTTCCTCGGCCTTGCAGATCGCCCCGCGCATGCCTTCCCCGCCCGGAGTCAGGATCAGGTTCGCGCCGAATGACGCCAGCACCCGGCGGCGTTCGATGCTCATGGTCTCCGGCATGGTCAAGGTGATCGGATAGCCGCGGGCGGCGGCAACAAAGGCCAGGGCGATCCCGGTGTTGCCGCTGGTCGGCTCGATGATCTCCACCCCGGGCTTGAGCAAGCCCCGCTTCTCCGCGTCCCAGATCATCGCCGCGCCCACCCGGCACTTGACCGAATACGCAGGATTCCGCCCCTCGACCTTCACCAGCACGGTGGCCCCGGCGCCCGCCGCCAGGCGGTTCAGTTTCACCAGCGGCGTGTGGCCGATGGACTGGGAGTTGTCGGCGAAAATTCCGGACATACGCAATGCCTCCCGTTAGAACCTTACTAATGAAACGCGTCGTTTGTGGCGCTGATTTACCCGTGAACAAGTACAACTAGTAGCCGGGGCAAGCCGGACACAACGGTCGCATAACAAAACCAACCTGGTTCCGGCTTGGCCTGGCTAGGATGCAACGCCTTGCCGGCCGCCACAATCCCACTTTTCCTCAATCTGTCTTGAATGGCCAGAATTGCAAGCGTCGCGGAATCCGCGGACGCTCACAGACCTGCACGGACACACACGGACCGCCGCCGCCCCTCCCCGCACCTGCCGGCTTGTGCCCTGTCCCAGTCCGTGATCGTCCGTGGTCCGTCTTTGTCCATTCAGTCCATACCGTCCACTTCGTCCATTACCTCCCATTTTTCCCCAAGTTTCCGCCCGCTCACAAATTTCTTACTTGCTATTTTAAATGCCTAAATATATCTTACAAGAAATAAAGGCGATATGGCATGGCACAGTCCCGGAAAACTCGGAACGACGCAGCGGTGGAGGCCTTCCGCGGCATGTACGATTTCGGCATTCTGCGCGGACTCCGCAAGCGCGGGGAACTGACCATCGGCGAGGTCTCGCGGCGCTCAGGCATCTCCGCCGCCGTGATCTCAAAACTGGAACGGAACCAGACCCGGGCCGAACTGGAAACGCTCTTCCGTCTGGCGCGCGTGTTCGGACTGACCGCCGCCGACCTGCTTTCGCTGGCGGAGGCACGCACCGCCCAGATCAAGCATGCCACGGAACACGCCTCGGGCGGGTTCAAATTCCGCGAAGTCCGTTTCGCCCAGATCCGCTGCCTGACCGGCGAGGCGAAAAAGGGCGCCACTCTCTCCCGTCCGGAAATCCACCGGGACGATTTCGAAATCGGCTGGGTGCTCAGCGGCCGTTTGCGGGTCACCCTGCCCAACGAAACCCATGACCTCGCCCCCGGCGACGCCATCCAGTTCGACGCCGTCTGGGAACACGGCTACGAAGCCCTCACCGACTGCCGCATCCTCGTGGTCCACCTGACCAAGGAGAAACGCTTTTAAATCCAATCGGGGAGAGGGTCAACTTAATAAATCGAACGTCGAACATTCAACATCGAACGTTGAACGTCAAAGTAAACCTCGGCCGGTTGGAGCTTAGATTTATCGCATGACTTCCAATTCGATGTTGGACGTTCAATGTTCGATGTTCAACGTTCGTTTTCGCTTAAGTTGACGCGCATGCCTCTCGGGGGGATTCAGGGGGCGGAGAACGCGCCCCCTGACAGATTTCATTCAAGCTCGAAGGAATAAAGTGACATGAGCACTGATTCGAACAAGACCGGAACGCACTCGCGCTTTCATTATCACAGCATGGACGAACTGCGGGCGGACATCCGGGCCATGGGGCTGGAGATTCCGCTCGGCGTCGCGGACCAAAACGCGCTGTACCGGCAACCGCTGGAGATTGCCGGGCGGACCGCGCCAAACCGCTTCGCCATTCATCCCATGGAAGGCTTTGACGCCGACGCCAACGGTACGCCCGGCCCCCTCGCCTTCCGCCGCTATGCGCGCTATGCCGCCGGCGGCGCCGGCCTGATCTGGTTCGAGGCCACGGCCATTGTGCCGGAGGCGCGCTCGAATCCCGGCCAATTCTGGATCCATACCGGCAATGTCGCGACCTTCACCCGGCTGGTGGCGGAAACGCGGGCCGCGGCGCGGCAGGCGCTCGGCCGCGAGCCAGTGCTAATCCTGCAGCTCACCCATTCCGGCCGCTACAGCAAGCCCACCGGCACCCCGGCCCCGATCATCGCCCATCACAGCCCGATCCTCGACCCCCTCACCAAAATCGCGCCGGACTACCCGGTGGCGACCGACGAGTATCTGGACGCGCTCCCGGGAGCGTTCGCCAAAGCCGCGCGCCTGGCCAGACAGGCCGGATTCGACGGCATCGACGTCAAGAGCTGCCACCGTTACCTCATGTCCGAACTGCTCGCATCCTTCACCCGCGAAGGCAAATACGGCGGCTCTTTCGAGAACCGGACGCGCCTGCTGCGCGAGAGCCTGAAGTCCGTCCGCGCCGCCGTGCCGGAACTGATCCTGACCACGCGCATGAACGCCTACGACGCCATCCCCCATCCCTACGGCTGGGGCGTGGACGCGAAGGATCATGAAAAACCGGACCTGACCGAACCAATCAAGCTCATCGGCCAGCTCCGGGAGATTGGCATTTCCCTGCTCAACGTCTCCATCGGCAATCCCTATTACCTGGCGCATTACGGCCGGCCCTATGACTTCGCCATCGCCGGGGTCAAGCCCGCGCCGGAGCATCCGCTCATCGCCGTTTCCCGGTTCATGAAAGTCTCCCGCGCCATCCAGACCGCCCATCCCGACCTGCCGCTCATCGGCGGCGGCTACACCTGGCTGCGCCACGTCCTTCCCGAGGTCGCCGCGGGCGTACTGGCGACGAAGGGCGCGACGCTCATCGGCATTGGACGTCAGGGCTTTGCCTATCCCGGGTGCGTGAATGACATCCTGGACAAGAGCGTTATGGATCCGGCCAAGTGCTGCGTGGCCTGCTCCGCCTGCACTCAGATCATGCGCGACGGCGGCAAGACCGGTTGCGTCGTGCGCGACGCCGACGTTTACGGTCCCCAGTACCGGCTGGCCCGCCGGTTCGCCCTGGACCACCTGGTCGAGGAAGCCCGCCGCTGCCGCGACTGCGAGGAGGCGACCTGCACACGCGGCTGCCCGGCGCACATCCATATCCCGGCCTTCCTCAAGGCCTTTGCGGATCAGGACATCGCCCGCGCCTACGCCATCCTCAAAGAAAAGAACGTGCTGCCGGAAATGTGCGGCGGCGTCTGTCCGGCGAACGAGCAATGCCAGGGCCATTGCGTGGAGAATATCTTCTGCGAACGCCCGTTGGCGATCCAGGACATTCAGACCGTGGCCGCGCGCCTGGCCCGGCTCAAGGGGCTGACCGGCGTGAAACTCCCGGCCAAAGCCGGCGGCCGGACCATTGCCATTGTCGGCGGCGGTCCCGCCGGCCTGGCCTGCGCCATCACCCTGCTCGAGGCCGGGTACAACGTTGACCTGTACGATGCGAAAAAGGAACTGGGCGGCACCCCGGACAATGCCATCCCGGCCGAACGCTACGGCGATTCCCGCGCCGAGATCCGCGCCATCCTGGCCCCGGCCGTGGCCTCCGGCCGCTTCAACTTCCATGCGGAATCCGCGCTCGGAGTGAACCTGGCCCTGGCCGACCTGCGGAAAAACGCGGACGCCGTGTTCCTGGCCTGCGGCCTGCGCGGCAACGGCGTCGGCCTCGGCCAGGCCGAAGGCGTCACCGGCGCCATGGAATTCCTGGAGGCCGTGAAAAAAGGAGAGCGCACCGCCATCCCCGCCCGCGTCGCCGTACTCGGCGCCGGCAACACCGCCATGGACGCCGCCTCCAGCGCCCTGCGTCTCGGCGCCCGCGACGTCTACATCGTCTACCGCCGTTCTTTCGCCGAAATGCCGGCCTGGTCCGAGGAACGCGAGGCCTTCCTCAAACTCGGCGGACACCTGCTAATCCTGACCCAGCCGCTCGGCTATGTCACGGACACGGCAGGCAGGCTCACCGGCGTCCGCGTCTGCCGCACCGAACTCGGCACGGCGGACACCTCCGGCCGACGCAAGCCGCTGGCGGTCAAGGACAGCGAAAGCGTGCTCGCGGCAGACTTGGTGATCGAGGCCATGGGCCAGGGCGTGGACCTGACGACGCGCACCGGGCTCGACGGCGTCGAACTCACCGCCGCCGGCCTGGTCGCGCTGAAGCCGGGCTCGCAGCAGACCAGCTTGCCCAAGGTCTTTGCCGGCGGCGACCTGGTCAACGGCGGCCAGACCGCCGTGCAGGCGGTGGTCGAAGGCATGCGCGCCGCCGCGGAGATCGAGAAGGTTCTGAACAACCAGCAGAAACCCAACGCAATCGGCCACAACTGACACACCCGCAAAACTCGAAGGCTCTCGATGGCCCCCGGGGGCTCTCGAGAGCTCTCGAAGGCACTCGCCGGATATCCACCCAAACCTCGCTTCACCAAGGAGACCCCCACCATGGCACAGAAAAAGACGGCATTGATCACGGGCGGCGGACGCGGCATCGGCTACGGCATTGCCGCGGCGCTGGCCAGAGAAGGCTTCAACATCGCCATCCTCGACGTGCTCCCGGAGGAGACGGTGGCGGCCAACCTGGAGGCGCTGCGCGCCGCCGGCGCCGGCGTGCTCTACTGCCGCGGCGACGTCACCAAGGCCGCCGACCGCAATGCGGCGCTGGACGCCATTGACAAAAACTTCGGCGCCCTCAACGTCCTCGTCAACAACGCCGGCGTCGCGCCGAAAGTGCGCGCCGACATCCTGGCGGCGACCGAGGAGAGCTACGACTTTGTCATGGGTATCAATCTCAAGGGCCCGTACTTCCTGACCCAGGCCGCGGCGAACCGGATGGTGGCGAACAAGAAACAGGACCCGGCCTTCCCGGCCTGTATCGTCAATATCTCCTCGATCTCGTCCACGGTCGCGTCGCCGAGCCGCGGCGAATACTGCCTGTCCAAGGCCGGCGTGAGCATGGCGACGCGGCTCTGGGCCACGCGCCTGGGCGAGTTCGACATCCCGGTGTACGAAATCCGGCCGGGCGTGATCCAAACGGACATGACCGCTGTGGTCAAGGAGAAGTACGACAAGCTCATCGCGGAAGGGCTCTGTCTCCAGAAACGCTGGGGCTTCCCCGACGACATCGCCCGCGCCGTGGCCATGCTCGCCCGCGGCGACCTCCCCTATTCCACCGGCCAGGTCATCCTGGTCGACGGCGGCCAAACCCTGCCCAGACTCTAAACCCAAAACCCGTCGGGGAGAGGGCATTCTCCCCTCTCCCCGAACCCCTCTGGAGAGGGTCATTCGACCCATTTTCCTTTTGAAAAGGCAGGAGTTGCGAAGTCCGCCGGCGCCCCGCGCGTGGTCAACTTGCCGAGGCTTCCTGCGCCGGCGCACTTCGCAACTCCCGGCTGTTCCACAACGGAAACGGGTCGAATGACCCTCTCAGGGGGATTCAGGGGGGCGGAGAACGCGCCCCCCTGAC
>CAITSE010000095.1 GCA_903894975.1 uncultured Lentisphaerota bacterium
CCCGACACCGGCCGCCTTTTTCACCGCCGACAGCGACAATGCCCAGGCCCCCCGCCCCGATCCCGCCTTCCCGGAACGCCGCGTCAAGAGCGCCGGCTTCGGCGGCCAGGGCATCCTGCGCCTGGGCCAGCTCCTGGCCGAGGCCGGCCGCCGCGCCGCCCGTTTCGTCTCCTGGTTCCCCAGCTACGGCCCCGAACAGCGCGGCGGCACCGCGGCCTGCTCCGTCGTCCTCGCCGGCCGCCCCGTCGGTTCGCCGGTGGTAACGGAGATGGACGTGCTCGTCGCCCTCAACCGCGCATCTCTCGAACGTTTCGCCCCGGAGGTGAAACCCGGCGGCCTGATCCTCTGCGACGCCTCCATCGCGGTCCGGCCGGCCGTGGCCGCCGGCGTGCGCATCCTCGCCCTGCCCGCCCTGGAAATCGCCGACCAGGCCGGCGCCTCGCTCGCCGCCAACACCGCCATGCTCGCCGGTCTCGCCCACGGCGACGTCTGCGGCATCCCCGCCGCCCAGCTCCGCACCGTCATGGAGGACGGCTTCCGCGCCAAACCCGCGCTCCTGGACCTGAACCGCCGCGTGTTCGATACCGCCGCGGCCTGGTGCGCCGCGCAGAAGTGAAAGCCTTGGTTTTACCGAAGGCGCAAAGACTCAAAGAAAACGGTCTGTGGTCCGTGGTCTGTGGCCGGTGGTGAAATCCAAACGCGAAACCAAATTCCCGCATCCTTCCCCCATCCGCCAAGTTTCAAATTTCAAGTTTCAAATCTCACCCCCATGCCCAACCACACCCTGCAATCCGCTTTTGACCGCTGCCGCCGCGAAAACCGCAAGGCGCTCGTCGCCTATGTCACCGCCGGCGACCCGGACCTGGCCGCCACCGCGCGCCTGCTGCCGGCGCTGGCCGCGGCCGGGGCCGACATCCTCGAAGTCGGCGTCCCCTTTTCCGATCCCATGGCCGACGGCCCGGTCATCCAGGCCGCCTGCCAGCGCGCCCTGGCCGCCGGCGCCACCCTTCCCGGCATCCTGGAGATGCTCCGCGGCATCCGCGACCGCCTGACCGCGCCGGTGGTGCTGTTCAGCTATTACAACGTCCTGCTGCAGTACGGGATCGAAAAACTCGCCGCGGATTCCGTCGCGGCCGGGATCGCCGCCTGGCTCGTGGTCGACATGCCCGCCGAAGAGGCCGGCGAGATCGAGCCCGCCCTGCACAAACACGGGCTCTGCCGCATCACCCTGCTGGCCCCGACCACGCCGCCCGACCGCGCCGCGCGCCTGGCCGGCGCCGCCAAAGGCTTTGTCTACTACATCACCGTCACCGGCGTCACCGGCGCCCGCAGCGAACTCCCCGCCGACTTGGCCGCCAACCTGGAAACCCTGCAGAAACTTTCCGCGGTGCCGGTCGTGGCCGGCTTCGGCATCAGCTCGCCGGAACAGGCCCGGACCGTGGCGGCCCACGCCGCCGGCGTGGTCGTCGGCAGCGCCCTGGTCAAGCTTCACGCCGAAGCCGGCGCGGACGCCGCCTGCCGCCTGGTCTCCGACATCGCCAGGGCCCTGCGCTCCCCAGCCTAACCGAAATCGAAATCGAAATCGGGATCGAAATCGAAATCATGACCCTGGGCCACGAAAAGCTTGATGTGTATCGCCTTTCAATCGACTATGTCGCCTGGGTTTTCGCGCAGGCGGACAAATTAAACGGCGTTCAGCGTCATGCCCGTGACCAATGGCTGCGAGCAAGTCAGTCGATTCCGTTGAACATCGCGGAAGGAAATGGGAAGACTGCCACAGCAGACCGGCGGCGGTACTTTGAAATTGCCCGAGGCTCTGCGTTGGAGTGTGCAGCCATTCAAGATGTCCTGCGGGTTGGAAAAGCCTTGGACGAGGATGAGCATCAGGAACGGAAAAAACATTTGGACCGGATTGCCGCGATGTTGAGCAAGCTGGGGGGGAGAGGATACCTGTCCAAAGAAAAGCCTACGCAAAGCGGCGAAAGTTGCATTGAGTCTGAGTCAGACCGCGATTTCGATCCCGATTTCGATCCCGATTTCGATGGAGGACAAGAAAAGGGTAAGTCCGCCCCGCAAGGCGGCGCACCGGATGGATCGGGACCTTTTGTTACCCAGAGAGGGCGATGACAATCAACCAAGAACAGTTTTCGGCAACGGCGCCCTGGCGCGTGGAATATCCCTTCGCGTCCCACTGGGAAGAGCTGCCCGGCAACGTTCGCCTGCATTATGTGGACGAACCGGGGGGCGGCACGCCCGTGGTCATGGTCCACGGCAACCCGACCTGGTCCTTCCATTTCCGCCATGTCATCCAGGCGCTGCGCGGCGACCGGCGCTGCATCGCCCCGGATCACATCGGCTGCGGCCTGTCCGACAAGCCGCAGGATTACGAGTACCGCCTGGCCCGGCATGTGGCGAACCTGGAAGAGCTGCTGATCGGCCGGCTCAAGCTGAAGCGCTTCTCCCTGCTCCTCCACGACTGGGGCGGCGCCATCGGCATGGGCGTGGCCGTGCGCCATCCGGAATGCGTGGAAAAAATCGCACTGCTCAATACCGCGGCCTTCCTGGATTCGTTCTGCCCCCTGCGTATCCGCGTCTGCCGCATCCCCGGGTTCGGCGCCCTGGCCATCCGCGGGTTCAACGCCTTCGCCCTGGGCGCGGTGCACATGGCCGCCGTCCGCCCCGGCAGCCTGACCGCCGCCGCCCGCGCCGGTTACCTGGCGCCCTACGGCAACTGGCGCGACCGTATCGCCACGCACCGTTTCGTGGAGGACATCCCGCTCGCCCCCCGGCACCCGACTTGGGACGTGGTGCGCGGCATCGAACAACAGTTGCCCCTCCTCGCCGGCAAGCCCCTCCGCATCCTCTGGGGCGGCCGCGATTTCTGCTTCGACGACCGCTTCCTCCGCCGCTGGCGGCAGATCTTCCCGCAGGCCCGGGTCACCCGCTTTGCCGACGCCGGCCACTACCTGCTCGAAGACGCCCGCGCCGAAGTCGTGCCCCTCCTCCGCGAGTTCTTTGCGGAAGGCTGAATGAACATTGAACATTCAACATCCAACATTCAACGTTGAATCCCGCATGAATCCACAGGGGAGCTCTGGATTCGATGTTGGATGTTCAATGTTGAATGTTGAACGTTCGTGTCTTGTCCTGATATACGTTGACACTTGTC
>CAITSE010000096.1 GCA_903894975.1 uncultured Lentisphaerota bacterium
CGCTCTGTCGCGTCTTCGTATCCCACAAACGGTGTCTTACGTTTACGCGCATGCCCTGTCGGGGTGCATTCACCGGGGGGGACGTCCAACCCGGTGGTGTCGCTCGCCTGGCCTCGCTCAACCACCGGCTACCGGCTGGCATCCCGCCGGGATGGAACCTCCTGCCGCGACTCCCGCGCCCGAGAACGCCGGCGGAATTCGCAACGGTATAGTGATGCCGGAGACGGCGACCTGTTTGCGGGAGATTCAGACATGAAAATGCGACTCTCTTTTCTGGCGGTTTTGCTCCTGACCCTCGGCCTGGCCGGCGCCCGCGGCGCCACCGTCACTTCCGGCACGGCGCCCCCCATGGCTCCGGCCGCAGTTCCCGCGCCGCCGCCGTCCATCTCGTCCATCAAGTCCATTTCGTCCACCCTGTCCATCACCTCCACAGCGGCCGCCGCGCCCATTGTCGTCAACACCGGCAACGGCCCGGTCTTCGTGCTGCCGATTAAAGGGGTCATAGACAAGTCGATGCTGTTCATTTTCCGGCGCGCCTTCCGCGAGGCCGAGAACCGGAACCCGCGGGCGATCATCCTGGACTTGGACACCCCCGGCGGCGGACTCAACGAGACCCGTGAGATCGTCGCCTGGATGCGCTCCGCCCGGGCCCGCTGCCCGGTCTATGCCTATGTCAGCAAGGAAGCCACCAGCGCCGGCGCCATTCTCTGCTTCGGCACGCAGCGGATCTACATGGCCCCCGGCAGCAACATCGGCAGCGCCACCCCGGTCCTGATGAACCCGCTCACCGGCGGCGTGAACCAGGCCGAGGGCGACATGCGCGAAAAAATCCTCTCCTACGGCCGTTCCATCATCCGCGGCCTGGCCCAGGAGAACGGACACCTCCCGGAACTCGGCATGGCCATGATGGACTCCGAAGTAGAGGTCAAGATCGGCGACCATATGGTCAATCCCAAGGGCCAGATCCTGAACCTCACCGCGCAGGAGGCCGTGGCCGTCCTGCCGCCGCGAACTCAGCCACTGCTGGCCGCCGCCATCGTCGGCAACCTGGACGACATGCTGGCGCAGGTCGGGCTCAAAGGCGCGCCCGTGGAACGCTTTGAGGAAACCTCCTCCGAACGGCTGGCCCGCTGGATCACGCTCATCGGCCCGCTGCTCCTGGCCCTGGGCCTGCTCTGCATTTACATCGAGTTCAAGACGCCGGGCACCATGCTCCCGGGCGTGATCGGCGTCATCCTCCTGACGCTGTATTTCTTCGGCCATTTTGTCGCCGGACTGGCGGGGGTTGAGGACATTGTCCTGGTGGTCATCGGCCTGGCGCTGCTGGGGGTCGAGGTCTTCATCCTGCCCGGGTTCATGGTGCTCGGCCTGGCCGGCATCGCCCTGATCGTGGCCGGCATCGTCATGGGGCTGATCCCGCACCTGCCGGTAAACCCGGTGCCGCTGCCGGGCGTCGCCGACCTGGGCTGGAGCGAACTGCTCGCACCCGCCCTGATGCGCTTCACCGTCACCATGCTCTTCGGCGCCGCCGGCGTAGCCGTCCTGGCCCGGTTCCTGCCGAGCACCCCGCTCTACCGCAACCTGGTGCTGAGCCGTGAACTGACCAGCGAGGATGGCTTTACGTCCCACACCCAAGCTAAATACAAAGGACTTACTAGCAAATCCGGCACGGCGGATTCGCTGCTCCGCCCGGCCGGCATCGCCATCATCGACGGACAGCGCCTGGACGTGGTCACCACCGGGGAGTTCATCCCCAGGGGCGCCGCTGTCCGCGTGGTGGCCGTCGAAGGCTCCCGCATCATCGTCGAAAAAGTCTGACGCCGCATTTTTACTTGGTATTACTCTCCCAAAACCCCGGCGGCGGCGGCCCACAGGTCGAACATGAGGACGGCCCACAATGCGTAACTGTGGTCGGCCCGGCCGGCCGCATGTTCCGCCAGCAACCGTTCACAGGTGGCCGGCGCGAAAAAACCGGCGCGGCGGGTGCGCGGATCAAGGATGATCTCGCGGGCAGTCTGGTGCCAGCCCTGACGCAGCCAGCGGGCCAGGGGGACGCCAAAGCCTTTTTTGCGGCGGCGCCGAATCGCCGGCGGGATCAGATCCGCGCAGGCGGTCAGCAGTATCCGCTTGCGCAGGAACAAGGTCTGCTTATAGGTCCACGGCAAGGCAGCGGCAAATTCGACGACCCGGCGGTCCAGGAACGGGCTGCGCACTTCCAGGGAGGCGGCCATGGAGGCGGTATCAACTTTGGTAAGAATATCGTTGAGCAGATAGCTGTGAAGATCGACCTCGGACGGTCGGGCCAGGGGGTCGGCGCAGGAGGCGGCGGCAAAACAAGCGTCCAGGTAATCGGCCGGATCCTGGTTGCGGGCGGTCTCGACCCGCGGCCCCGGCAATTCGAGCCGGAGCGGCGCGGGAATGCGGCAGAGCAGCTCAAAATAACGCCGCCCGTGCGGCACATGCAGAAGTTTGAGGAAACGCAGGAGCCGGCCACGCAGGGTGCGTTCACCGGCAGCAGGCGAGAGCCGGTGCAGCAGGGCGGCCACCTGCGGGGCGCGGGCGGAGCCGGGAACCCGGTCCAGCAGGGCCAGCAACTGCAGCGCCTGGTACCGTTCATACCCGCCGAACAGTTCGTCGGCGCCGTCACCGCTGAGGGCGACCGTGACCCGCTCCCGGGTGAACCGCGACAGCAGGAAGGTCGGCAGGATCGAGGCGTCGCCATAGGGTTCGCCGGCATGTCCGGCCAAAACGGCAAGTTCATTGACTCCGGGCGGTTCCACCACGCGTTCATGGTGATGGCAGCCATGCGTCGCGGCGGCCAGGCGGGCCGGGACGCGTTCGTCATACTCCCGTTCGCCAAAGCCGATGGTGAAGGTTTCCACCGGCCGGTCCGACTGCCGGGCCATGAGTCCTGCCACACAGGTTGAATCCACGCCGCCGGAGAGAAAAGCGCCGAGGGGCACGTCCGCCACCAGCCGGTCCGCCACGGCCTGTTCCAGGCGGCCGCGCAGATCGGCGGCGGCATCTTTAAGCGAAAAGGAATGTCCCTCGGTGAAGTCCAGGCGCCACCAGCGTTTCGGTTCGGGGGGCGCGGCCGCGCCCCGGCCGAGACGGAGCAGACATCCCGGCGGCAGCTTGTATACGTCCCGCCAGATCGTGCCGGGACAGGGCACGTACTGGTAACAGAGGAATTCGCGGACCGCCTCCGGCCGCACCTCGAAACGCAGCCCCGGCACACGCCGCAGCGCCTGCAATTCGCTGGCAAAGGCGAAAACGCCGGCGTGTTGCGCATAGAAAAGGGGTTTCTTGCCCAGCCGGTCCCGGGCCAGGATCAGTTCCTGCCGCGCCGCATCCCACAGCCCCAGGGCGAACATGCCCTCGAGCCGTTCGAACATGGCGACACCCTCGGCTGCATAGAGATGCAGCAAGACTTCGGTGTCGGAACGGGTACGGAAAACCGCGCCGCGGCCTTCGAGCTGGGCGCGCAGGCGGCGGAAGTTGTAGATCTCGCCGTTGAACACCACGGTCAGGCGGCCGTCGGGGGTTGTCATCGGCTGCGCGCCGGTGTCCAGATCAATGACCGCCAGGCGCCGGTGGCTGAATCCGACCGCGCCGTCCGTCCACACGCCGTCACCGTCAGGGCCGCGGTGAACCATGACCGCGGCCATGGCCGCAAGCGCGTCCCGGTCGACCGGAGCGCCGCCAGGATGAAAGATGCCCGCAATTCCGCACATGAAAAAGCCTCTTGGCCGGGACAGGTGAGCGCGACGATACAATTCAACATAACACGGGCCGCAGCACATTTCCCGCGCCGCCACAATAAAGCCGGGGGCAACCGCGTTTTATCAGTATCCGTGAAATCGACGACGGGGCTTGGGTTCAGGGTTCAGGGTTCAGGGGTCAGGGTTCAGGTGGGCAGGGGTCAGGGTTCAGGGTTCAGGGTTCAGGAAAGCATTCAGAAGAAATCATCAGACCGGGATTCAGGTGTTTCATTTCCCG
>CAITSE010000097.1 GCA_903894975.1 uncultured Lentisphaerota bacterium
AACGAAGGCATCCGTGAGCCGCCAGGCCCGGATGCCTTTTCGCTTCCGCGCCGGTCAAAACGGCCCCGGGGCCCATTAAACCGGCGTTTTTGGTACACTTTTCACCGGCGCCCGCAGCATGAGTACGGAGAGGATCAATACGGCGAAGGCCTCGACCACAAGGCGGGCGTTCCGTGACTCTGTTTTCACGCTGATTGAGTTGCTGGTGGTGATCGCCATTATCGCCATCCTGGCGTCGATTCTGCTTCCCGCCCTGCGCACGGCCAAGGAGGCGGGACGGTCGGCGACCTGCAAGAACAACATGCGCCAGCTTTTTACCAGCATCACGTTTTTTGCTTCGGATTACAACTCCTTTCTGCCCCCCTGGGTCACCAACACCAAACTCGCGGGCCACGAGGACGAGCTGTTTCCGGATTTCGCCTACATGACGAGCACGCATTTTCGCTGGTATGCCACCCCCACTGCCAGCGCCAACAGCAACTGCTTTTGGACGAGCTACCAGCCGGCAAGCATTTTGCAATGCCCGTCGAACAAACGGTACGCCGCAACCGTCAAGAGCCTTGCCGCCGGCGGGAGCGCCACGACCTATGCCGTTTCCGAACAGTTTTCCCGGTGGCAGTCGGACACCAGTTCCAAATACATGGCCCGCATTGACCAGGTTACTCCTCCCACCGCCAAGTTCATGATTCTCGACAGTCATGAAGTCAACGTGAGCAACGCCGACTTTTTCCGGGTTTTCTCTAACGAAACTCAGCTCACTGACCAGATCGGCGTCCCCCACCGGGGCCTGAACGCCACGTTTTTCGACGGGCATGTGGAGTTTCTCCCCTTCACGCACCAACCCATGCTGTGGACCGACGCGCCGTTCAAGCGGGAAAATTTCTGAAGGAGTCCGAGTGTGAAACCCAAACCGTCTACGGCCTGCTTCACGCTCATCGAGCTGCTGGTGGTGATTACCATCATCGCCATTCTCGCCGCCATCCTGCTTCCCGCCCTGCAATCGGCCAAGGAGTCGGGCAGAACGGCAACCTGTAAGAGCAATCTGCGCCAGCTTTACACTCCCATGGTCTGTTTCGCCTCTGACTTTGACTCGTTTCTGCCTCCCTTCATCGGCTGTGGCAAGTCGGCGGGGCACGAAGACGAGTTGTTTCCACTCGATGGCTACATGGACGGCAGTGGCGCCAGCAATTTCCGGTGGAACCAGTCCGCCATTTATTCCGGCAGCACCAGCAGCAATTGCTTCTGGAGTTATTATGATCCGGTCAAGCTCCTGCAATGCCCGTCGAACAAGCGGAGCCTCGGTGTGATCAAGACGATCCAGGGCGGCGGCAGCGGGACGACCTATGCCGTGTCCGAATGGTTTACGCGGTGGCAGACGGGCACCACCAAGAACAAGCAGCGGCTGGAACTGGATATTCTCATTTCCGGCATCCCCCGCGGCAATCCCACCACAAAGCTGATGATTCTTGACAATCAGACGGAGACCGCCCTGTTGGACAATCCCGAGTTTTTCCGCAGAAACGGAAACTCCCTGACCCAGTTTCAGAAGCAGGTTGGCATTCCCCACGGCGGCGCGAACGGGATGTTCTTTGACGGACATGTGGATTTTTTCCGCTTAAACCACACTCCTGTGGGCTGGAATGACCCGCCGTTCACAACGGAAAATTTTTGAGGGAGTCAGAACGTGAGATTCAACTTGTCCGCGGTGCTGGTGCTGGCGTTGGCCGCGCTGGCGTTCTCTGTCCTTCATGCCGTCCCCGCCGCCGCCGCCGGGGAACCTGGTTCCGCCGCCGTTGCCAATCCCCTCCCGAATCCGGGCTTTGAGGACGGCGACAGTGGCTGGATTATCAAGGACGCCTTCTCCCGGGTCGTGGTCGAGGCCGCTCATGCCGGCAAGGCGGGTCTGCGGATCACGGTCGAGGCGCCGGCACCGACCGGGTCCTCCGTGGCCAGCCCCCGTTTCCCGGTCGCCGCCGGTCAAGAGATCACGCTTACGTTCTGGGGCCGTACCAAGACCAGCTTCTGCGGGGTCTATTTCTTCTTTTATGCCCAAGATGGGAAACTCCTGATGGATGCGGCTCTCAAGGCCGGCGGCGGGCATCCGGCCTGCGGCATCAAGAACACGGACGGCAACTGGAACGCTTACACCCTTCAGGCCAAGGCCCCGGCGGAAGCCGCCGCGATTTCTGTCTGGATCCATTCCTACGGCAATGCCAAAGGCTCCGTGGATCTGGACGACTTCGTTTTCGCCGGCTTGGCGGCGGACGCCGCGCCTCTGGCCGCGCCGGCGGCGGCCAAGCCGCGGCCGGCGCCGGCGGTTCCCGCCGTTCTGCCGCCGCGGGAGAAACCGCCGGTTATCATCCTCAAGCTGGACGATGTGAAGGCGCTCCGGGGGGATATCGCGGGGCCGTGGAAGAAGGTGGCGGCCTTCCTGGTCGAGCGCAAGATCAAGGCGGGGCTGGGGGTCGTTTGTGAAACCCTGCAGGATACCGCGTCGGATTCGGCCTATGTGAAATGGGTCAAAGCGCAGCGGGAAACCGGGCTGATTGAGTTCTGGTTCCACGGCTGGGATCACGGGGTTCACGAGGCGGATGGCGGCAAGTTCAACGAGTTCAATCACCGTTCCTACGAAGAGCAGAAAAAGCGTTTCGACGATTCCCAGAAACTCGCCCGGGAAAAGCTGGGGTTCGCCTTTCAGGTCTACGGCCCGCCCGGCGGCACCGGGAACGGCAGTTTCGATGCCAACACCTGCCGGGTCATGCAGGACGAACCCGACATGAAGGCCTGGCTCTATCCGCAACCGCTCGATGCGCTTGGCAAAGAGCTTGAGGCCAAGGGCAAGGTGGTTATTCTGGACCGGGTCTGGGCGGTCAACCTGGAAGGCTCGGTCGGCGTACCGGATTTTGCCCGGTTCGCGACCGGGTACGCCGCCAATCCGCAGCGGGACTATTTCGTGTTGCAGGGGCATCCGATGTCGTGGGCGGGCCCCCGGTTTGACGAGTTCGTCAAGATCGTAGATTTCCTCGTCGAACAGAAGGCCGTGTTCATGACCCCGTCGGAATACGCCGCCGTCAAGAAGGGGGCAGGCAAGACCCCATGACCCAGCGGTTCTGCATTCTGATGGCCGGCCTGGCGTTGGCGGCCGGGTTGGCGATGGCCGCCGGTGATCCGCTGCGCGGGCAGCTGGAAGGGGGGCACGATGCCCCCTCTCCCAAGGGGGCGGGACGCCCGCTCGCCCAAGTGACGCCTCCCGTCATTGAGGGATTACCCCCGGACTCGTATTACGGCCGGTTGCAGGCGGAGTTCCGGTCGGTCGGCCCCGCCGGTTTCGCGGCCGGAGAAAACGACCTTGCCGCGCTTGACGGGATCAAGTCCGGCGTGGTTGAAGACGTTCAGAACCTGCCGTTTGCGCAGGCCAAAGTCTTTGCCGTCACGGCCAAACCGAAAAAATACTGGGATGCCGATTTCCGCCTGGCCAACGCGGTGCCGGTCCGGAAGGGCGACTGTCTTTTTGTGGTGTTTTGGGCGAAGGGGAAGAAGGCGCCCCAGCGTGTGGATGACGGCGACGGCGCCACGCTTCAGCCCTACATTCGCAGCAGCCTCGGCAACTTCCCCAAAGGGCGGGTCAACAATTTCTACGACTGCAAGATGCTCACGGAGAAATGGGAGCGGTACTTCATCAGGACCGGTCCGCTGCCGATGGACTTTCCCACCGGGACTCTGGAGTTTGTGGGCATGATCGGGCACAAGGCGCAGGTCGTCGAAGTCGGCGGGATTGCCTGGATGGTTTTCCCCGAGGGCGCGGCCCTCGCCAATCTGCCAAAACCCAGTTGGGAGTATGCGGGGCGCGCTCCCGATGCGCCCTGGCGGCAGGAGGCGGAGCGGCGCATCGACGCCGTCCGCAAAGGGCCCCTGACCATCGAGGTGGTGGATGCGGCCGGGAGGCCGGTCTCCAATGCCGCGGTCGCGGTGCGGATGAAGCAGCACGCCTTTCATTTCGGCGCGGCCATCTCGGTGGCCGCGTTTTCTGGGAAAAATAAGGGCATGACCCCCGCGGATGTGGCCAAGTATAAGGGAATTTCCTCCCAGTACTACAACTCCATCGTCATCGACAACGAACTGAAATGGGTCTACTTCGAAAGCGGCCGCGCCAATGGCTGGAAGGACACCCGGGACTGTCTCCAGTTCTATCATGACCAGGGGAAAAACATCCGCGGGCATGTCCTGGTTTGGCCGACCACGTACCGGATGCCGGAAGCGCTCAAGAGCAAGATGCAGGCGGATCCGAGTTCGCTTGGCGATACGGTCCGGAACCACATCATCGAAGAGGTGACGGCCTTCAAACCCTGGATCCACGATTGGGACGTGACCAACGAAACCGAGGTGAACCGCGATTTCATGGATGTCCTGGGGCCGGAGGGCATGGTTGACTGGTATAAGACCGTCCGCGCCGTCGATCCCCGCGTCCGGCTGACTTTTAATGAGCCGTCGTTCGGCCCCCCGGGCATGGAGATCGGCAGCTTCCCCGAAAGCCTGCTCAATGACAAGTGCCGGGGCTGGGTGGACTACCTGATCCAGCAGGGGGCGCCCCTGGATGCGTTGGGTGCTCAGGCCCACGGCGGCCGCGCCGGGAAGGACTTCGGCGGGAAAACCGGGCCGGAAGGATTGTGGGCCCATTTCGACTATCTGTCCGGGCGTTACGGCCGGAAGCTGCAATATACGGAATTGGACGTGAACCTCGGCGATCCCACCGATCCGGATCAGGTCGCGTATCAGGCCGATCTCCTGCGCGATTCCATGATCATCGCCTTTGCCCACCCCGCCTTCACCGGGATCACGCAATGGGGTTTCTGGGAAGGCGCGCACTACGCGCCGGCGGCGGCCCTGTGGGCCCGGGATTGGACGCTCAAACCCAATGGCAAAGCCTACCTCGACCTGGTCTTCAAACGTTGGTGGACGGACGCGGACCTGACCACCGGCGGCGACGGCCGTTGCACCGTCCGCGCCTTTTACGGCGACTATGAAATCCGCGTGGCCGGCGGCCAGGTCGCGCCGGTGACGCGGCGTTTCTCCGCCGGGGACGGCCCCGTGCAGATCAAGCTTGAGTAGCTGCGAACATTGAACGTTGAACATCCAACGTCGAATCGGAATTCATGCGGCGTTTCTAAGCTCCAATCTTCATTCGACGTTCAACGTTCGATGTTCAATGTTCGACGTTCCCTTTGGTAACAGACTCCCCTGGAACATGCTCCATGAAAATACGGTATACCCTTTTCACTCCCGCCGTCCTGTGTCTAAGCATTCTCGGCCTTGCCGCCATCGCCCCGGCAAGCGCCCGGGCCGCCGAGGCCGCCGCGCCCGTGATTATTTTGAAGTTGGACGACCTGACCCAGCAGGGGGCGAACAAGGCGAACGGCGTCGCCGTTTCTCCCAGATTCATCCAGCTTATTGAGATCCTGCAGAAGTACAATGCCAAGGCTTCCCTGGGCATCATCGGCAACTCTCTCGAAACCGGCACTCCGGCGTACTTCGACTGGATCAAGGATCTCAACCGGAAAGGGACTATTGAGTTCTGGAACCATGGCTACACCCACAAGGAGTGCCCCCCGGAAAACGGCAAGCGCAAGGCGGAATTCGTCGGCGCCTCGCTGGAGGAACAGAAAGAGTCGCTGACCAAGACCCAGAAACTGGCCAAAGAAAAACTCGGCTTCGAACTGAAAGTCCTGGGAACGCCGTTCAACGTCATGGACGAGAACACCGAGAAGGCGGTGGCCGCTTCCCCCGAGATCACCGCGTGGTTTTTCGGACCAGGCAAGCCTAAAACGCGCCAGACCGCGCAGAGCCTGGAACGCACCGTCAACCTGGAAAATCCGACGATGTCGCCCAACAGCGCGAGTCTGATCTCCGAGTATGAAGCCCGGGGAAAAAGTAAGAAATACCTCGTGCTTCAGGGGCACCCGAACGGCTGGTCGCCGGAGCGGTTTGCGGAATTCGAAAAGGCGCTGGTGTTCCTCAAGGGCAAGGGCTGCGTGTTCATGACGCCGTCCGAATACTGCAAGTCTCCCCGGGCGACGGCGCCCGCTTCGGCGGCCACCACCCCGGCGGCGGCTCCGGCGGTTGCCCCCGCGCTCCCCGGAACCAACGTGCTCGGACCGCTTCCCGTGTTTCCCGGAATCTCGGTGGTGACGGTGACCGGGCGTTCTTATGCCACCGCTTTGCATGCCAGTGTGCCTGAGAAACTGAAAAATCCGTGGGACATTCAGACCGGCGCGAAAATCCTCGAACCCGTTGCCGACGGCGACACGCTCGTCGTGGCCTTCGATCTGCGGGCCGTCACGGGCAGCGCCTGCGTGGTGGTGAAGCTTCAGGACGCGGCGTTCAAGCCGCTCCTCCGCACCGACGCCGTCTGCGGGGAAGAATGGAAGAGTTTCGTTTTCACCGCCACGAACCGGGGCGATGCCGGCGCGAGCGACCTGAGTCTGGCCCTGTTTTTCGGCACACAAAAGCAGGAAGCCGAAATCGGCGGCGTGCGCGTGCTTCATTTCGCCAAAGGCGCCAAGATCGATCCGCTGCTCCTAGGGGGGAACCGTCAGACGGCGGCGGCGGTTCCGCCGGCCGCCGGGAAGGGCAGGGTGACGGCGGCGGTGGCGTCCCCCGCCCCGGTCACCATCATGGCCGCCGCCCCGACCCCGGCCGGCGCCGCCACCACGGAGATGCCGCCCGCCTACCGCGAATGGGGCAACACCCTGGCGTTCCCCGACCCCGCCTCCCCCGTATCCATGCGGGGGATGAACGCCGGGGACATTGACAAAAACGGGTTCGTGTTCATCCGCGACGGCCATTTTTTCACCCAGGCCGGACGCTTCCGCTTTGCCGGCGTCAATCTCACGTTCGCTTCGGTTTTTCCCTCGCATGAAGAGGCGGAACGGCTGGCGACGCACCTGGCCGGAATCGGCATCAACGCGGTGCGCCTCCACCACATCGACAACCGCCACATCTGGGGACGTTACCAGGAGACGCAGGAGAAGTTTGACGAAGTCGAAGTGGACAAGATGGACTACCTCGTCGCTCAGCTCAAGAAAAATGGGGTGTACGTCAATCTCAATCTCCATGTCTCACGCAATTATCCGAGCACCAAGAATTACGATTACCGCGCGGTGATTGCCGGTCCTCCCGCCTTCAAATACGGCAAGGGTCTCGACAATGTGATGCCCGAACTCATTGAAATGCAGAAGCGTTATGCCCTGGATCTGCTCGGACATGTGAACCCCTACACCAAGCTCGCCTACAAGGACGACCCCGTTGTCGCCATGGTGGAGATCAACAATGAAAACGCGTTCTACCGCGACCTCTTCGCCAACGGCTCCCTGGATCTTCTTCCTGACCCGTTCAAAGAGGTCATTGCCCGCCAGTGGACGGCGTTTTTGGTGAAGAAATACGCGTCCCTCGAGGACGTGAAAAAGGCGTGGGGCATTGCCGCCACCGCCGCCCCGCGCGAGCCTATTCCCGGCATCATGCCGTTCACCAGGGAGAACCAATGGGCGCCCGAGGTGCACAGTCCGGCCATGGGCGCCATTACCCTTCAGGGAGACTCCATCGAGGTCGTTTCCCAAACCAATGACCGTTCCGGGTTCTTTCAAACCTACCGCAAGGGGCTTTCGTTCAAGAATAAAGAAGCCTACACCGTCATCCTGGAGATCAAGGGCAAGAAAGGCGCGGTGGTCGGCGTGAACGCCATGCTGGACTGCGCCCCGTGGACGGTTCTCGGGCTCAGTGCGAACCTCAAACTCGCCGCGGACGACTGGCAGGAATACATCCTGAATTTCACGGCCAAGGACGATGCCGAAGCGTGCGGCCGCATCACGCTGCGGGGCTTCACCGGCGGCAAGACCTTCAGCATCCGCTCCGTGAAAGTGGAAAAGGGCGCCTATGTCCGCTCGCCGCTTTCCGGGGAAAAGACCATCGCCGAGATCGGGCTCCCGGAACTCGGCCGCCTCTCCACGTTCCCCATGGCGTACCGCAAAGACTTCGGCGCCTTCATCCACGACCTGGAATACGCGTACTGGAAAGAGATGGTCGCCTTCGTGAAACAACGGGCCGGCGTACGCGTTCCGGTGACCGGCACCCAGCTTGATTACAGTTACATCGACATCAGCGATCTCTACGATTACGTCGACCGGCACGCGTACTGGAAGCATCCCTCGTTTCCGGGCCGCCCCTGGGACGGCAACAACTACTATGTGCAGAACGTCTCCATGCTTGGTTTTGCCAAAAACACGCTCACCACCGCTCTGGTTCCCGACCGCGTGGCGGGCAAGCCCTACACGGTGAGTGAATATGACCACGCCTACCCCAACGAATATTGCGCCGAGAGCGTGCCGTTCGTCGCGGTCGCCTGCGCCATGCAGGATTATGACGGATTTTACCTCTTCGATTTCGGCTCCACATCGGGGGCGATCAGCTACTTCGATTATTTCAACAATTTCGCGAAGAAGCATCTTCTGCCGTTTGCCGCCGCCGCGTTCCGGAGCGGACAGGTGGCGCCGCTGGCTAATGAGCTGACGCTCACCATCAACCGCGGCGACATGCTCATGCTGGCGTTGGATGGCGCTGCCAATCCTTTTGCCCACCGTCTCTCCGTCCCTTTTATCACCGGCGGCCGGGTGGCGCTGCGCGTCACCGACGACAAGGCGCTCTCTCCCGAAGACGAGGTCAAGTCGAAAATCCCCGTGCCCGATCCCCGCTGGACCTGGAACTGCAACGAGAAGGAGCCGCGCGCCAGCTTCTTCAAGCTCGACGATCCCCACGCCAAGCTCTACATGGGCCTCGCCGCCGGAGCCGCGCCGGTGACCTTCTCCGGCCTGGAACTCGCGGACGTGAAGTCGCCAGGCGGGAGCTTCATCTTTTCCGCGTTCAACCGTAACGGCGCGGTGGGCGAACCGGGCAACTACATCGTGACCCTGGCTAGCCGGAACCGCTACACCAACGTCGAGTACCTGGATTACACCGGGAAAACCCCGTTGCCGCCCGGCGACAACTACGGGCTCCGCGTGATGGCCAAGGCAACCTCGAAAAACAACGTGGAATATGTCGAGTGCCTGGGCGGCGCTGTGACCTTGACGCTGAAGACCCCCGCCGCCCGCGCCGTTGTGCACGGTATCGACAACCGCGGCATGCCGGCCGTGGCAGTGCCTGCGACCCTGGACGGCAACCGCGTCCGCTTCACCGCCGACCCGAAATACGGCACTATCGTCTATGTCCTGGAAGTGAAATAGTTCCAGCGGGAGAGAGTGCATCCTACCCACTTGTCTTAACCGGGGGGCGGGTGTCCACACCCGGCAAAACCGGCCGGCGGGCTTCCAGCCCGCCGATTTCGCGTATAGTCCGTTCCCCGACCCGCCCGGGATGAAAAAGTTCACTTGAATGAACTTTTGTTCAATCCATTGGGCATAAATAGATTCCATCCGAAAAAAAACGAGCGAACTCCGGTCGGACGGTCTTTCTACGGGTCGCGGCCACGCCGCCGTTTCTGTGCGCGGTTTCCGCGCTATTGGAGTGCGGCGAGCATCGCCGCCTTTTCCATTTCGGCAGAGCCGATTCCGTGCCGCAAAAGAACGCAAAGATCGCAAAGGGGGAAAACACCTCTTTGGGGGCGTGACACCGGGTTGCTGTCCGGATTCCGGCATGCTACACTTCTTTGATCACGGTTGGGATCGTGAACTTCAGGGTTGTCGAATGAACGGAGAAAGTTCACGTGAGCGTTATAAAAAGCCGCCGTAAATCCGCCCGCGTTTCCTCCCGGGTACCCGCCGTCTTGCCGGCCGGCGCGGCGTTTCCCATCGTTGGCATCGGCGCTTCTGCTGGGGGATTGGAAGCCCTGGAGCTGTTTCTGGGGCATGTGCCGGCGGGCAGCGGCATGGCGTTTGTCATTGTTCAGCACCTGGATCCGACGCACAAGGGGATCATGCCCGAGTTGCTGCAACGCGGGACTGGCATGGAGGTGATCCAGGTCAAGGACCGCACCAGGGTCCGGCCCGACTGCGTGTATGTGATTCCGCCGAACCGGGACATGTCCATCCTGCACGGGGTGCTGCACCTGCTTGAGCCGGTGGCGCCGCGGGGATTGCGTCTGCCCATTGATTTTTTCCTGCGCTCCCTGGCGCAGGATCAGCAGGAGCGCAGCATCGGGGTGATTCTTTCCGGCATGGGCTCCGACGGCACGTTGGGGCTGCGCGCCATCAAGGAAAAGGCGGGCGTGGCGTTGGCGCAGGAGCCGGCGACGGCCAAGTTCGATGCCATGCCGCGCAGCGTGATCGCCGCCGGGCTGGCGGATATTGTGGCCCCGGTGGAAGAGCTGCCGGGGAAACTCATCGCCTATCTCCAGAGGACCTCGCTCATCACCCGGACGGAGGCGCCCCTGGAGGAGAAGACGCAGGGCGCGCTGGAAAAAGCGGTCATCCTGCTGCGCGCCCACACCGGCCACGACTTTTTCCTGTACAAGAGAAACACTCTCTACCGCCGGATTGAGCGCCGGATGGGCATTCACCAGATCCGCAAGATCTCGACCTACGTCCGGTACTTGCAGGAGAACTCGCAGGAACTGGATCTGCTCTTCAAGGAATTGCTGATCGGGGTGACGAACTTTTTCCGCGATCCCCCCGTCTGGGAGCAGTTGTCCACCCAGGTTCTTCCGGCGCTCCTCGCGAGTCACGCGCCCGGCCACGCGCTGCGGGCGTGGGTTCCCGGCTGTTCCACCGGAGAGGAGGCCTATTCGCTGGCCATCCTCTTCAAGGAAGCTGCGGAACAGTACAGGTCCAAGGAGAATTATACCCTGCAGATCTTCGCCACCGACTTGGACCGGGACGCGATTGACAAGGCCCGCCAGGGCGTCTTCCCGGACAACATTGCCGCCGACGTGTCGCCGGAGCGGCTGAGCCGGTTCTTTGTCAAAGAGGACCGCGGCTACCGGGTGTGCAAAGAGATTCGGGAAATGGTGCTTTTTGCGCCGCAGAATCTCATCATGGATCCGCCCTTTACCAAGCTGGATATTCTGAGCTGCCGCAACCTGTTGATCTACCTGACCGCGGAAGTGCAAAAGAAACTGATGCCGCTGTTTCACTACAGCCTCTGCCCCGGCGGCGTTCTGCTTCTCGGCAGCGCGGAGACGATTGGCGGCGCCACCGACCTGTTTGCCCCGCTCAGCGGCAATTTGCGGCTCTTCCGGAGGATGGAATCCGGCCTGCGGCCGGAGCCGGTCGCCTTTCCCTCGTCCTTCAACGCGGGGCCGCCCGCCGGGCCGGAGGCGCGTCAGACGCCGAAGCCGTCGCTCAGTATTCAGTCCGTGGCGGATCAATTGGTCCTGCAGCGGTACGCCCCGCCGGCGGTACTCGTCAATGACAAGGGCGACATCTTCTACGTCAGCGGCCGGACCGGCAACTATTTGGAACCGGCCGCCGGCAAGGCGAACTGGAACATCTTTGTCATGGCCCGGGAAGGGCTGCGGTACGAACTGGCCAGCGGTTTTCAGAAGGCGCTCGGGAAAAAAGAACGCGTGACGCTCCGCGGGCTCACGGTTGAAACCAACGGCGGCGAGCAGGGCGTGAATGTCACCATCCAGCGGCTCGCGGAACCCGGGCCGCTGCAAGGGCTGGTGATGGTCGTTTTTACTGATGTGGCCGCGCCTGTTACCGCCAAGGTGGCGCTCCATCCGCCCAAAACTCATGTCCGCACCCGGCGCGTGGCGGAACTGGAGCAGGAGCTTCTGCAGATCCGCTCCGAGTCGCAGGTCACACATGAACAGATGCAGACCTCGCAGGAGGAATTCCGGTCCGCCAACGAAGAGCTGCAATCCGCCAATGAAGAACTGCAATCCACCAATGAGGAACTCACCACCTCGAAGGAGGAAATGCAGTCGCTGAACGAGGAACTGCAGACGGTCAACACCGAATTGCAGGTCAAGCTGGACGAATTTTCGCGGGTCAGCAACGACATGAAAAACCTGCTCGACAGCACGGATATCGCCACCCTGTTTCTGGACAACAATCTCAACGTGCGGCGGTTCACCCCCCAGGCGACGAAAATCATCAAGCTCATCTCCGCCGATGCGGGCCGGCCCATCACCGACCTGGTCTCGGATCTTGCCTACCCGACGTTGGCGGACGATGTGCGCGAAGTGCTGAGGACGCTGGCCTCAACGGAAAAGGCAGTGCCTGCGCGCGACGGCCGCTGGTTTACCGTCCGCATCATGCCCTACCGCACCTTGGACGACCGGATTGACGGCGTCGTCATCACCTTCGCGGACATTTCCGTGGCCAAGGCGCTGGAGAAAAAACTGCGGGCGAAGCAGGCCGGCCTGGAGAAACATCTTTCAGACCAGACGATGAAGCGGAACGGGAAGCCGTGTAAGGCCTAAGAATGTTGAAAAACAGCTTGGCGAGTCCCTAGATGAAAACACCCCCATCCTTGTCCGCCGTCACGCCTGCCGCCGAATTGCGCCGCTGCGCCGAAGCCCGGTTGCGGAAGCGGCAGGGGAAGCCGCGGTCCGGGGGCGAAGATCCGCGGTCGGCGGCCGACGCCCAGCGACTGTTCCACGAATTGCAGGTTCACCAAATTGAATTGGAGATGCAGAACGCAGAGCTTCTGGCCGCCAGGGAGGCGGCGGAAGCGGCGCTGGAGAAATACATCGATCTTTACGATTTCGCCCCGGTGGGTTATTTCTCCCTGGATGAACAGGGGCGGATCGTGGAGGTCAATCTGACGGGAGCCACCCTGCTCGGCGTGGAACGGTCCCGGCTCCTGAGCCGGCCGTTGCGGAGGAGTCTGGCCCCGGCGAGCCAGCCGGTCTTCCTGGCCTTCCTGGAAAAGGTCTTCGCCGGGACCGAAAGACAGGTCTGCGAGGTGGCGATTCTAAAGGCGGCCGGGGCCGAGGTCTGGGCCAACATTTATGGCGCCTCCGCAAGCTCCGGCAGTACTTCGCGGAAAGGGTGCCGGCTGATGGTGTCGGACATCACCGTCTTGAAGCAGGCGGTGGAGACGGCGCGCCGCGCGGAGGCGTTGACGGCCACGAACCGGGAATTGCGACAGTTGTCCCAGGGAATTATGCAGGCGCAGGAGGAAGAACGGAAGCGCATCAGCCGTGAACTGCATGATGAAATCACCCAAACCCTGGTGGGCATTACGGTCCATCTGTCCGCTTTGGCGAAGGTGGCACGGATCAACCCCGGAGACCTCAAAAAGAAGATCCGCAGCACGCAACAACTGGTGGAAAAGTCCGTGAATATCGTGCATCGGTTCGCCCGGGAATTACGTCCGTCGCTGTTGGACGACCTGGGGCTCATCGCGACGCTTCGTTCGCTGATGAAAGAGGTTGCGAGGCAAGCTGGCGTCCACGTCCGCTTTGCGGCTTTTTCCGGGGTGGATGAATTGGACGGCGTCACGCGCACCGTGATCTATCGTGTCATTCAATCCGCGCTCGCCAATATCACCCAGCATGCGCAAGCCAGCCGGGTGGACGTGAGTATCCGGAAACTCCCGGACGGGGTTCGCCTGGAAATCACCGACGACGGCAAATCCTTCGATGTCGAGCGGGTCATGCTCGACAAGAGTAACAAGCGCCTGGGACTGATTGGGATGCGGGAGCGTCTGGCGATGATCAACGGGCAGTTCAGCGTGGTTTCCGCACCAGGCGAGGGCACCACCATCCGGGCGCAGATCCCGATCATGGAAGGAATTTCAGACACGCCGGCGCCGGGACAGGGGTGACCGTTCCCGGTTCGATCAGCGCGCCGGTGGCCGGGTCAAGCCGGAATACCACTACCGTGCCGGAATCCTGGTTGGCGACCAGGAGGAACTTGCCGGAGGGGTCCAGGGTGAAGCTGCGCGGGGATTTGCCGCCGGACGGGACCACGCCGCGCCGTTGCAGTTTTCCCGTTTCCTGGTCGAGCGAGAACTGGGTGATGGTATTCATTTTTCCGCGATTCGACGTATACAGGTATTTGCCGTCTTTGGAGATATGAATGTCGGCGCTGCCGGCGTCTTTGGAGTTTCCCGTTGCGAAGGTGAAAAGGGTTTGCAGGTGCGCGACCTGGTCGCTTTCCGGGTGCACGGAAAAGACATCAAGGGAACCGTTCAGCTCGTTCAGGACGTACACCCAGGGGCGGTCCGGGTGAAAGGCCAGGTGTCGTGGTCCGGCGCCGGGATTGGCCGGGAGGGTGAGCTGGGTATCGACCAGCGTTCCCAGCTTGGGGTCGATCTGATAAATGTAGGTTTGATCCATCCCCATATCGGGGCAATACAAAAAGTTGTTGTCGGCCGACGGCAGGACCATGTGGGCATGCGGGGTGGGGCGTTTCCCATTGGTTTCAGGGCCGGAATGTTGATCCACCGCGGTCGCGTTTTTCAGTGCGCCGGTACGGTCGATTGGAAGCATGGCCACTGACCCGCTTCCCCAATTGGCCACGAACAGGAATCTGCCGGTACGATCCAGGCTGATATGGCAGGGGCCTTTGCCCTCGGCCGGCACGGCATTGATCAGGTCAAGGTTTTTTCCTGTCGCATCGAGGCGGAAGGCGTAGATTTTCGCGTCGTCATTGGTTTCGCTGACCGCATATACCCAGCTCCGGTTCGGGTGAACGGCCAGGTAGGACGGGTTCCGGATGCCGTTTCTGGAACTGACAGGGCTCAGTTTCCCGTTGGTGGTATCGAAGGTGTAGAGGTAAATGCCTTCGCCGGGTAGGCCGTGCGCGGGGCCAGCCTCGGTATAGGCGCCCACCAGCAGGGTGAGGGTTTTCCCCGCCGTCTGGTCGCCCGGGCTGCACGCCACGAACCCGAAGGGAATGATCCCGAGCAACAGCATGCCGGCGAACGGATGCGTGGATTTCATCAGGTGCATGGTTTTCCTGTTCTGCACCGAAGATACCATACGACCGGACTGTTTCCAGCCGGGGGTGAGTAATCGATTAATTAAAACCCGTACTCCGGCTTCGATCACCCGGCGTTCTGCGATGGCATGGAAGAGGAGGGGTTCCGGCGGCGGAGGCCCTGGATTATTTCGTCAAGGGCTTGGAGGAAG
The DNA here is from genome assembly GCA_903894975.1 of uncultured Lentisphaerota bacterium. Classification (GTDB taxonomy): domain Bacteria; phylum Verrucomicrobiota; class Lentisphaeria; order Oligosphaerales; family CAITYL01; genus CAITSE01. Next base: position 15,071 of record CAITSE010000097.1, read on the forward strand.
CGGGAGCGGTCACGCGGGGTCAGCGGCGGCGGGCCGCCGGTGATCTCGCCGGTGACGCGGAGCTCAGCCCACAAATCCCGGGTCGCGACGGTCTGGCCGATATTGTCTTCCCGGAATGGTTTCCCGCTGGTGCCGAGGACGGCGGCGCCGTTTTTCAGGCAGCGGCTCGCCAGGAGAATGTCCGCGGTGATGACGATGTCGCCGGGCTGCGCGTGTTCGACAATCCAGTTGTCGGCTTCGTCAAAGCCGCCGCCGACCACCTGGAGGACAATCCCGGGCGTCTCCGGAATGCGCATCCGCGAGTTGGCCACCAGGGTGACTTCCAGGTGATAACGGGTGGCGACGCGGTACACCTCGGGTTTGACCGGGCACGCATCGGCATCAATATAAAGGTGCAGCAAAAGAGGATCCTCTCACGGTGGCACGGAGGCACGGGGAATGGCGGAAAAGAGTCGGTTGATGGTTCGCGGCCTCCTGTCGTTTCTCTCCGTGCCCCTGTGCCTCCGTGAGAGAACTCTTTTCACGAATGTCGGGCGGGGTGGAGCATACGGCCGGGGAGGCACTTGAGCAGTTCCATGATGGTGACCACGCCGACGCCGGTGGCGATGCTGACCATAAAGTCCAGGCCCGGGAAGGGCTGGAACTTGAAGAGATTCTGAAGGAACGGCAGTGTCAGCACCAGCGTCATCAGGATCCCCGTGCCGCCCAGGACCCACCAGAGGGCGGTGTTCGGGACGCGCAGGGTGGCCAGGATGGAACGGTGATAGGAGCGGTTGGTCAGGATCAGGCCGAGGTTGCCGATGACCAGCGTGGTGAAAGCCAGGGCGCGGGCGACGTTTTCGCCGTGGTCCTTGGCCCAGCGATAGACGAACACCGTGGCCGCCAGCACCAGCAGCCCCTGGACCAGACTGATGAGGATCGCCTTGCGCCCGAACAATTTATCTCCAAGTTTGCGGGGCGGTCGGGTCATGGTGTCGGCCTCCGCGTCTTCGGCTTCGAACACCACGGAACAGGCAGGGTCGATGATCAGTTCCAGGAAGACGATGTGCACGGGATAAAGGGCCACCGGCCAGCCGAAGAGCACCGGCAGCAGGGCCATGCCGGCGATCGGCACATGCACGGAGAAGATGTACATCATCGCTTTCTTGAGGTTGTCGAAGATGCGGCGGCCCATCGCGATGGCGCGGACGATGGAGCCGAAATCGTCGTCCAGCAGCACCAGCGAGGCGGCCTCGCGGGCCACGTCCGTGCCGCGTCCGCCCATGGCGATGCCGATGTGGGCGGCCTTGAGGGCCGGGGCGTCGTTGACGCCGTCGCCGGTCATGGCTACCACCTCGCCGTTGGCCTTGAGGACCTGGACCAGGCGCAGTTTCTGCTCGGGCACCATGCGGGCAAAGACGCTGACGGTCCGGATGCGCTCGCGCAGGACCTCTTCGTCCATGGCCTCCAGTTCCGGGCCGGTGATCACTTCTCCGGCGTTCTTCAGGCCGATTTCGCGGGCGATGTTCTGGGCCGTGCCAGGATAGTCGCCGGTGATCATGATGGTACGGATGCCGGCACTGTAGCACTGGGCTACGGCCGCGGGCACTTCGGGCCGCACCGGGTCTTCCAGTCCCAGCAAGCCCTCGAACTTGAAGTCGTAGTCGTGCTGCTGCCCAGGGAGTTCCCCCGCCGCCACGGTGAAGCGGGCACTGGCCACGCCGATGACGCGGCGGCCGCGCGCCGCCAGGGCGGTGATCCGCTCCATCAGGGCCGCGTCCTGTGCCGGGGTGAAATGGCAGAGGTCGGCGATGGCTTCCGGCGCCCCCTTGGCGGCGATGACGTATGAGGTGGTGTCCTGGGTGGAACGCCAGACCCGGGACATGGCCAGAAGCTGCCGGGACAACGGGTATTCCCGCAGTAACTCCCAGCCGCTGTGCAGATGTTCGGTGTTCGCCAGTGTATTCTCGCCCAGGATCTTCATGGCTTTTTCCATGGGGTCGAACGGGTCGGCGGGGCTGGCCAGAATGCTGTATTCGACGACGCGGTGGAACACTTCGGGCAGGGTCGTCCCGGCCTGGCGCGGCGCCTCCAGGGTTTGCCCGTCGGTGACCAGGTCGCTGACGGTCATGCGGTTCAACGTGAGCGTGCCGGTCTTGTCCACGCACAGGCAGGTGGCGGAGCCGAGGGTTTCCACGGCCGGCACGCGCCGGGTCAGGACGCGGTGCCGGGAGATGCGCCAGGCGCCCAGCGCCAGGAAGATGGTCATGACCACCGGGAATTCCTCGGGCAGCATGGCCATGGCTAGGGAAAGGCCGACTTTGACGCCTTCCAGCCAGGGATGCTCGAGACGACCGCGGGTCAGGGCGAACAGGACGGTGACCAGCACGCACAGGAAGGCGCCCACCAGGGCAAAGGTCCGCACCAGAGCGGCGGTCTGTTGCTGCAGCGGAGTGTCGCCTTCCTCCAGCGTCTTCAGCGCCTTGCCGATTTTGCCGATCTCGGTATTGCTGCCGGTGCCCCGGACTTCGGCCACGCCTTGGCCCTGCACGATCATGCTGCCGGAAAAGACGAACGGCGTGTCGTCACCGCCGGGGCGCGCCATGGTGGTGGCGGGAAGGGAAGGAGAATTTTGGATTTTGGATTTTGGATTTTGGATTGGGGATTGAGGGGAGGGGGACGAAACCGGGGCCGCGGGCGTGGCGTCTTGCCCGGCGGCCTTGCGCACTGGCACGGACTCGCCGGTCAGCAGGGATTCGTCCGCAGCCAGGTTGACGGCGGAAAGCACCACGGCGTCGGCGGGCACGCGGTCGCCCTCGGCGAGCAGGAGGATGTCGCCGCGCGCTACTTCACGGCCGGCGATGCGCCGTTTCTGGCCGTCGCGGATGACCAGGGCGCGGGGGCTGGAAAGATCGCGCAGGGCGTCCAGGGCGCGTTCGGTCTTGCGTTCCTGATAGAAGGTGATGCCCATGACCACAAAGACAAAGCCCAGGAGCATTCCCGCGCCTTCATAGTCGCCGGTGAGCAGGTAGATGGCGCCGCAGGCCAGGAGCAGCAGGAACATCGGTTCCTTCAACACGCCGCCGGCAATGGCCAGCAGGCCGCGGGGCTTGGCGGTGGGCAGTTCGTTGAGGCCTTCCGCCTGCAGGCGCGCGGCGGCCTCGGTTTCGCTCAGCCCCTGGATCGTGCCGGTGTCGATGCTCATGGCAAACTCCTTCTTCCAAAGTACAGATCAAATGGATCGTATGCGATTCACAAAACCGCATTTTAAATTCAAACTTTATTCGCGTTCATTCGCGGTTAAAAAGAAAATGTTATATCCGTATGACGGTAAAAACCGGCGCCTGTTTTTTTGAACCGCTAATGAACGCCAATGAACGCGAATGGTATCCCGGTTTGATTTTCAATCAAAATGGGAGAGTCGGGGTTTTCCCGTCACCGGGCTTTTTTCCCGGGGCGGCTCTTTTCCCAGCGCTGCAACAGCCCCGGCATCTCCGCTTCGATAAAGGCGAACATGTCATGCGCCTCCATCAGCCGCGCCTGGTGTTCCGGATCGTTGCCCTGGACCAGTTCCAGGCCGCGCTCGGTGATCCGGTGCAGTTCCGCCATGACTTTCATGCGCTGCTGCATGAAGAGCAGCCAGCCGCCGGGTTTGAAGCGGAAATAGTCGCGGCGCGGAACCGGGGAGGCGACCCGTTCGATCAGCCCCGATTCTACCAGCAGCCGGGCGTTGATGCTGACCGCGCCCTTGCTGGCGTCCAAGATGTCGCACAGGTCGTTGATCGATTGCGCCGGCGGATCGGCGATGAGCAGCACGCCGAGGATGCGTCCGCCCATGCGCGGCAGCCCCATTTCCTCGAAGAACAGGCCGATGTCCTCAATGAAATGGCGTCCTTCCAGGGAGCGGCAGATCCGGCTGCTGCCGGCTTCCGGTTCGGTTTTGCTGGTGTGGCTGTGCCGCATGTTGGTGGCTCCGTGCTGTCCCGATGAATTCTCAACGTTCATAAGTTACAAAACGTTCCGGGTTTTGCAACTGCGGCCGCCGGGCCGGCAATCCCCGGGATGGCGGGTACATTGAACCGCATCCACCCGGGAGATCGCGAACATGACTGTATTCCGCAACAACCCCTGGCTACGTTTATCCGCACCGTGGTCATCCTCGGCGTCACCGCGTTGCTGGTGACGGCGCGCGGCGCCTGGAAGGTGGCGGCCGGTGGTCTGCTGATTGCCGCCGGCGCGGTGCTCCTGGCGCTTTGACCGCCCTTCGGATCCGCGGTTCTTTATTCCTGTCGTCTGTGGTTCCGTGACGGAGACGATCGCGAATGTTGGTTGAACAAGGCTTTCAGCCTTGACTGGTTTTGTTGCCTTAACCTGGGGCGTTGCCCCAGGCTAAGTTGATGCTGCCCCTTTGGGGCGACAGCCTTCGGACAAAACCCGGCCTTGGGGGCGACAGCCTTCGGATAGTTCTAACCGCCCCAAAGGGGCATTCCAACCTAACCTGGGGCAACGCCCCAGGAAAAACGGGGAAAACGCTATCAAGGCTGAAGGCCTTGTTCAACAACGCTCCAGATTTTACCCTTGCTCGATATGCCGTATACTCTTGTGTTTTGGGTTTGACTGTTGGATACCCCGACCCTTGGGTCAGCGAGGCTTCATTCGCGTTCATTAGCGGTTAAAAAATAAAAGGTTATATAATTATTGCTATTATGGGAACGGGGGCCGATTCGGGGGCGCCGCTTCCGGTCTGGCCGGTCCAATCGGGCCAGTCGGCCCCGCGGGTTCCGCCGTTGCCCCCATTTTGAACAGGAGGAAGGTCTCCTCCCCCAGCTTTAGATCCACGACCGGAACGCCGCGGCGCCCCGCCAACTGGTAGGCCGCGGGGTTGACTTCGCCGGCCTTGCGGAGCAGAAGCAGGACATAGAAGATTTCATCCGGAGGAGTAAACCCGTCTGTGGTAGTTTTTTCAATATTTCTTCCCGCCTTGGCGTAGTACAGGGGGCGGTGGAGGTAGAAGCGGAATCCGTTGCGGGAGGGGTTGACGTGGTAGAGCCGGGCACTGTCCGGCACCAGATATTCGATTCTGGCGGCGAAGTGGCGCAGGGACATTTCGGGCTGGATAAAACGGGGCATGATGTAGGCGGTCACCGTGGCGGTTACCGCAAGGATCGCCGTCAGCCCAATCGTCAGATCGCAGATCGTCAATCCCGGTTCTTTCCGGGGTTTTCGCAGCCACAGGAGGGCGGCCAGGAATGCGGCGGCGGCGATGACCGCGCAAAGAATCCGGCCGCGGGGGTCGGCGGCAAGCACCATGCCGGCGCCGGCAATCAGGCCGGCCAGCGCGGCCAGGATGGACGGCAGCCTGTTGCCGCATAGGGTCTTGAATCGGTTCCAGCCCGCGGCGGTCTCCCAGTCGGGCAGCGCCCAGGCGGCCAGCAGGCTCAGCGCCGGGGCGGCCGGTAGCACGTAGCGCGCTTTGGCTCCCGGCATCAGCAGCGTCAGTAGGATGGCGGCCAGGCTGGCCAATCCCAGCGCCCGGGCGACCCTGGTATTGGTCCGGCCATGTAAGGTTTTGAAACGTTCGAGCCAGAGCAGCGGCAGGAAGAGCAGCGGTGGCAGCAGGTCGGTAAGCGCGCCGGCCATGCGGTTCAGCCAGCGCCCCAATTCCGCCGTTTTCTGCGGGGAAAGGGTTTGAGAAAATTCCTCCCCCCACAAGTCGAAGACGCGATTGGACGAAATCGTATGGCAGGCCGGAATGGCCCAGGCGGCAAAGATGGCGACCATCACCGTGAGGGCGGCGGCATGTTCCCAGGCCAGGAGTTCCCGCCACCGCTTTCGGGCGCCGAGCACGGCCAGGATCGCCGCATAGAAGAAGAGCAGTACCAACGGCCCCTTCAGCAACAAGGCAAAACCCAGGATCAGCGCGGCGGGCAGCCATTTCCAGAACCGCCGCCAGCCGTCCAGTTCCGCGGTCAACCACCAGAACAGCGCCATGCCGGCGGCGGCGGCGAACAGGCCGTCAATGGCCGCCTCACGGCCGTTGAGGACTACCCCCGCCGTGCCCAGATAGAGCACCGCCGCCAGCAGTCGTCGTTTCGGGGACAGCCAGCGGCAGGGCAGGGTCACCAGCATTAGGGCCAGCGCCAGGGGCATCAGGGCCGCTGGCAGGCGCGCCACGGTTTCGCTGCGCCCGCCGGCCAGGTTGAAGGCCATGGCCTCCAGCCAGAACAGCATCGGCGGCTTGTTGAAATAGATGTCGCCTTCCAGCCGGGGCACCAGCCAATCCCCGGTCTGGATCATGTGCATGGCCGGCTCAATCCGCCGGATCTCGTTGTTGGAAATCTCCGGCTGGCCGAGGCCACCCAGAAACAGCCCCAGCCACAACGCGAATACCAGCGCCAGCGAATGTCCTATGGTCAACGGCATGCAGCTCCTGAAATTGGGGTTGTGGCGAATATAGCGAGGGAATGGCCGGGGCGAATCTGAAGCTTATGCCAATTATAGATCAAAGGGAGCCCCTCTTTTTCTGAGTCGGTATCGGAATCGGTATCGCCAAGCGCGGTTCTCGTGACTGAATCCCAGGCACGGCAACTCCTAATAGGCGGTTTTAAGAAGAGGATGTCTGTTCCAAACGGTTCACCGGCAGGTGGAGGATGAACGTGGCGCCCTGGCCGGGTTCGGATTCACAGGCGATGGCGCCGCCGAGGGCGGTGACCATGCCGTACACCATGGAAAGGCCCAGGCCGGTGCCTTTCCCGGGGGGCTTGGTGGTGAAAAAGGGGGTGAAAAGACGGTCGCGGACGGCGGCGGTCATGCCTTCCCCGGTATCGGTGACAAACAGGACGACCGCCGGTTTTTTGCGCAGGAAGCCGAACCGGGTCCGCAAGGTCAAAGTGCCGCCGCGGGGCATGGCGTCGCGGGCGTTGAGGCCGAGATTGAGCAGAGCTTGCAGGAGCAGGGCGCGGTTGGCCTGGATATCAGGAAGCGGCTCCTCCAGATCCAGGGCAAAGACCAGACTCCGGGGAAAAGTGCGTTCCGCGAAGCGCTGAAGTTCGCGGATGACGTTGTTGACTGGCACGGCTTCGGTTTCGGCCCGGCTTTGGCGGGAGAAGGTGAGCAGGTCGTGCACCAGCGCGGCGCCGCGCCGGGCGGCGCTTTGGATGATGTCCAGTTTCTGCCGGAGCGGTCCGGCCGGGACGGCGGTTCCGGCGGCACAGAGCTGTTCCGCCAGGGAGGCGTGCCCCAGGATGCCTTGCAGCAGGTTGTTGAAATCGTGGGCGACGCCGCTGGCGAGCAAGCCGACAGCTTCCAGGTGCTGGGTTTTCTGGAGCTGTTTTTCCACATCCCGCCGCCGGGTTTCTTGCTCTTTCGCTTCCGTGACGTCGTACAGGGTGCCTTCCAGAAACGGCTCGGCGGGGGGCGGCGGAATCACCCGTTGGATGAATTCCTGGATGTGGGCAGGACGCCCGTCGGCGCGGCGGATGTGGTATTCCCGTTTGACGACCCCGGCGCCGGCGCGGACGTGGGTTTCGGCGGTGTCGAAAGCCTGCCGTTCTTCCGGCGGCACCAGGTCGCGCCAGGCGGGACGCCCGGCGGCCAGATCGGCCGCGGTATGTCCGGTCATGGCCTGGACGGCGCCGTGGAAGTGGCTCTGTGCCGGTTCGCCAAGGGTGGTTTGATAGACCATGCCGGGGAAATGTTCCAGGAAGGAACGGTAGCGGGCCTCGCCCAGCGCCAGCGCCCGGTTCCGTTCCGCGAGCAGGTCGAGCATGCGGTTGAATTCGGCGCCGAGCCGGCCGATTTCATCTCCGCCGAGCGGCGGCACCCGCCGCGAGCCTTCGCCGGCGGCGGAAACCGCTTTGGCCGTTTCCGTCAGCACCGCGACGCGCTTGAGCAGGCCGGCCTGGAGGATGAGCAGGACGAACAGCACCGCGGCGGTGGAAAAACCGGTCATGCCGGTGACAAAACCCCGCCATAATTCGCGCGCCCGGTGGTAGGCGGTGCGGGGCATGGCCGACTCCAGGAGGACGGAGGGCGAGCCCTCCCAATCCGGCAGGGCCAGGCGCCCGAGCATGATGTCCGGGCGGGCCTGATCCGGCGCCGCCACGGGCTTGCCGGGCG
>CAITSE010000098.1 GCA_903894975.1 uncultured Lentisphaerota bacterium
AACATCGAACGTTGAACGTCCAACGTCGAATTGGGATTCATGCGGTGCGTTTAAGCTTCATTTACTTCAACGTTCGACGTTCGATGTTGAATGTTCGACGTTCGTTTTTTTCTTAAGTTGACGCGCATGCCCGCCGGGGCTCCAATCCAAACGGATCCCAATCCCGCATTTCTCCGGTTTCATGAATAATCCGGGCTAGATAAGGCGACCCTCATGCAATCCTCAAAAAGAACGTTCCTCCAGGTTTGTGCCGTCGTTTTTGCCTGCGCGCTACTGAGCGGCACGGCGTCCTTCGGCGCCGCGGCCGCGGAAAAAACCAGCACCCTCGACCTGGGGAACGGCGTCACCCTGGCGCTGGCCGCCATTTCCGCCGGAAAATTCCTGAAAGGGAGCCCCCGGGAAGAGAACGGTCACGCCAATGATGAGGCGGACCGATTTGCCGAAAAACCCGCCCAACAGGAGGTGACCATCCGCCGGCCGTTTTCCCTCGGTATCACCGAGGTGACGCAGGCGCAGTATGAACAAGTCATCGGGAAGAACCCCAGCCTGGTCAAAGGGGCACAGCTTCCGGTGGACTCCGTGTCCTGGGACGAGGCCATGCAGTTCTGCCAAACGCTCTCCGCTAAAACGGGCCGGATCGTGCGCTTGCCGACCGAGGCGGAATGGGAATATGCTTGCCGTGCCGGCGGCACTTCCCGTTTTTACTACGGCGACGACCCGGAACACACACAGTTGGGCGACTATGCCTGGTATGCCGCCAACAGTGGCGGGAAAACCCAGCCGGTGGCCCGGAAAAAGCCCAATGCCTGGGGGCTGTACGACATGGCCGGAAATGTCTGGGAATGGTGTTCGGATTTTTACGGCGGCCCCTATGACCAGAAACCGGTGACGGATCCGGCCGGGCCCGCGATCGCGCCCGACGGCCGGCTCCGGATCCTGCGCGGAGGCTGCTGGGAAACCGGTCCGTTGAGCTGCCGCAGCGCCAACCGCGGCGGCCTTTCCGCCGGCCGTGCCGCCAGCCGCTGCGGGTTCCGGGTCGCGGTGGAAAGCCCATAACCGCAGGCTCGCATTCGGCTAGTGTGCAGTTCCGTAATTAGGCAAGTCGTTTTATCACAAAAAACATAAAAACACATTTTAATGTCAGAATTATACATTATAAACCGTGATCCTCTCCATTGCTCTGCCCCCGTGAGGGCTATAGTCATAGTGTGACGGTGTGACGAAAACCTGGGAGCGCCGAGCCCCGGCTCGGCGTGTCCTCCGTAAAAATGATTGGGCTGCGAAGGGGATTATCCATCAGAACCGCGCACGTCAGTAAGCGGGCTCTCTGGACATTAGTAGAGAGAGAGGAAAGAAGCGTAAAGCAATTTCCCTCCTCTCCGCGAACTCCGCGGCGCCGTGTGAACCAATCCGTCAAGGATGCCGTTTTATGCCACGATTATCCAAATTAAAAAAACGGGGTGCGGTACCGCGCTTTTTTACCTTGATCGAGCTGCTGGTGGTGGTGACCATCATTGCGGTTTTGGCGTCGCTGCTGCTGCCGAGCCTGATGAAGGCCAAGCGGATGGCGAGGTTGGTCTCTTGCCAGAGCAACCTGCACACCATGGGGATGATTGTGGCCTGTTATGGCGGTGACAACGATGCGATGCTGCCGCCCTATGACGGGGATCTCTGGTACTCTCTCATGATCGGTGAAGTTGGGACTGTAGGAGCCTCCCAAACCCCCAAAAAGCCCCTGTGGCGGATGTGGTCTGCCATGGTTCCGTACGGATACAAAGGGGAAATTTCGCAATGCCCGGTGAAGGGAAACAACTGGAAAACAACCTACAAGACCGACGGGTCCGGCTCCAGCACCTATGGCTATCGCATGGCGCAGGGAACCCCGAGCGATCTGGATGTGCAATGGTACCATCCCCCGCCCGGCGCACCTATTCCTCTCACCCCGTTGCGTTTCAACCAGAATCTGGTGACCAGCGCGAAAGCCGTCATTGCGGACAACTCCGACAAGCCGGGGAGTGTGGTCTCTGCGTCCTACAACAATCACGCTTTTGCCGACCGGACGGTGGAGTCGGTCAACGTCCTTTATCTGGACGGGCACACCGCCCTGCTGAAGTCGCCCAACACGATCACTTGGGGTGGTTTCTGGTAAGCGGAGGAGAGGCAAGCAAAAGAACGTTAAATGGCAAGGACTGGTAAGAACCGCGCACGTCAGTAAGCGGACTCTCTGAACGCAAGATCGAGATAGGAAAGAACCCGCTCCATGACTGTCGCGGTTCTGACGGAGGACCTGCCGTCCAGGCGTTCGCTTTCCCACTTCAAGATGAAATCCATCAAGGATGTGGTTTTATGCTACGCTTATTCAAATTAAAAAAACGGGGTGCCGCACCCCGTTTTTTTACCTTGATCGAGCTGCTGGTGGTGGTGACCATCATTGCGGTTTTGGCGTCGCTGCTGCTGCCTTCCTTGAGAAAGGCGAAAGAGAGCGCCAAGACCGTGATTTGTATCGGGAACATGCGGCAGTGCGGGGTCGCGGTCACGGGCTATGCGGGTGATAACGATCTTTGGCTGCCCCCGATTTTCCAAAGTAGATACAATTCGTACAAGTGGGCTTCCGATGACCTCAGCCTGCCGCATATCAACGGCCGCTGTTTCAGTCCATATGCCTGTTACAACAATAATAATAACGATAAATGGGGTGGCACGGGCCTGTGGAAAATGCTTTCCCCGGCGTATGTGGAAAATGAAAAGATTTTTTACTGTCCGGCGAACACATACGTCACCTATGAAAAATATAAAACGGGTTGGAAGACGGGAGTAAATGAATGGTGCTATTCCGCGTACTGGTGGATGCTGCGCCGGCCGCCCTATTGGGATGATTTTCCGGAACCGCGAAGGATTTCAGAGAATGATGTCCGGCCCAAGTATGGTTCCACCTACAACCATTACCCGATCATGCTCGATACGAACGGGAATCACAAGGAGGCTGGAAGGATAAAGAACAATCACCTCTATGTGGACGGCAGCGTCGCCTCGCTGAAGCAGATGGATTCCGGTTTTACTTCTGCGGATCCGGCCGGGGGCGGCCATAGTTCTCATTAGAGCAAAGTGCGGATGTCGGTCACGCAACCGTTCGGAGACATCTTTGTTCCCTTCGATTGAAACCGATCACCGTTTTCCGGTTCGGAGTTCCCGAACGGGAAAATGTGCATACTTCACTCTGATCGAATTGCTGGTTGTCGTCACCATCATCGCCATTCTCGCCTGCCTGCTTTTTCCGACTTTAACCATGGCCAAACGGAAGGCGATACAAGCGGTCTGTGCCAGCAACATGCGGCAGGTGGGGCAGGCTTTTCAGGCCTACGCTTCGGACTGGAACTATTCCCTTCCTCCCAGCGTAGCCCCGATTTTTGGCAACTCCGCCATGTGGAAAGCTTGTCCTGGCAGGAATTGTTCCAGCAAACGGGTGACCTGTTCGGGCATAATGGCGTGAACTGATCCTGACGGAGACGGACGGAATGGAAGAGACGGTTCCATGAAACGGCGTCCATCCTTTACCCTGATCGAGCTGCTGGTGGTCATTCAGGACATTGAGCAAGCGGTTTTATTATAAAAAATAAGAAAACACATTTTAATATCATAATTATACATCATAAATCGTGATCCTTCCCATTGCCATGCCCCGTGAGGGCTATAGTCATGGTGTGACGGTGTGCCGAAAACCTGGGAACGCCGAGCCCCAGCTCGGCAAGTCCTCCGGGAAGCCTGGACGGCAGGTCCCAGAGCCGCGAATGTGAATGATCGGGTGTTTACGACCCAAAAACGAAGAACCCGCTCCATCACTGTCGCGGCTCTGACGGAAGAGATGACAGAGTCCGCTTGGTTACCCGTTCATAACCTTCTCTCGCCAAGGCACAAAGATCGCCAAGAAAATCAAGGATGCGGTTTTATGTCACGCTTATCAAAATTAAAAAATCGGGGTGCCGCACCCCGATTTTTTACTCTGATCGAGCTGCTGGTGGTGATCGCCATCATTGCGATCCTGGCGGCCATCCTGCTTCCGGCCCTGAGCAAGGCCAAGGATGCGGCCAAACAGGCTACCTGCCAGAACAACCAGAAGCAGTTCGGGCTGGCCTTCACCATGTACACCGATGATGCGGACGGAAAATACCCCGATGTCCGCTGGGCGCAGATGCTCAACCCCTATGTCGGCGGCACGCTGCTCGGCAGCAGCGCCCTTCCCGATGACGGGAGCCCAACTAATCTGGATCAGGTGAAGCCGTTTGGCCTGATCCACTGTCCGAGCTTCCCCCTGATGGCGAAGAACGGCCAGAAAATCACGCTCACTTATGGTATCAACGGAGTCAACAGCCCCGGAAATTTCTGGCGGTTACTGACGGTTTACACCCTCAGCGGATCCCTGACCCTGGTGACGCCCCAGGTCTCAGTGAGACACGTGAGCCGGCCCGAATTGTTTGCGATCCTGAGCGAAAACTCGAAAACCGACAACCCGCAACAAAAGGCCTGGACGCAAACCGTCTGGAGACAGTTCAACGACAACAACGTCAGTTTTTTTCTGAGTCACGGCGGGACGAAATCCAACGTGTTGCTGGCCGATGGTCATGTCGCCGTAGTCAAGCGCGAGACGGGCTCGCTCGGCCTGGATGCCAATTCCGGATTCACATATGTCACTGATCAAAACGATTCCCTGTTCCAGTATGATTTTGGCTATGCCCGCAACAGCAACAAAGAAACGCCCTCGAAATACCTCAAGTAAGATTGTACCTGGTTGACCTCAGCAAAATACGGAGATCCTGGATGAATCAGCGAACGGGTTGGGCTGTCCGCACGGGCGGCTTTCTGGCTTTAGCGGGCGTCACGGCCATGCCTTTGGCGGTGTCTGCGGCGGACGAGGCTCCGGCTTCCTGGACCGCCTGCGGCTGGGGTGGCGGCGGCTTCTATTATGCCGCGGTTTTCCATCCGACGCAGGACGGCGTCATCTACATGGGCGGCGACGTCAACGGCGTCTACAAGAGCCTGGACCACGGCCGGAACTGGCGGGTGGTCAACAACGGGATCGCCAATTATGGCGTGTTCTCCCTGGCCGTGGACCGGACGAATCCGCAGACGGTCTATGCCGCCACGGAAGGCGGGCTGTGCAAGAGCACCGACGGCGCCGAACACTGGCAGACCCTGCCGAACACCGGCAAAAAAGAACTGCGCCTCACCGGGGAAAAGGGCAAAAGCATCCGCTGCATCGCGGTGGACCCGGTCAACGGCAACATCCTCTACGCCGGCAGCCCCGCGGGCAAGATCTTCAAGAGCCTGGACGGCGGGCAGACCTGGAACGCCGTGTATGAGAAGAAAAAAGAGGCGGAGGAGGCCGCCGGCGTGCGCCTTCAGTTTGGCAAGGTCAATGGCGAGTACTATGGCGGCCTGTGGACCGCGCTGGCCTTCCCGGCCGGGGTGACCTCCGCCGACTGCGTCGGCTTCGGCTTTTCTTTCAAGGGTGACAAGAGCCAACCCCGGGATGTCTTCGTCAATCTCAAGACCGCCGGCGGCGCCTCCTATCGCAGCAAGAGCATCAAAACCCTGTTTTCGAATGACCAATGGCAAAACCTCATTCTCGGCGCCGGCGATTTCATCGTGGACCCGATGTTTGCCAATAAAGAGCCCGAAAAGGCCAAGGCGCTGCCCGCGACCCCGGACTGGGCCACGGTGAACCGGGTGGACATCTCCGTGGTCGGCGACCTGCCGCAGCAGGCGTACACGGGCCACATCGGCAAGGTCTTTTTCGCTCTCACCAAGGCGGCGGACGGCCAGGCCGCGCCGGCGGACCAGCCCATCCTCGCGACCGTGAAGGAATTCCTCCCCGGCAAGCCCCTCTTTTCCTACGGCAACCTCCGCGCCGGAACTCCGGCCGGTGGCACCGTTTACAGCGTGGCGGTGGCGGCCAAAGATCCCGCCCTGGTGCTGGCGGCCACGGCCGACGCCGGCCTGATTCTCAGCCGCGACGCCGGCCAGTCCTGGAGCGAACTGCCGGCGCTGCCGAAGCGGGCCTCCTCGGTGGCCATCTCCCCGGCCGATGCGAATGTCATCTACGCCGCCTTTTTCACGGACGGCATCGGGAAATCCACCGACAAAGGGCAGACCTGGACCAGCGTCTCCGCCGGCCTGGGGGCGGACGTGAGCATCACCGAAGTCGCCGTCAGCCCGGTGCAGCCCCTGGATGTCTATGCCATCGGCAAGGTCGGTTGGGGCGGAACCTTCTTCGCCTCGAACGACGGCGGCGCCACCTGGCGGAAGGGCAAGCAGATGACCCCGGATTTCGCCGCCAATCCGACCCTGCCGAAGGACGGCGCCGGCCTCAGCGTGCCCACGAACCTGGCGATCAATCCCAACAATCCCAAGGAGTTGTTCATCAGCGCCAACTGGCGTTCGGGGCTGAGCGAAGACGGCGGCGCCACTTGGAACGAGCGGATCCGCGGCGCCGACATCACCTGCGTCGGTGATATTCGTTTCCTGGAGGGCAGCACCTATGTCGTGGCCATGGACGAGGGGTTGCTGGTCAGTGATGACCAGGGCGGTTCCTGGCGCCAGTTGGCGCCGATGAAGTACACGCCTGAGCTCAGCGGGCACCAGTGGCGTGTGCTGGCCCAGAAAAAGAACGGCGCGGTGAAGCTGGTTTCCACCGTCTCGCCGTGGCAGGCCTCGCCCAACACCAACCGGGTGCTGGTCAGCGAGGACGGCGGCAAAAACTTCAAGACCGTCAAGGAAGGCCTTCCCACCTATCTGCCGGACGTCAACTGCATGTGGGGCCGCAGCTATGCGCGGGCACTGGCGGCGGACCCGGTCAATCCGGATATCCTGTATCTCGGCATGGACGGCGATGCCGCCAATGGCAAGAGTGGCGGCGGCGTCTTCAAGTCCGTGGACGGCGGCTACACTTGGGCGCAGCTCGCCAAGCAACCCGCCAGTCGGCGCATGTTCTTCGGTCTGGCCGTGGATCCGACCAATTCCCAGCGCGTGTACTGGGGTTCCTGCGGCACCGGCGGCGGTGTCCACCGCAGCGAAGACGGCGGCGCTTCCTGGAAGCCGGTCTTCACCCAGGAGCAGTGGATTTTCAACGTCATGACCACCGCCGATGGCGCCGTGTACGCCGCCGGTAACAACCTGTGGCGTAGCACCGACCGCGGCGCCACCTGGAAACAACTGACGAAGTTCACCGGCCGGACGGTCATCGGTTTGGAAGTGGATCCGCGCGATGCCAAGACCCTCTGGATTTCCGCCACCACCTGGGACGGCGGTTCCGCCGGCGGCGTGTATCGCACCCGCGACGGCGGCGCCACCTGGCAGGAGATCACCGGCGACATCCCCTACGTCAAGCCCATGGTCCTGCGCTTCAACCCCGTCACCCGCGAACTCTGGGCCGGCGGCGTCGGGCTGTACAAGCTCAAACAGTGAGGCGGGGCCTGTGGTCTGTAGGCCTGTGGCTTGTGGCGAAGAAGAAGTACAGAAGGCGGATTTTCGTTCCCGCCCATGCCTCCGCGAGATGTCGATGGATTCGGCGAGAATGGAATGTCCGTTGCCCTGAAAGGGCGACACATGCCAGCCCAGGGCAACTCCCTGGGTTTGAATCCCACCCTCGTTGGAGCCCTGTAAGGCATGCGCGGCAACTTAAGGAAAAAAATCGAACGTCCAACATTGAACATCGAACGTTGAAGGAAAACCCGGTCGGTTTGAGCTTGGATTTATCGCCGGACTTCCCATTCGACGTTGGACGTTCAAAGTTCAATGTTCGACGTTCGCTTTAAGGATGTTATGGTTCTTAAGTTGACGCGCATGCCCCTTGGTGCTGGAATTATCCGGAGGCCGGCGCCACGAAACTAGGGCACGCGCTTCCGGTTTTGCGTCACGGGCTACCGCCTGCCGTCTGCCGCCATGCCGTTGCGGACCGGCTGCGGCTGGCGGGTTTGAATCATATAAACACATGCAAATGTCAAGATTACACATCACAATCGGGATTCTCTCTGTTATTGCCCCGGCGGTCATGGTATAGTCGAATTATAAGAAGGCCTGTTTTTTTGGAATTCCTTGGCATGAATATGGTAAAGCACGGTATAACCATCCTTTTGGCGCTCGTCGCCATGGTGTTCTGCGGGCCGGCTTGGTCGCAGCAATACTATTGGAGCAATCTCGCGGGGATGCCGGGGGGGGGCGGCCGCCTGGACGGCGTCGGAAGTGCGGCGCAGTTCAACACTCCCCGCGGCGTGGCGGTGGACGGGGCCGGCAACCTGTATGTGGCGGATTCCGCCAACCACACCGTCCGCTGCGGGCGCCGGTGAAAAGTGTACCAAAAACGCCGGTTTAATGGGCCCCGGGGCCGTTTTGACCGGCGCGGAAGCGAAAAGGCATCCGGGCCTGGCGGCTCACGGATGCCTTCGTTTTCGGTTTCCGGCGGGGCTGGGG
>CAITSE010000099.1 GCA_903894975.1 uncultured Lentisphaerota bacterium
CCAGGGAACGAGCGCAGCGAGTTCCCCAATGCCCCAAGGAACCAAAGCTATACTTCGAGTGATCCCAAACCAGAAATCAAAGTGTCAAACGGAAACCAGGACTTGACATGACCAGCCGTCACACTGTCACACCGTTTCACGGTTCACCCTCCACCCCCCCCGGTCTCCCCTTCCATGACTTCCTCCAGCACAGCCGCCGCGCCGATCCCCACCTTCTGCCTGGGCCGCGGCGGCCCGGACACCGTCATCACCGCCGCCGAAAAAGCGGCGTTCCTCCAGGAACTGCTGGCGCGGTTTGAAGGACGGAACCTGCGGCGCGTGCTCCTGCTGCCGCCCGACTTCACCCGGTTCAACTCCAATGCCGGCGAACTCTGCCGCCTGCTCTACGGCCTGCTGACGCCCAAAGGTGTCCAGGTGGACATCCTGCCGGCCCTCGGCACCCATGTGCCCATGACCGAAAAGGAAATCCGCCACATGTTCGGGCCGGATATTCCGCTCGCCGCGTTCAAGGTCCATGACTGGCGCAACGGCATCCGCCACGTCGGCGACGTCCCCGGCGACAAGCTCAAGGAATGGTCCGGCGGCCGGGTCGAGTATGCGGTCCGCGTCGAAGTCAGCAAGGTCCTGTTCGACGGCTATGACCTGATCCTGTCCGTCGGCCAGATCGTGCCGCACGAGGTCGTGGGCATGGCCAATTACACCAAGAACGTCCTGGTCGGCGTTGGCGGGCAGGACACCATCAACAAGTCGCACTTCCTCGGCGCCGCCTACGGCATGGAACGGATCATGGGCCGCAGCGACACCCCGGTGCGCCGCCTGTTCAATTACGGGGTCGACACCTTCCTCGGTGACCTGCCCATCGTCTACATCCTCACTGTCATGCAGAAAAACCGCGCCACCCAGGGCATGGAGATGCGCGGCCTGTACGCGGGCCGCGGCCCGGCGGCCTTCGAGATCGGCTGCCGCCTCAGCCAGCGGGTCAACCTGGACCTGCTGGAAAAACCCTTGCGCAAGATCGTCGTGTACCTCGACCCCGAGGAGTTCAAAAGTACCTGGCTCGGCAATAAGGCCGTCTACCGGACGCGCATGGTCCTGGCCGACGCCGGCGAACTCATCATCCTGGCTCCCGGCCTGCGCGAGTTCGGCGAGGATCCCGAGATCGACCGGCTCATCCGCAAGTACGGCTACCACGGCACGCCCGCCACCCTGGCCGCCGTCGCCGCCAACGCCGAGCTCCGCAACAATCTCGGCGCCGCCGCGCACCTGATCCACGGCTCCAGCGAAGACCGCTTTTCCATCACCTACTGCCCGGGCCCGAAAATGTCGCACGACGAAATCCGCCGGGCCGGTTTCCAGGCCGCGGACTTGGACACCATGCTGAAGCGCTATGATCCCGCCCGGCTCACCGATGGCCTCAACCGCCTGCCCGACGGCGAAGAACTCTTCTTCATCAGCAATCCCGCCCTCGGCCTCTGGGCCCTCAAACAACACTTCGCCTAGCCCGGCCAAGCCGGAACCAAGCTTATGGGGCTCTGCCATCTTTGCGGCCGGCTTGCCCGGGCTACTGAAATGGGGAGAGGATGCCATAGGGGTAAAAACGGCTTTCAGCAAAGCCGTTCTTGCGACATTTATAACCCGACGCATCCAAGTCACCGTCGCAATCAATGGTCACACCGCCACACCGCTTTCCTCATGGCCGGTTACATTAACTCCCATCTGAACCACGGGAAGAACGACCCCACCGGGCCCCAGCATGACCATCCGGGAAATCGCGGAAAAGGCGGAACAATACGCCATCGAACTGCTGAACGGCCGGCGGCGCACCCGCACCGATCAGGCGGTCCTGGGCGGCATGTTCGGCCTTTCACGGATCTACCGTGCCCTGGTCCAACTCCGGTTGCAGGCGTTTGAGGAACGAATCTTCCGCCAGCGCATGCTCGGCTGCCTGGTGGTGAGCATCGGCAACCTCACCGTGGGCGGCACCGGCAAGACCCCGGTTGTCGAAGTCTTCGCCCGCACCCTCATCGAAAAAGGCCGCCGCGTCGCCATCCTCAGCCGCGGCTATCGCAGCCGCAGCAAACCGCTCTGGCAGAAACTGCGCGACCGCCTCACCCGCGCCGACCGCGACATCCCCCCCAAGGTCGTCTCCGACGGACGCCGACTCCTGCTCGACTCCAACCAAGCCGGCGACGAACCGTACATGCTCGCCAGTAACGTCAAAAAAGCCGTCGTCCTGGTCGACAAGGACCGGGTCAAATCCGGCCGCTACGCCATCCGCCGCTTCGGCGCCGACACCCTCATCCTCGATGATGGCTTCCAGTACCTGCGTCTGCGCCCCCACCTCAACATTCTGCTCATCGACAGCACCAATCCCTTCCACAATCACCACCTCCTGCCCCGCGGCCTTCTGCGCGAGCCGATCCGCAACCTCCGCCGCGCCAACATCATCTTCCTGACCAAGTCCAACGGCGGCCGGCACCTGCGCCATCTCAAGGGCTTCGTGACCAAGCACAACCCGCGCGCCGAGATCATCGAGTGCACCCACAAGCCGGAGCACCTGGTGGACGTCTATTCCCATGAGATCCAGCCGTTGGAGGCGCTGCGCGGCAAGCGCGTCGCCGCCATCAGCGGCATCGCGGTACCCGAAAGCTTTGAAAACGTCCTGCGCAAGCTCGGCGCCACGGTCGTCCACACCGCGCGCTACGCCGACCACCACCGCTACCGGCTTCAGGAGATCATCGACTTCCAGAACCGCGCCCTGGCCGCTGGCGCCCAATTGATCCTGACCACCGAGAAGGATGCCGTGCGCTTCCCCAAGCTCGACCGGCGCGATGTGCCGGTGCTCTACCTGCGCGTCCGCATCGACATCCTCACCGGCCAGGAAAGCTTCAACGACTGCATCACCCGCCTGTGCTTCCTGTAGCCACCCGGGCTGGGGCAAGAGGCCCCCTTTCCCAGTGGAAGCCGCCGGCGGGGCGAAATTCGCTGGCGGAGAAAACGTTGGCGAGATGACAGAACACGATTCGCCAGCGTATTTCGCCACGCCTGAAACGGAAACGGGTCGAAGACCCTCGCTGGGGGTCGCGGGGGTGGGCGAACTCCACCCCCGCCTTTTACGGCCGGTTCCGGAACAGGGTAACGGCCCGGGAGCGGTCGACGAGGTTGCCGTTGCGCGGGTTCAGGTCGGCGGCTTTCCAGTCGCGCGTCACACCACCGCGGGTGTCGCGGATGTACACGGCGTAGTCGCTGCCGTCGCGGAAATTGTCGGTCAGGAACGTTAGCGCCACGCTGGCATCGGTGACGAGGTACGGCACGGCGGCAACCGGCACTTTTTCCGCCTGCGTGGCGGACACATAATTATAGGCGCCAAGTAGTTCGGTAACGCCGCCGGCAGCGGTGGCCAGGAACGGGGCCGGGCCTTCCGTCTTGAATCCGAGGATCCAGAGCTTGCCGCCGTGGTTCGCGACCTGTGGCGTCACGCCGTCGCCGTCGGGATGTTCCGGGTTCAACTGCCGCGCCCAGACCTGCTGTCCCGAGAATTCCCAGCCCGGCAGGAACAGGTCTTCCAAGAATAGTTTGCCGGTGCCCTTGGCCGTGTTCCGGTAAGCGCGGCGGAACCCGGCGCTGCCGACCCAGCCGCCGCAGTGCCGAATCACCACCGTGGCCGGCGAGTTGTTCTCGAAAAGAATCTCGCCCGGGTATTGGGCATTGAAGAACATCCTTTCAAAAAAAACTTCCCGGCCGGCGGGCGGATCGATCCGGATCAGCGGCCGCGGGTGCGCCGGATCGCCAAAGGGCTCTTTCGCTGCGCCGAGACTGATCTCAGAATTCATCCCCAGAATCTGCCGGACCTTGCCGCGCACCACCAGCGTATCGGAGAGGAAGTACGTGCGGTTGTTCGGCAGATACACCGTGCCCTTGCCGGAATCAATGGCCCGCTGCAGGGCGGCGGTGTCGTCGGCCTCGCCGGGCAGGCGCGGTCCCACTGCCGCCCAGTCCGCCAGATTGTCGTTCCAGTATTCGGGCGTTTCCTCCACGGCGAGACTGGCCGATGGCGGTGCGGCATCCATACCCAGGGCTGCGGGCCAAGCCCAGGTTCCTTGCGGCGGGCCGCTGAAGCTCTTGCCGCGGCAGCGAATGGCCGGCGTCTGATAGCCTTCGGTCAACACATTGCGGACCAGCAGGTTGCCCGCGCATTCCACGGCGGGCTGGTCGGGGGCGCCGCCGGTGAGCCGGGAGTCCAGCAACGTCAGCATCCCCCGCCGGTCTGTCACCCGCACGGCAGGTACGCGGTTAATGCTCGTCAATCGTCTTACATGCAACAGGTTCTGCCCGGTGCGAAGGCCGGCGATCCGCTGTCCCCGCACGGTGACGTTCTCGAGGGTCATCCCGTATTGGATGTCGCCGACGTCGATGCCGACGTCAAACCCGGAGACCGTAACGTTCTTGATCAGGCCGGGCCCGGGAATCCGCCGGAGCATGGCGATACCCGCCGCGCCCCGGCCGTCCGCGCTCCGGAAGGTCACATCCTCGACCGCCCCGAAATTGCTGACCGCGTATTCCAAGCCGATCGCCCCGGGATTGCCGGATCCTGCATCGACCGTCAGATTGAAGAGATAATTTCCGAACGCCTTGTTCCCGCCGCCGTCGGGATGGTCGCCCGGCTCCCAGTGCGACCCGGTCGCGAGCATGGGCTTGGGATGGGCCGGATCGCCGAAGCCGGGGGCATTCGCCGCCAGGCGCAGGATCACCTTGTCACGGTTCTGCCCTTGCAGCGTCAGCCGCGCCCGCCAGAGGCCGGCGGCGTTTTTGGCAACGAGCGTGTCCCGGAGGTCATACGTTCCGTTCGGGAAATAGAGCGTCCGCGCGATGTCAACATTGGCGGTAATCGCGCGCTGGATCGCCGCGGTGTCGTCCACACCGTCATCCGGCCTGGCGTTGTACGGCGGCAGCGTCACATCCACCACGGCGTCAGGAGGAAAAGACCGGTCATAGTCCGGAGCCGCGGCGGCCCGGGCCAGGCCGAACCCCGCGCTGCAGAGAATGAGCATTCCGTACCGGAACCGGTTTGAGAATAAGCGTTTCATGACCGAAATGTAGCCGATTCAGTGGAGGAACGCGGTTGTACCACGTTTCCGCAGCGTCGTCAAAAGCCGTAGCGGCGAACGTTCCGATTAAAAATCAAACCGGAATATTATTCGCGTTCATTCGCGTTCATTCGCGGTTCAAAAAATCGGAACATATTTTATCTCTATAATTATATAACATTTTCTTTTTTAACCGCTAATGA
>CAITSE010000100.1 GCA_903894975.1 uncultured Lentisphaerota bacterium
ACGGGCTCCGCAGAGCCACGCCGGCACCAGGGAACGAGCGCAGCGAGTTCCCCAATGCCCCAAGGAACCAAAGCTATACTTCGAGTGATCCCAAACCAGAAATCAAAGTGTCAAACGGAAACCAGGACTTGACAAGAGCGTATCTCCTTCGCATCGGGAAAATCACACCTCATCCAATGCCGGCCAGCCGAGGGGCAGCGGGAAGGCGCGCCGGACCGCTTCACATTCCCGGACGGTTTCCGGCAAGGCCGGCGGCGGCACCGGCCCGAACAGGAGGGCCGCCATCTCCGGCAGGCTCAACGCAATCTCCACCCCGTCACGGCCAGGGCCGGACGCGGCATCCCGGGCGGGAGTGTCAAGCACAACGGGACCTGCGTCGGTTCCGGCCAAAATCGTCTGCTCCCCCGTTTCCGTCACGCGCAACCGCAACCGGCCGGACCAACCGGCCAGGCGCCGCCGGAGCAGCGGTTCCCAAGCGGTCAGGACCCGGCGCACGGAAAAGATCCGGGCCATCCCCGCCGGCTCGACCGCATACCAGCCGGCGAAATCCAGAATCATCGGCTCCAGTTCGCCCCAGACCGGCGCCGGCGGCAGGCGGACGCGCAGCGAAGTCCGCTGCACCAGATGCCCCAGCAGCGCCTGCAAGGCGGGGCGGTCGCCGGCATACTCCGCCACCTGGTCGCCGCGCAGCACGACATAGGCAAACCCGGCCGGGCACTCCTGAATCCAGGTCCAGACATTGAAGCGGCGCAGGACCGCGGCGTGCATGTCCGGCGACCGCTCCCCGCGGGTCGGCAGCGCCTGCCAGGCGGCGTACAGCTTCGGGAAGTCTTCCGCTTCCCCGTGCCAGCGCCGGGGCGGCGGCAATTCCTGCCCGGCCGGCGGCGGTTCCACCGCGCGGATGCTCCTGGAGCCGAGCCGGGCCGCCACCATGCTTCCGGCCACTTCCCAGCCCTGCCGGCGGTAACGGCGGCGGTCGCCGCCGAGCAGGCTCACATCATAGCCATCCCGGTCCATCTTGGCCACGGCCGCTTCCAGCAGCGCCGTCATCAGTCCGCCCTTGCGGTGCGCCGGCAGGCAGAACACCTGCCCGATCCCGGCGGCGCGGACGCGGATGCCGCCGGCCAGCCGCATCGGACGCGGCACGATCTGCACGCCGGCGACGATCTCGCCGGACGCCGCCTCCGCCAACACCCAGTCCTGCATGCACGCCGCGTCCGGGCGGATACAATCCGGGTACAGCAGGTCGAAGGGAGCATGCGCGGGCGAACTGTCGGCAAAGGCCGCCAGCACCCGTTTCAGAATTCCCTCATAATCGGCAGTCGTGCCGGCGCGGATCCGGGGTGTCATCAGGCGTTCTCCTGCCGATAATTCATTGAACAGAAGGCCGCAAAGGTCACGAAGTATTTGCGGTGTAACAGCCTTCGTGTTCTTCGTGAGCTTCTGTTCAAAAAAGGGATCGTGTGTCGATTTCTGAACCGCTGACAAACGCGAATGAACGCGAATCGCATCCCATTTTAACCTGGCATCAGCCTTTCGCCTTGGCCTTCGCCTGCTCGCCGGCCGCCGGCTGTTTCAGGCTCATGCAGAGGCGGCGCATGATCCGGCCGCAGGCGGTTTCCATGCCGGTGACCAGGCTCATGACCCGGCCGCGGAAGAGCCCATAGAGGAGCATGGCCGGGATGCCGACGACCAGGCCCCCGGCGGTGGTGATCAGGGCCTTGGCCACGCCGTGGGCCAGGTTGGTCGGGATGACCGAGCCGATCTCCGCCTGCAAGTTGCCGAAGGCCTGGAGCATGCCGAGCACGGTGCCGAGCAGGCCGACCATGGGCGCGACCACGGCCACGTCCAGCAGGTACTGAATCCGCTGCCAGAGCATGCTGGCCTGGCGCGAGCCTTCGTCCTCCATGGCGGCCATGATCACGGTGTAGTCGAGACGATTGTCCATTTCCAACTGTTCCAGGCCGCCGAGCAGGACCTGGGCCGCCGCGGCGTCGCTGCCGACGCACAGGTCGCGCAACAACTGCACGTCACCCTCGGCGGCGGCGATTTCGAGCTTGTGCAGCAGGGCGTGCGGATAGAGCACGGAAGGGCGCAGGGATAGCAGGTAGTAGACGGTCAGGGCCAGGGCGACCACGGACATGGCGACGATCACATACATCGTCCAGCCGCCGGCGTGGATGAGTTCGCTCAGGGTGCTCAGGCCGGCCGTGGACGCCAGTGTGGCGCCTTCGGACGCCGCCGCCCGGGGCGCCGCCGTCAGCATGGCCACGGTTCCGGACACGGCGGCCGGAGCCGCGGCCTCCGCGCCGGAGCGGCTCTCCGCGGCGGCCATGACCACGGCGGGCAGGCCGGCCAGAAACGCCAGGGCCAGACCCGCGCGACGGAACGGGGAAACCTTCGGAAAACTCACAGTTGTCATTACCTACTCCAGATTGCGGGAAACCCGTTTTTGAACAGAAGCTCGCAAAGGCCACAAAGCGTTTTCAGTCCAAGCCCTTGCGGTGTCTTTGCGGCCTTCTGTTCAATCCTATTTCGAAGTTGAATGTTGGACGTTCGTATTCAATGAGTCATCGATCAGACTAGCGCTGCAGCATCTGCTGCATGTTTTCCTGCATCACGGCCGCCATCATCTGCTGCATGTCGGCAAACTTGCGGTAATCGGCGGGAAGCTGGAACAGCGCGGCGGCGGGAGCGGCGGCATCGAGCCGGGTCAGGCGCAGGTCGATCGTGCCGTCATGGGTCTTGGCCTGCATCTTGGCCATGACGCCCGGCTTGTCCTTGACTTCCCACCAGGTCGCCTCGGCGGTCATGCCGTCCTGGGTCGTGGCCAGGTGCTTTTTCACGCACAGCCGGCCGTCCACCGTTTCTTCGCCCAGCACCTGGGGTTCCGGCAGGGCCGCGGTCTTGCCGGCCTTGGCTTTGTTCGGCTGCGGCAGGGGGCAGGCCATTTTCTTGTCCGGATACAACAGCGTTCCGGTCTTGGGTTCCGCCGGGCCGGTGGCCAGCACCGTCATGCGCGTCAGTCCCATGCCCGCCATGAGCTGGAGCGCCGCCGGATTCATTTCCGGAATCGTCGCCTTGGCCAGATCCATGTCCATGCGCGAGTCGCCGTGGTTCAGGGAGAGCCGGAACGGCATGGAGATGGCGCCTTTCTGGCCGGCGGAAACGATCTTGGTCTCATAGTCCGCGGTGTACGAGGCGTCCTTGCCGAGGAATTGGGTGATCTGGTTGAGCGCCGCCGTCGGCCCCTGGTCCGCGCCGCCCATCTGGGCGCGCGCCGCCAGCGTTCCCGTCAACCAGACCAGACCGCAGGTCACCGCCAGCCGGAAAATCGTTTTCATCACCGCTCCTCCGCGTCATCCGGGAATGGGTTGCCGCGAACGGACGGACGCGGCCGCCGCGGATTTCCTCAAAGGTACCCGCCCCCCGGCCGGCGTCAAGCAGCGGGAACGGACAAAATCCGTCCCCCGGCACGAAAAAACCCCGTCCCTCTTCGCGTGAAAGGACGGGGTTCCTGGATAGGTCATGAAAGACGATGAAGCCGGACGCGCAGGCCCGGAACCGGGAGGAGATCAGTGGTGTCCACCGCCACCACCGCCACCGCCGCCGGAATGACCGCCGCCACCGCCACCGGAGGGAGGCCCGCCGTGACTGCCGCCGCCATGATTCCCGTCGGACTGCCAGGGTCCGTTCGAGCGGCCGCGGTCATTCCCGCCCCCCGAACCGCCCCAGAACCCGAACGCCGCGGCCGGCGCATAACCCGGATAGGCCGGCCCGCCGATGCCAAAGGCAAAGCCGCCGCCGCGATTGCTGAAACCCACGGAGATAAAGCTGGAACTCGGCGCGACATACGCCGCCGGACTGTAGTAGGTATATGCCGCCGGAGCCGCATAGACCGGGGTCCCATACACCGGCCCCGCATATACCGGAGTCACATAGGCCGGGGCATAGACCGGGGGCGCGTATGCCGGAGTCCCATACACCGGGGTCGCCACCGCATAACCCGGATACACCACCGTCGAGCCTCCGCCGCCGTAATAACTGTAGGACGTGTAGGAACTCCCCCGCCAGCCGGATCCATAATAGGGGCCGCCGCCACCGGACCCGCCGTAGTAGATAAACGTCTCGCCCGCCGTCGCCGTGCCGGAAAAGGAAATTCCCGCCAGCACCACTCCGGCTCCGCCCGCGGCCATGAGTTGTTTCCATGTCTTCATGATCGAAATCTCCTGGTGAGCCAGCGCGGCAGAGACTGCCGCTCGGCTCTGAGGAATATAACGCCACCACCCCCGAAGCTATTCAATGTGGATCAGACGAGGAAAAATGCCCCATCTCCCAAGGGGCGACTCCCGGAACTCCTATATCATTCCGGCAGGAACGGAATCCCCGCAGGGCATGCGCGTAAACTTAAGAACCCTAATCTTCTGGAAAACAACTAAATGCGAACGTCGAACATCGAACGTTGAACGTTCAACGTCGAATCGGGATCCATGCGGTGCATAGAAGCTTGAACCGGTCAGGTTTTACTTCAACGTTCGACGTTCAATGTTCAATGTTCGACGTTCGTTTTTTTCCTTAAGTTTACGCGCATGCC
>CAITSE010000101.1 GCA_903894975.1 uncultured Lentisphaerota bacterium
CGCCGGCCCGTTTTGCCGGGTGTGGACACCCGCCCCCCTGGTAAGCGGGCGGGACGTCAGGAACTGGGAGGATGCGAAGAAAACGGGCGGCACGCCCGTTGCTACACAAAAAAAGCACGGATCCGGGCTGGCGCCGGATCCGGGCTCGAAAATGATGGTGGTGGGAGAAGGATTCGAACCTTCGAAGGTAAAACCAGCAGATTTACAGTCTGCCCCCGTTGGCCACTTGGGTATCCCACCGTAGGGGTCAAAGCGGGCTTTACTATATCCGTTTCCGCCGGTTCCACAACCCCGGGTTTTTCCGGCGATAACCCGCAGGGAACGTCAGGGGATGGGAGAATGGCATCTCCCCCGATTACTTCAAGCGCAGGCGGGGGTCGGCCCAGGCGGAGAGAAGGTCGGCGGCGAGGTTGCAGAGGATGAAGAGGACGGCGCCGGCGACGACCAGGGCCTTGAGCACGGGCAGGTCGCCGTTGGCCAGGGCCTGGATGCCGGCGTAACCCAGGCCGGGAATGCCGAAAAAGC
Organism: uncultured Lentisphaerota bacterium; assembly: GCA_903894975.1. GTDB lineage: Bacteria > Verrucomicrobiota > Lentisphaeria > Oligosphaerales > CAITYL01 > CAITSE01. Next base: position 526 of record CAITSE010000101.1, read on the forward strand.
TTTCCAGGAGCAGGCTGCCGGTGAAGAGGAAGGGGAGGATGACGGAGATGCGGGTGATGACCGGGACCAGGGCGTTGGGCAGGACATGCATGGCCAGGATGCGCACCGGACCGCAGCCCTTGGCCAAAGCGGTGCGGACATGCTCGCGGTAGAGTTCGTTGAGGAACGCGGTGCGGTAATAGCGCACGCCGCCGCCCAGACCGCCGATCACGCCGACCAGCACCGGCAGGACCAGGTTCCGCGGCGATTCCCAGCCCCAGACCGGGAAGAGGTTGAGCCAGTACCCGAGCACGAACTGGCCGAGGATGATGTAGACCAGGTAGCTGATGCTCATGCCGGCGACGGAGACGATCATGATCAGGTGGTCGGCCCAGCTTTCGCGCCGCCAGGCGGCGGCCAGGGCCAGGGCCACGCCCAGCAGGGTTTCGATCAGGAACACAGAGCCCATGAGGAACATGGAGGGCGGCAGCCCGTCCAGGATCAGGCGACTGACGGGCTCGCCGGTGGCGAAGGAATTGCCGAAATCGAAGAAGACCGGGCGCCAGTGTCCATTCGGGCCGCGACGGATGTCGGCGACCTCGCGGAGGGTAGCCAGGAACTGGGAATCCAAGGGATTGTCCTGCCAGGTTTCGGCGCGGACCCACCAGATCCGGGCGCCGTCCGGGCCGGCGGTTAGCACTAGTTCCGCGGGGGTTTCTGGCAGGGACGCGGTGAGCACGGCCGGGCGGTCAACTGAATGAAAGTCGAGCTCCGGAAGATTGCCCCGGACTTCGCCGCGGAGCTTGAGGCGCAGGGCGGTCCGGCGGGCGGGGTCGGGCGGGAAGTTCTGTTTTAGGACGATTCGTCCGCCGGGGGGAAGGATGAGTGTGCCCGCGTCCAGTTTCGCGCTGGCGTCGAGGCTGGCGGCGCCGGGGGCCGCGGCAAAGTCCAGCGGGGTGTAGCACTCGGTCTTGCAGGTGCGGCCAAAGAAGAGGGGGCGGTCCGCATGGAGGCGCTGGCGGAGCTGCTCGGCTTCCTGGGGCCGGGCGTTCTTGCCGAGCATGACCAGGACGGGATCGCCGCCGGCCACGTGGAACAGGAGGAACGTGACCAGGATGACGCCGAACAAAATGGGGATCGCCGCCGCCAAACGCTTGAGCAAGTACACCAGCATCCCGCCAACATGCCCCGCACCCCCCCATTTTCAACCGGCGGCCGAGAGTTGGGGAGATGGCGTTCTGCCCTCTCCCCAACACCCCTCTGCAGAGGGTCGTTCGACCCGTTTCTGTTGGAACAGCCGGGTTCGGATTCCGTGTTTTGCGGAGCCGGTTACAGGCTCACGCTTTTGAACTGGGGCAGGTACGGCCGGTTTTTGGCGAACATCTCGGCGACCATTTTCTTGATCTCGGCCAGGGAGAGCACGGCCGCGGTGAGCGGGTCGTAGCAGATCGCCTTGCAGACCAGGGTCGGGTCGCCGGTCAGGGCGCCGGCCACCGCCATCTCCTCCACGGATGCGCTGAGATGGACGAGCGTGGCCAGTTCGATGGGCATGGGGCCGACGTAGAGCGGGTTGAACCCGCGCCGGTTGGCCACCACCGGGACTTCAACACAGGCGTTCTGCGGCAGGTTCGGGATGAGGCCGGTGTTGGCTACGTTGCCGTTGAATTCGAAGGCTTCGCCGCCCATCCAGGCGTTGACGATGTAGGCCGCGTATTCATGGCCGCGCTTGAGGTCGAAAGGCGCGCCCTTGTCGAACCAGTCCTGCGTGTCTTTTTTCCAGGACTCCTCGCGTTTCAGGTAGCCCTTGAGGATGTAAGCGTGCTCGCCGGGGTTCCAGCCGGTGCTGGTGACGCAGTATTTCTTGATCAGATCCTTGCGCTTGCGGAACCACCAGTTGTACTCGGAGTTGTGGCCGCTGGATTCGGTGACGTAGTAGCCCAGGTGCAGGAACATCTCGTTGCGCACCAGCTCTTCGTTGTAGATCTTCTTCTTGCGCATGGCATCGCGGATCTGGGGATAAGCGTCTTTGCCGTCCACTTCGTACTTGAGATAGAAGGCCTGATGATTGATGCCGGCGCAGAGGTAGGTGACGCGGTCCATGGACGCTCCGATCCATTTCGCCAACATCTCGGCCGTGCCCTGGACGCTGTGGCAGAGGCCGGTGACTTTGATGGAGGTGGTCGCCTGCATGGCGCGGCAGAGCATGGCCATGGGGTTGGTGTAATTGAGCAGGATGGCGTTTGGGCAGAGTTTTTCCATGTCCCGGCAGATGTCGAGCATGACGGGAATGGTGCGCAGCGCCCGGAAGATGCCCGAGGGGCCGCGGGTGTCGCCCACGTTGGTGTCCACACCATACTTAGCCGGGATTTCGATGTCGTGCCGCCACACCTGGACGTTACCGGCGAGAATGGTGCAGATCACGGCGTCGGCGCCCTTGAGCGCCTCTTTGCGATCCAGGGTGGCCACGACCTTGGCGGGATACTTGCCACGCTTGACGATGGTCTGAACGGCGCGCTTGGAGAAGGCGAGCCGTTCCGGGTCCACATCCATCAGGACAAGGGTGGCATCCGTGAGCAGCGGGAAGGTGAGCAGGTCGCGGACCAGGCCGCGGGTGAAACCGAGACTGCCGGCGCCAATGAAGACAATTCGTGCCATGGCCATGCTCCTGATCAGGATTCGGGGGTTTCGTCGGTTTCCGGAACGCCGGCGCGGGGGCCGTCCTCAATGCCGCGTTTGGAGGCCTTGATGAAATTCACGAATTCCATCACGGGCGGAACGCTCCCGAGCTGCGCTTCGATTTCGGCCAGGGCTTGGGTGCGCGGGATGTCGGTGCGGAAGAAGAGTTTATAGGCCTTTTTCAGGGCCAGGCGCGTGGCCACGTCAAACCCGGCCCGGCGCAGGCCGATGGTGTTCAGCCCCAGCACCTGCCGGAGTTGGAATAAGCAGTACGGCGGCACGTCTTTGTTCATGCCGGTGGCGCCGCCGATCATGGCGAGTTGCCCGATTCGGCAGAACTGGTGAATGACCACCGCGCCGCTGATGAAGGCGCGCTCGCCGACTTCCACATGCCCGGCCACCAGTGTGGCGTTGGCGATGACCACGCCGTTGCCGATGATGCAGTCGTGGGCGATGTGCACGTTGGCCATGAGCATGACGTCATCGCCCACGCTCGTCAGTCCGTTCTCGTACTTGCTGCGGTGGATGGTGACGTATTCCCGGAATACGCAATTTTTGCCGATGCGGACTTCGCACGGCGCGCCCTTGTAGTGAATGTCCTGCGGTTCATCCCCGATCACGGCGCCTGTGTGAATCCGGGTGCCGGAGCCGATGGTGGTGTGTCCGGTCAGGTGAACGTGCGGGGCGATGCGGACGCGGTCACCCACGGTGACTTGTTCGCCGATGACGGAGAACGGGCCGATTTCAACGTCGGCCCCGATCCGGGCGCCGGGGGCAATGATGGCGGTGGGATGGATCATGGAGAGGCAGCCTCAATCTGAGTTCTTCACCACTTTGGTTTGCAGTTGCTACGATAACGCCGGAGCGGCAGCGTGCCAATCCTATGCTCTTTCAAGGCGTGATCAATGGCGGCTGGGATTTTTTTTCGCCGCCCCGTTGGGGCGCGGGACTTCAACGTATTCTAATTACAGATCAAATGGATCATAGTATCCCGGTTTGATTGGGATTACGGCCCGAACAGGTCGGCGACGGCGCGGTAGCGGCCGCGGCCGGGGCCGCCGCCAATGATGGCGCGGGTCGGGCAGAACGCGACGCAGCGCAGGCAGATCTGGCAGTGGTCTTTGAACATGGGCTGGCCATCGTTCTCGTCTGACGCCTGACGGATGTTGTCGACGGGGCACAGTTTCGCGCACCGGCCGCAACCGGTGCAGAGCGCGGGATCCACCTGGAATCTGCGCGCGGTGGGATGGAAGAAAAACCGTTCCTGGCGCCGCCACAGCCAGCGCACGACCGGGTACGGCACCGGACAGAACCGGTTCCAGCAGGCGCGGCCGGCCAGCAGGGCTCGGGCGAATTCTTCTGCCTGCAGCCGGCCCTTGGCCTGGCGTTTGGCGCAGGTCTCCGCCGGCCGGATCCGCAGGTAATTGTCCGGCATCACGATTTGCCGCACGCCCACCGGATGGTAGCCCTTGTTGGTCAGCAAGCCGTGCATCGGTCCGGCCAAAAGGCCGGCCATACCGCCCATGGTCGCCAGCAGGAAAACTGGACGCCCCTGTCCCGGCGGCAGCGCCTCAACAAAGCGCCAGACCAGGGGGAACGTTGAGAACGCGGCCACGGGACAGGCCAGGCCGAGCAGCCGGTCCGGCCCCGGCACGACGCCGGCCGGGTCCGTTTGCTCCATGCGGTGCAGATGCACGTCCACGCCTGCCCCGGACAACGCTGCCGCCATGCTGCGCACGGTCAGTAGGGTGTTGCCCGTCCCGGAAAACCAATAGATGTCGGCGGCTTTGAACATGGTGGCCGCGCCTCCGCGCTGTGTGGATTCTGGATTTTCCTGGAACGCCCTTAGCCGGGATTATTCATGAAGCCGAAGAATGCAGGATCAGTATCCGCTTGGATTGGGGCCCCGGCGGGCATGCGTGTCAACTTAAGAACCATTATATGTTAGCAAGCAAAGAGTTGAACAGCCCCCACTGAAGTGGGAACTCCCAACGTGAGCCGGGCCGTCCGAGTTCGGAGTTCCGCCTTCAGGCGGTGCCGGGTTCACGCGTCATTGCATCTTCATGTTCTTGGACGGATTCATGTTTTCGTGTCCTTGCCGGTGTTGGCTGACACTAAAACAACAGGCACTGAAGGCGGAACTCCGAACCGGGTCGGTCCCAGATGTAGGAGCGGGGTTGCACCCCGCTTTCGTCAGGTTGCGTCACCTGGAAAAACGGGCGGCACGCCCGTTCCTACACCTGGCCGGTCCGGGTTTGGAGGTCGCATCTTGACCGCAAAACGGCCATTCTATTCTATGTGTTCTTTGTGGCAAAAACGCCTTGATCAGGCGTCGGCTTCGCCGCCTTCTTCCTCGGCTGCCGCGGCTTCCGCGGCGTCCGGGGCGGCCTTGCCGACGACGGTCGTCGGGGATTCGCCTTGGGCGAGTTGCTCGCGGATCTTGACCAGGATCCGTTCCTGCAACTCTTTGTCCTGCTGCAGGAGGGTCTTGGTCTGTTCGCGACCCTGGGCGAGCTGCTCGGAGCCGAAGGCGAACCAGGAACCGCGTTTTTCCAAGATTTTCATATCCAGTGCGACGTCCAGGATCGAGCCGGCGCGGGAGATGCCCTCGGCGTACATGATGTCGAACTCGGCGGTGCGGAACGGCGGGGCCAGTTTGTTCTTGACGATCTTGCAGCCGACGCGGTTGCCCATGGCTTCACCGGCGGGGGCCTTGATGGTGGCCTGCTTGCGCACATCGATGCGGACGGAGGCGTAGAACTTGAGGGCGCGGCCGCCGGTGGTGGTTTCGGGGTTGCCGTACATGACGCCGATCTTTTCGCGGATCTGGTTGGTGAAGATCATACAGGTGCGGCTGCGGTTGATGCAGCCGGTGAGTTTGCGCAGGGCCTGGGACATTAGGCGCGCCTGGAGGCCGACATGGGTGTCGCCCATCTGCCCCTCGATTTCGGCGCGGGGCACCAGGGCGGCGACGGAATCGACCACCAGCACGTCCACGGCATTGGTGCGGACCAGCGATTCGGCGATGTTCAGGGCGTCCTCGCCGCAGTCCGGCTGGGAGACCAGCAGATCGTTGAGATTGACGCCAATGATGTTGGCGTAGCGCGGGTCCAGCGCGTTTTCCGTGTCGATGAAGGCGCAGACGCCGCCGGCCTTCTGGGCGTTGGCAATGATGTGCAGACAGATGGTGGTTTTGCCGGATGATTCCGGACCGTAGATTTCGACGATGCGGCCGCGGGGGACGCCGCCGATGCCGAGGGCGATGTCCAGGGACAGGGCGCCGGTGCTGATGATGGGGACGTTCTGGTGGGCGCGGTCCCCGAGGCGCATGATGGTGCCGGCGCCGAATTCCTTATCGATCTGGCTGATGGCGATCTGGAGGCTTTTGTCACGAGCGTCGGTGGGGGTGGGTTTGGCGGTGGCCATGGCGGTGTTCCTTGGTACTTTTTGGCGTGTGGGTTAAGGGTTGTGAATCAAGAGGAAAGATCAGGGTTCGTGGAATTCCCGGAGCAGTTGCCGGCGGAGCTGGTCCAGAGCGGCGGTCACGGCGCGCTGACGGACACCGTCACGGTCGCCGGGGAAGAGGAAGCGTTCGATCTGGCGCTGGGCGCGGACACCGGTGGCGATGTAGACCAGGCCGGTTGGTTTTTCCGCGGTGCCGCCGCCGGGGCCGGCGATGCCGGTGACCGCAATGCCGGCGTCCGCCTCGTAACGTTGGAACAGGGCCTCGAGCATGGCGCCGACGCATTCCGCGCTGACGGCGCCTGCTTTTTCCAGGAGATGTTCCGGCACATCCAGGAGGCCTTGTTTCCAGTCGTTGGAATAGGAGACCACGCCGCCGCAGAACCAGGCGGAGGAACCCGGAATGTCGGTGATGGTCTTGCCGATCCAGCCGCCGGTGCAGGATTCGGCAACGGCCAGCCAGAGGTTGTGGGCGAGCAGGAGCGTGCCGAGCGCGGTGGGCAGGTCCGACGTTCCCGGCGGCAGGGCGGCGGGGCCGAACTCGCGGGCCAGACGGCGCATGGCTTCTTCCAGACGCGGCTGGTCGGCCGCGCCGGCGGAAAGACGGATGTCCACCTGGTGCGGCCGGGCGCAATAGGCGGGCTCAAGGCCAGGGAAGCTGTCGCGGAGCAGCGCTTCAACCCGGTCGGCGGCGGCGGACTCGGGGATGCCGCAGACCGTCAGGGAGCGGCGGGCGACCGTCGGTGGAGCCAGCGTCCGGATCCGGGGCAGCACGTCGTGTTGGAACATCGGCTGCAGTTCGCTCGGCGGCCCCGGCAGCATGACCACGATCTTGCCGCCGGGGGCGTGGCACCACAGGCCCGGAGCCGTGCCGTTCCGGTTGAGCAGGGGTTCGGCTCCGGCAGGGACCATGGCCTGGACGCGGAGCGCTTCGGGGGGAACTTTTACGGTGCGGCCGCCCAGGTAGGCGAGGATGGCCTCATGCACCTTCGGGTCGAACTGCAGATCCACGCCGAGTTCGCGGGCCACGGCGTCGCGGGTCAGGTCGTCCGAGGTCGGTCCCAGGCCGCCGACGGTGATGACCAGGTCGGCCTGGACCAGCGCCTCGCGCACGGCGCCGGCAATGGCCTCGCCGCCGTCCGGAACGCAGACCTCGCGGGCCACGGCATAGCCGTCGCCATCGAGAGTCCTTCCCAGGAACTGCAGGTTGCTGTTCAGGGTGTGCCCTAGAAGCAGTTCTGTTCCCGTGCAAACGATTTGGATGTTCATACTCACCATCCCCGGATTCTGTTACTTACATTATAACACGACCGTCTAATAATGCAAACAAATATCAGTATGATTTTCCAACGGCGGATAGGCTCCCGGTCAATTGTGCAGGCTGTGAATGGGGGCCGGAATGCGACCGCCGAAACGGACGAAGCGGGCGGACTTGCCGGGGTTTGGCACGGCTAAGATGACGGTTTCGCCGAAGAGCCCGCCGAAGACCGCCAGCTCGCCGGCCTTTTTGCCGGGCACGGGGATGACGCGTACTGCGGTGGTCTTGCGGTTGATCATGCCGATGGCCATTTCGTCGGCGATCAGGGCGGAGAGGGTTTCGGCCGGGGTGTCGCCGGGGACGGCGACCATGTCCAGGCCGACCGAGCAGACGCTGGTCATGGCTTCGAGTTTTTCCAGGGTGAGTTCGCCGCGGGCGACGGCGGCGGCGAGTACGGCGTCTTCGGCCACGGGGATGAAGGCGCCGCTGAGGCCGCCCACACTCTGGGAGGCGAAGGCGCCGCCTTTTTTCACGGCATCGTTGAGCAGGGCGATGCAGGCGGTGGAGCCGGGGGCGCCGACGGCGTCCAGGCCAAGCACCTGGAGGATCTCGCCGATGCTGTCGCCGCGCTTGGGCGTGGGCGCCAGGGAAAGATCGACGATGCCGAAGGGGAGGTCCAGGCGGCGGGCGACCTCGCGGCCGATGGCCTCGCCGCAGCGGGTGACGCGGAAGCTGGTGCGTTTGATCTCGTCCGCCAGGTCGTCCAGTCCCAGGTTTTCCGCGCCGTCCCGGGCGATGCGTCGTTCCAGGGCGCGGGCGACCACGCCGGGGCCGCTGACACCGACGTTGATGACCGCGTCTGCCTCGCCGTGCCCGTGGTAGGCGCCGGCCATGAACGGGTTGTCCTCGGGCTGGTTGGCGAAGACCACGAATTTGGCCGCGGCGAACCCGTCGTGATCCGCGGAACGCGCCGCCATGTCGCGGATGAGGCCGCCGAGCAGGGCGATGACGTCCATGTTGATCCCGGCCTGGGTTGTGGCGACGTTGAGCGAAGCGCAGATTTTATGGGTCGTGGCCAGCACTTCCGGCAGGCTTTCGATGAGCGCCAGGTCGGCCCGGGTGGCGGCTTTCTGCACCTGGGCGTTAAAGCCGCCGACAAAGTCCACGCCGACTTCCTTCGCCGCGGCGTCCAACGCATACGCGGCGGCCAGGCAGCCTTCGCGGCCGAGTCCGGCGGCCAAATGGCTGACCGGCGTCACGGCGATGCGTTTGTTGACGATCGGCAGGCCGTATTCCGTACTCACCGCGGCGCAGGTTTCGACCAGCTTTCCGGCCACGCGCCGGAGCTTGCTCCGGATTTTGGCGGCCAGTTGCTTCGGCGAACTGCCGCGGCAGTCCAGCAGATTGATGCCCAGGGTGACGGCGCGCACGTCCAGGTTTTCGTCCTGGATCATGCGGATGGTGTCAAGGATCTGGTCGGAATGAAGCATGAAGAAATCTCGCAGGCGGTTGCGGCGGGGCACTCCCCGTGGGAAACGGGTGAGGATGTCAATGGCAAACCAAGGGTATCCATATACTATCCACGAATTTCACGAATGTCACGAAGGCAAACCGTGCCGCGCCGGAGAATTCGTGTGGTTTCGTGGAATTCGTGGATAAAACGGTTTCGAACTTGTCACCCGTTCCCGGCCGGGGGCGCCGCGTCGGCGAAGCGCGGGCAGGCTTCGCGGTAATTGCAGCGGCCGCAGCTCCGGGTGTCATCGCACAGCGCAAAGGCGTCCTCCTCTTTCGGCGTGTTCGCCTCCGGATCGGCCAGCAGCGAACGCATGGCCGCCGCGCTCGTCAGCATCTTGTCCCTCGCCTCCACCAGAATCTCCGGCGAACACGGGTACGCCTGCACCCGGGCGCCGTCTTTTAAGAACACGCCGCAGACCTGGACGTTTTCCATCTGCACCAGCCATTTTTCCACGGCGTAGAAGGTGTAGCAGGCCAGTTGCAGGCGGATGGCGTCGACGTCCTCGCCGCCCGTTTTCCAGTCCAGGATGCGCAGGATGCCGGCGGGATCGGTGAAGGCGAAATCCAGGGCGCACCAGACCTTGAGCCCGTCGTTCTGGAAGGTGTCCAGCTTGTCGATCGGTTTCCATGCCAGATAGGAAACGGAAAGGATCTCCTTGAGGATTTCCGAGTCCGCGAATGCTGCCAGGCAGTCGTTGACCTTGCCCTTGATCCGTTCTGTTTTTTCCGGCGGCAGGCTCTTGCCGTTGCCGTAGTAGAGTTCCCAGAGATTGGTCTTTTTCGGGTAGCGTTCCCAGTCCCGGTTCACCGCCTCCACCCAGCCGGCCCGGAGCTTGATCCGGGCATTGGCCTGGAGTTCGCCGGCCGTGATCGGCGCGCCCTTCATTGAGAACCTGCGCAGCGCCTCCGCAAGGGTCTCATGCACCAGGCTGCCGGCCCACATGTCCAGGGTCTTAACATTTTTCAGGCGGTAGAGCCGACGGGTCCGCGGTGCGGCGCCCTCGTCCCAGCCGCCCCAGGCGCCGTAGTAGCAGTAATAATACGCTCGCCGGCAGTCTGCGAACAGCTTGTGCCGCGATGCCGACCAGGTGAACTCGTTGATCAACTGCCCCATGAACGACGCCCTACCCTCTCTCCAGCCCGCAACAGTATGCCCCGGGCCAGGCCGCCAATATACCGTCCGGCCGGGGTTGCGGGTTTTGAACTGAAACTGGTATCAGTCGCCAGTCCGGCGGAATTTTACAGCGCAGTCACCGGCGAACTCGGGTAGGTCGATGCGCAGGCGGCCATTCGCGCCGCAGGCGATCTGATCGCTCCGGAGGATTTCGCCCGTAACGGTGTCCCAGAGCTCCACTTCATACTGGCCCGGCCGCAGTTCGGACACGGGCAGGAGGAACCCGGCGTGCCTGGTCTTGGCCGCGGCTTCGAGGGATTCGAGGATGGCGTCATCAAAGACCCAGGCCCGGCCACGTTCCGGCCCTTTCATGCCGAAGGCGCGGACGCCGCCTTTTTCGCCTTCGACCGGCCATTCGCCGTACTTCCATTCGACGCCGCGCAGGTCATCGCCGGCCATAAATTTGGAGAAACCCCGCAGGTGCGGGTACAGATTCTGGCGGTCGGCAAATTCATACCACCAGAAGAAAGGGGTGCCGGCATAGGGCAGCATGCCGCAGATCCAGAGGCCGCAATGGAAATCCGAGCGGAGCTGGGGGTGCGGGGAACCGCCCGAATCACCGCCGCATTCGGCGATGAAAATCGCCTTCTTGTACCAACTCATGACCCGGTATGTCTCTTGGAAGAGCGGCGCCAGCATGCGGGCTTCGCCGGGCTGAGTGTAAGCGTTGGCCGTGAGGAACTCGATGCAGGGATTCTTGGACATGGCCGGGTCGATGTTGCGCCAGTTGCGGCAGTACTGGACCGTCACCGGCCGCTTCAGCCGGTCCACCTCCTCCAGGTACCGGCTGGCCCGGGCGTACCACTTCACCGTGTCCGGATGCCAGCGGAAATTGTTTCCGGTCAGATCTTGTTCGCTCACCAGTTCCCAGCCCATCAGGTTGGGATCTTCGCCCCAGCGCGCCGCGATGTAGCGGATCCGCCGCCGGTAATGATTGAAGGCCACTTCGGTGGTGAAAAACTCGTTGGGGCTGTCGCAGGGGCCGCCTTGACTGACGTTGAGCGGGTTGGTTTCCCACTCGGAATCGGCAAAGCCGATCTTGCCGTGGTTGTCAATTACCAGGAGGTTGTGAATGCCGTGGTCGGCCGCCGAATTCATGACATAGTCCAGCCGCCAGGCATTGCCCAGATTGTAATCGTCCAGCCCGAAATAGCCGGGCCATTTGGCCGTCCATTCAATGGCCAGCCACCAACTGCTCATCCACAACATGTTGGCATTGGCGCCGGCGGCCTGAAGCTTTTTGTGATAATAGTCAAAGGTGAAGGTGCCATGATCCTCGGACAGCGGCATGTGCAGGGTGTTGACGCTGCGCACATCGTACGGGGTGTGAATATGTTCGCCGATAGGATAGAAAAAGGCGCCGTCGGCCGTCTCGAAAAAGCGCGGATCTTGCGGCGACACGCGGACGAAGCCGCGGGCGGCGCCCGGCGCCACCGTCAGGATGTGTTCCGCGCTGCGCACCGCCCGGTCGCCGGCGGTCACGGCCAGGTGCCAGCGCCAGGTTCCGGCAAGCTGCGGCGTGAGACGCATCCGCCAGGAGGCGGCCCCCTCCGGCGTCATCACCTCCTTGCCGTCCGGGCTCAGCGCGCGCCGGTAGCCCTGGTAATAAAATGCGGGCCGGCGGAAAACCACGCCGTCGGGCTGGGTGATGACGGCATCCGCCGTAATCTGATCCGGGTCGAACGGGTTTCCGGAGAAGCCCTCAATCTGAAAGGCCAGTTCCTGCCGTTCGTAGGCCTTGGCCGGCGCCGGGGAGACCCAGGCGGCGCCGTACAGCCGCAACTCGCCGTCGGCGGGACGGTCGATCCACAACCGCCCAACGCCCGCGGTCCCCGACCATTTCGACGCGGAGAAGAAGCTGATGCCGACTCTGGACATGTGCCGGGCATAATAGTTGTTCCAGGCCGCACCGTGCCCCTCGGGCTGCACGCAGCCGGCGCCGGGGCGCAGGTCAAATTCCGCCTTGGTCCAGGCGCCGCGCACCCACGGTCCCCTGGCCGTGCATTGGAACCAGAGGCCGTCCTTGTCTTTCAGGAAGAGCGTGACCTGCAAATCTTCCGGCGCGTCCCCGGGCAGCAGCAGTTCCAGGTGTGCCGGGCCGGCCGGCACGCCATCCACGCGCTGCGGGCGCCGCGTCCCGCCGAAAACCCCGGGAGCCCGCCCTGTGAACGCCGCGTAGCTCTTCAATCCTGCGGGGCCGCCGGGGGCCGCCGCAATTTTGGTTCCGTCCCCGTTCGCCTGCCAAGCGACCGTGGAGGCAAAGTCCAGTACCAGCCCGGTGTTCGGGGTCGAGACAGGGGCAACCCGTTCGTCCGCGCCGCTCCAACCCGCCAGCAGAACTACAGCTAGAAGCGGAAGCATCCGACGCCGGGGAAACGAGCTCGTATGATGCATAAAATGAATCCTGGTAAGTTAGAACCGCGCCGCGCCCGCTGGTTGCGCCTCCCCGGCATGGGATCAGGCTTCCCCCTGTTCCCGCAGCAGGGTTTCGACGCGGGCCACGTCCTCCGGCGCATCCACGCCGGTGCTGCGCGAACGGGTTTCGACCAGGACCCGGATGCGCGCGCCGTTCTCCAGGGCCCGGAGCTGTTCGAGTTTCTCGCACAGTTCCAGGCGCGAGGGCGACCATTTCACGAACTGCTCCAGGAAATCACGGCGGTAGGCGTAAATTCCCCAATGCCAGAGCGCCGGCATGCCGCCGGCCCCGGCGTCACGCTGGAACGGGATCGTGGCCCGGCTGAAATACAGCGCCTCGGACCGGGCATTGATCACGCACTTGACGATGTTCGGGTTGGCGAACTCCGCGCTTTGCAGATCCAGCGGCACACAGACCGTACCCATTTCCGCCTGCGAACTGCGCATGGCGGCGACCAGATCATCAATGACCCGGGGCGGCAGCAGCGGCTCGTCCCCCTGCAGATTGAGCACCAGATCCGCCGCGACGCCGCGCACCGCCTCGGCAATGCGATCGGTGCCCGAGGGGTGGTCCGGCGAGGTCATGACGGCGCGGCCGCCGAAGCTTTCCACGGCGCAGCGGATGCGCTCGTCATCGGTGGCCACCAGCACTTCGTCCACCGCTTTCGCGGCCCGGGCGCGTTCATAGACGCGCTGGATCATCATCTTGCCGGCGATCAAGGCCAGTGGCTTGCCGGGAAACCGGGTGCTGCCATAACGCGCCGGAATCACGGCAACCGTGCGGAAAAGAGTATTAGTCATGGGAACAAACCCCGTAGTTGATCCTGATTCATTCAGAAAACCGTACCATAATTCCCACCCGCCCGAATGCTTGGGGCGATGACGTTCTGTCCTTTCCCGACTATCTATCGGGAGCGGCCGGGGCGGCGGACATGGTCTGTGGTGAAGGCGTTGGGGTAGTGGCGGAGGTCGTGCGGGCGGCGGCCGTCCAGAAGCGCTTCGATGATGTCGAAGCGGTAGGGTACGGGCGGGAATCCTGCTTCGCGCAGGTATTGATGGGCTGCGCGCACCAGATTCCGGCGCTTTTCCCGGCCGACCGCCGCCGCCGGGCGGGCGCGGCCGATGCGGTGCCGGGTCTTGACCTCGATGAAGCAGAGGACGCCGCCGTCACGGGCGACGAGGTCGAGTTCGCCGTGGGTGCAGCGGCAATTCCGGGTGAGGAGGTCAAAGCCTGCCCCTGAACATCAGGAAATCTAACTTCATTTCAGGACCATGATGGCAAGTCCACCCATAATGAAGAACCCCGATCCAAGGGGGCGCACCATAACCGCCTAGCCCGGCCAAGCCGGAACTAAGTTTGTTATGCTACAGGAGCAATTGTAGGAACCGCATGAATCGGGCAAGGGTAAAATTCGAAGCGTTGTTGAGCAAGGCCTTCAGCCTTGATGGCGTTTTCCCCGTTTAACCTGGGGCGCTGTCCCAGGCTAGGTTGGAATGCCCCGTTGGGGCGGTCAGAACGATCCGAAGGCTGTCACCCCCAAGGCTGGGTTTTGTCCGAAGGCTGTCGCCCCAAAGGGGCAGCATCAACTTAGCCTGGGGCAAC
>CAITSE010000102.1 GCA_903894975.1 uncultured Lentisphaerota bacterium
GTTGGGGCAGACCGCCTCGATGTCGTCGGCGAACGCCTTCATCACCGGAATGGTGCGGAGTCCGCGCATGATGCCGCCAATGCCCAGGGTGTCGGCAATGGTCTGGCGCAGGCCGTATTTCTTGGGGATCTCGAAGTCGATGACGGTGCTCGGCTCGTAGCCGCCGACCTGGATGGCGTTGACCACGAAGTTGGCGTCGCGGAGGGCGGCCCGGCGGTTTTTTTCGCCGAGGTGCGCGGTGATCTTGGCGCGTTTTTTGTTGCAGCAGGCGTTCAGGTTGTCCAGCATCATCTTGGACTCTTGAAGGCGCTTGCCGTCAACGTCGTAGAGGGCGATGTGGGCGTCCTGGAGGCTGGGGGTGAGCATGCAGTCGCCGAGGACGTTCTTGGCGAACACCGTGCTGCCTGCACCCAGGAAGGTGATTTTGGCCATGGCGTTGGAATTCCTGTGGTTAAAAAGAGACGTGTGTGTTGATGGCGGTATTCATTCTTGATCCGTACGCCCCTTACTCTAACCCCGAATCGTGTGCATGAAACCACCATTTATTTGATATTCGTTATCAATCTGTGATATTTGGGGCAATAGGGGCTTTCATGTTGAATGTTCAATGTTGGACGTTTTTGTAGCAAAGCGATTGCATCGCGCTCTTCGAACTGCCACGTCCCGATGGGGCGGGCTGCAAGCCCTTTGCCACATATCATGAATAATCCAGGTTCAGGAGGGATAAGTTCGGAGTTCCGCCTTCAGGCGGTGCCTTCGAGTGCGAACCGCTCCCACTTGCGGGAACTCCAAACCTGGATCCGGTCGAAGCTGAAAGGAATGATGCATGGCGTTTGCCCACAGCGTGTTTCAGATTCAGGCGCCGTTGGACGGCTGGGCGTTTCCCGCCATGGCGGGGGTGGAGACGCGCCGGGACCCGTCCTACCGCTACGCCGGGCGGACGCGGCCGGACCGGCCGCACTGCATCTTCCAGTTTACCCTGGCGGGAGGCGGACAGTTCCGGGATGGCGCCGGCGTTCACGCCCTGCCGGCCGGCACCGGGTTTCTCTGTGAGTCCAATGATCCGCAAACGGCGTACGAATATCCCGCGGAGGGCCGGGGGGGCTGGCGGTTTGTTTATGTGGCGTTGCGGGGGGAGGCCGCCCATCTGCTGACGCGGGCCTTGGTGCGGCGCTACGGGGCGCTCTATCAACTGCCGGTGGAGGCGCCGTTGATCCGCCGGCTGGTCAGCCTGGCGGGCGACCGGGGGATGCTTGAGAAGCTGCTGCCGGCGGCCGAGGGGCTGCGGCTGGCGGCGGAACTGTTCGCGGCCCTGGCGGAGGCGGCCGGGACGGACGCGGGGCCGGCCCCCGAATCCGCCCTGGTGCGGCGGGTGCGCGAGAGCGTCGGCCATTTCGCCGGCAACAACTTGCGGGTGGGCGATGTGGCGGCGATGGCCGGGGTGTCGCGCGAACACCTGACCCGGGTTTTTCAGCGCCAGTTGGGGGTGACTCCGGCCCGCTATCTGGCGCGCCAGCGCATGCTGCTGGCCTGCGACTGGCTGCGTGACACGGCCTGGACCGTCAAGGAAATTGCCTACCGTCTCGGTTTTCCCGCGCCGCCCCATTTCGTGCGGGTGTTCCGCCGGGTGACCGGCATGACCCCGCGCCAGTACCGCGAGTCCGGCACCCTGATGCCGGTGCTGTAAAAGCTAAACCGGAACCGCGGATTGCCGAATGCTGAACCGCAGAATAATGAAGTTCCGCCGGCTTTCCTTCATGATTCGGAACTCGACATTCGTCAATCTGCGGTTTGCTTGA
>CAITSE010000103.1 GCA_903894975.1 uncultured Lentisphaerota bacterium
AAAACCTCAACGAATAGCCGCTTTGAGCGGCCCAAGCGAAGCGTCCAACAAGCCACCGGCTCAGATGGGAGCGGGGCGCGCGGCAGGCGCGGAAACCGCGCTCAAACCGAAAGCGGAGCAAGATGCCCGATCATCTTGACCTTCTCGCAACTGAGCAATTATATTTTTAATGTATAGCACTTGACAAGCGCTATACTAATGATACAATGAGCTATAAGCATTTACTGTGCAGAGAAGGATTTTTGGTCATGGCGCTTCGGTTGAACAGCAAGGCTCGCAAGTACCAGCAGATCGAGGTGGAACTGCGCAAGTTCCTCGACGGCTGTGAGGTAGGTGCGCGGCTACCTTCGGAGCGTGAGTTGGCGGAGACCTTCGACTGCAGTGTGCTCACGGTGCGGAAGCGGCTGGCGACGCTGGTGGAAGAGGGGCGGATTGTCCGGCGCACGGGAAGCGGGACCTTTGTCGCCAAGCCGGAGCTGGAAGCGGCGGCGTGTCTGCCCGGCTGCCGCGGCCGCCTCGGCGCGTTGATTTCCCATGAGGCCGACGCCTATGCCCATCAGGTCATGCAGGCCGTGGCGCTGGCCGCCAAGCAGGATGCCGTCGACTTGCGCTCCACCTGGGTGCATGATTATGGCGACGAAGCGCTGCGGCAGGCCGAAATTATGAAGGCGGGCGGATGCACCGCGCTGGTGCTGCCGTGGTTTCCGCCGCAACTGGTGGGGCGGGTGGAGTCGTTTGTGCGGCGCAGCGTCCTGCCGGTGAGCATTCCGCAGCTTATCGCCGGGCTGGAAGCAAACTGTTTTGAGACGCCCGAGGTTTTTGGCCGGAGCATGCTGACCGCAACCGAGGGGCTCTGCCAATATTTTCAAAAACTCGGGCATGGGCGCATCGCCTTTCTGGGGCCCAATGCTTCGGGCAACACGATTTTGCAGACGAAACTGGCCGCCTATTCCTGTCATGTGAGCCGGATGGGGCTGGAGAATCTTGCCGGGCTGGTCGGCGAGACCGCCGGCGACATGGATGCGCTGGCCCGGCGCTGGAAGGCGTACCGGGGCGACCTGGCGGTCATCAGCTACGATGACACGTATGCGCTGCGCCTGGTCACGGCCATGCATAAGCTGGGACTGTCCGCGCCCACGGACTTCAGCATTGTCGGGCACAACAACATTGAGGCCAGTCAGAGTTGCGATCCGCCGCTCTCCACCGTCTGCCAGAACTTTGACTATCTGGGTTCCTGGCTGGTGAAGAGCGCCCTGGCTCTGGCGGACGGGCAGTTGCTGCAGTCCTCCGAAGTCGCGCCGCTGCATTTGTTGATCCGCTATTCCTGCGGCGGCCGGATGCTGGTGGATGACGGGCTGACGTCTGCCGTCAGCGGGCTGGTGATGGAAATTGACCCCACTGTTGAACATCCGGTATCCATGAACACTGTCGGGAGCCGGCGCGGTTCCGCGCTTCCCCGGCACAATGTGGAAAGTCTCATCCCATGACCCTGGGCAGGCACAATCCGGTGAGAACAATCTTGATGGCCGCCCTGATGGCAACGTCCCTTGCGTCCTTCGGCGCCGGGACCGGGACGTCCCTGATCCCCAACGGCGATTTCGAGCCCGGCCAGAACGGCAGCGCGGCCGACGTCTGGAAGGGCGAGAATCTGTCCGTGGAGAAAGAGGAGGACGGCAATCATTTCCTGCGCCTGAAAAGCCCCGAACCGGGCAAGATGGTCATGGTCTACATCCCCGTGGCCATCGCCCCTGGAACCAAGGCCTTGGAAGTCAGCTACCGTGCGCGCAGCGAAGGCATCAAGGTCGGCAAACAGTCCTGGTTCGACGGCCGGATCATCCTGAACTTCAAGGATGCGCAGAAAAAGATCGTGGGCAGCCCCAATCCGCCAACTTTTCAGGGAACGCGCAAAGATTGGAAGACCGGCAGCATGAAACTCCTCGTCCCCGCTGGCGCCGTCACTCTCGAAGTCATGCCTTCCCTGTTTCAGGTCGCCGCCGGCACGCTGGACCTCGACGACCTCCGTGTGACGGCCATGAGCGATGCCGATGCCGAGGCGATGATCGCCGCCATTGCAGCCGCGGCCAAAAAGAAGGCTGAGCAGGCCGCCCTGGTGGCGCTTGACCTGGCCCTGCCGCCGGTCACCCCGGAACTGAAAGTCGCCGGCACCCAGGTGGTTACGGCTGATGTCAAAGCCCTCTGGCTGCAAGGGCTTTCCGTGGACAGCATGCAATGGGGCACCGGCGACAACATCCTCTGGTCCATGCGTGTGGCCGTCAACGACTGGCACGCCAACGTCATCCGCCTGGCCGTGCATGACACCTTCTGGTTCGGCCGCGGCAAGGGGCAGGCCCCCGGCACCGAGGAAGCGTACCGGAAGTCGGTCGACCAGGCCGTCCAGTTCGCCGCCGCCAAGGGCATCTACCTTGTGCTCGACCTGCACCAGTTCGGCGCGCCCATGCCGGAGCATGTGGAATTCTGGAAGTCCGCCGCCGCCCGGTACAAGAACAACCCGGCGGTTCTGTTCGAGCTGTTTAATGAGCCGCACGGCATCTCCTGGCAGGTCTGGCGCGACGGCGGCAACCTGAAGAGCCCCGAGAACAAAAGCACCGACGTCAATCCGACCGAAAATACCGAAAAGCAGGCGGGCGAGAATTCGGTGGGGATGCAGGCGATGGTGGACGCCGTGCGCGCCACCGGCGCCAAGAACATTCTGGTCATCGGCGCCCTGGACTGGGCCTACGATCTCACGGGCATCGTTAACGGCTACGCCCTCGATGACCGCGGCGGCAACGGCATCATGTACGTCTCGCACATCTATCCGTGGAAGAGCGGCTGGCAGGAAAAAGTGCTGGTGGCGGCGGCGAAGCACCCCGTCATCATCACCGAGGTTGGCTGTCCGGCGGACTATTCCGGGTTCCAGTTCATCCCGCCGCCGCAGCAATATCCGCTGGACGGCTGGGCGGAGGACGTGATTGCGTTCATGCAGACGAACAAGCTCCATTGGACCGGGTTCAGCTTCCATCCCCGCTGCGGCCCGCAGATCATTTTGGACTGGGACTACAATCCGACCCCGTACTGGGGCGTTTACGTCAAAGCCGCCCTGGGCGGCAAGACTTTTGAATTGAAGAAAATGCGGTGAAACCGTCTGGAGGATGTCCCATGAAACTCGACACGCATTCCAACCCGATCCTGACCCCGACCCCAACGCAAAGGAGAGCACACATGGTAAGCAAAACGAAACAACTTGGGATCTTGGTGGCGGGAGCCGCGCTCTTGCAGACAGGCATCGTAATGCCTCAGTTACGGGAGGGATTTTTGCCGCAGATTTTTTTTGCGTTTTATCTT
>CAITSE010000104.1 GCA_903894975.1 uncultured Lentisphaerota bacterium
AATCAGTACAAACAGTAGCCTGGGCAAGCCGGCCGCAAAGATGGCATAGCACCACAAACTTGGTTCCGGCTTGGCCGGGCTAGGCGGTCTGGACGCGGAGGCGGGGCGGACGGTTCAGGCCGCAGGGGACGAGCTGGTAGCCGTCGAGCCAGCGATCCGGGTTGACCTGGAATTCGCCGGGACCGGTCCACATCGGCCATTTCTCCTTGAGATGGAACGGGCCGTGGGAGTTGCGGCGGTGGCCTACCACCTCGACTTGCAGTTCCACAGGGGCGTTGCCGACCAGGCCGGTGATCTCGACCTCCTGCGGCGCCCACGCGGCGATGCCGGCTTCCTTGCCGTCCACCAGGACGCGCACCGCGATGCCGCAGTAGTCCGGGACCTCCACGAACAGGCGTTCGCCGGGCTTCACGTCGGGGTTAATTGTGCGGCGGTAGGCCACGGAACCGGAATAGAATGCCAGCCCCTGTGGCACCCAGTCTCCGAGGCGCAGGCGGAGCGGCATGGCGGTCATGGCCACGTTGGTGCCGTCCACCGCCGTGCCGAAATTACCCAGGAGATAGACGATCTCCAGGCCGGAATGGGTTTCGGGGTAATCGCATTCCAGAACGAGTTCGTTGTCACCCTTACGGAGCGTGGTCGGGTCCAGGGGCAGCCGGCGCAGGGAACGGTCGGTCCACCAGCCGCAGTCGGCGTCGGTGCTGACGGCGGCGCCGTTGAGGGTGATGCGGCGGAAGGTCCGGGGCTGTTCGAGGGCGAGGAAGAGTTCGCCGGAGGGGATGGCGTCGCAGCGGAAGGCGTAGGCCAGTTCCACCAGTGCTCGTTTGGGATGAGCCGGCACTGGCCGCGCCCACGGCTGTTTCATGCTCCCGCCGCGGTGCGGGATGCCGAGGGCGTTGTGCACTTTCTTGTCGATGCGTAGGATTTCGTCCGCCGCCTGCCAGTCGCCGCCGTTGATGCGGCAGCGTGGGCGGTCGAGGACCAGGTTGGCGCATTCCGAGAGGGTGATGTCCCAGCTTTCGCCGTCCAGGATTTCGTTGCGGAGTTCGCGGGGGCGGGGCAAAGAAGAGCAGGCAGGAATGCCTGCTTCCCCTTTTTTGGGGACTACGAAGATACGACTGCCGAGGGCGGGGAGGGAAGTGCGGATCTCCCAGTGGCCGTTCAGGAGCACGGCGTCGGCGGCGGCCATGGTGCCGGTTTCCGGGTTGAGTTCGACCGGGGCGCCGGCGCACCCGGCAAAGCCGCGGATGCGGACGTCGCCGAAGGCCAGGGTGCGGGTGACGGTCAGGGGCTGCTGGTTCCAGCCGGCGGCGTTGTCCGCGGCGAAGTCTTCTCCGGTGTTGCAGACGAAGATGTATTGCGCTTCGCGGTCCTCGCGCAGCAGGTACAGGGCCGGGCCGATCTCCGTGCCGTCTGGGCCGGCGATGGAAACCCGGCGGCTGCCGGAGGCCAGCGCCGCGGCCAGTTCCGTTCCCTTCAGCCCGGAGCGCGGGCAGGCCGCCGCGAATTCCGTCACGTCACGGGTGGGCACCGCCTCCAGATAGGCGGCCGGTTCGCCGGCGAAAACCACCGTGCCGCCGGCGGCGCGGAATTTTTTCAGCATCTCCAGTGTGCTGCGGCGCATGGTCTTCAGCGGCGGCACGAGCACGGACTTGTACTCCGCCTTGCCGACTTGTAGCGAAGCCCCGCCGCTGGCCTTGGTGATGCGGGCGTGGCGCGCGAGCAGTTCCTCGTCGCCAAAGTCGAAGTCCAGGTGCTGCGCCAGCAGCTGGCTCGTCAGCCGTTCGAATTCCAGATCCAGCACCTGGGTTTCCGGGCGGTTCTGCCAGCCGGTCTTGACCTGCATCCACATGCTCTCCACGGGATGGATGACGAGTAGGTCGCGCACCTCTTTGCCGCGGGTCATGGCGGCGTGGACGCGGGCGAAGTAATCCTCCACCTTGGGATAGAGCTGCCACCAGGGCGACTGGTAGAAGATGCCGGCCGGGTAATCGCGCTTGGCCTCGCCTTCCATGGTGTACCATGACAGGTGTTGGCAGCGCAGGTTGATGCCGAGCGCCAACTGCCAGTCGCCTAGGGCCTTGTGCCCGGAGAAAGGGAAGTCCCAGCCGGTGCAGCCATAAGTCTCGGTGAGGCGCCATTTGGCCCCGAACTGGCGTGCGCCCGAACTGACCTGCTTGGCGGTGTTGAAGGCGCGCCAGTGTTCCGTCAGCAGATCCATGCCGGGCGCCTGCATGTACTCGTAGGTGCGGAGGCATGACCCGACCATGTTGGTTTGGCTTGCCAGTGTGTCCTCCGACAACTGGTGACCGGTGAAAAGCAGCTTGTTCTTGGCGCACCACTCGCCGATCTGGCGGCAGAAGGCGTCGACATAGAGATAGGTGATGCAGTCGTGGTAGTGGTAGCGGGCGGGCGTCATGCCGTTGCCCTTGACGTCGTAGGCCAGTTCCATCAGGTGCGGTTCCAGGTCGTACCCATACCGTTTCCGGAAGGTCTTGAGCAGGCTCCCGGTCCACGGCAGGCCGCCGGCGTGGTTGGTGTTGTTGTCGTGCGCAAGGATATTTCCATGGTTCGGTTCGTCGGTGAAGATGCCGGGGATGGTCTTGCCGAAGAACTTGCCGGTCTTTTTCTTGTAAAGTTCGTGGGTGGACTTGATGAAGGCGCGCACGGCTTCATGGCTGAGGGTGTCAAGGTATGTGTACCCGTTGTACCAGTCGCTGCTTCCTTGAAGCTCCACTCCGAAACGCACGATGGCTTCGTCCGGGCCGGGGGCGGGGAGGGCTCCGCGCGGCACCGGCCGGACATTGCGGGCGACGGCGTCCTCAATTTTGGCGGTGAATACGGCGATGGTGTCGTCATCCCAGACGGAGTCGCCGGGGGTTTTCAAGATGCGGACGGCGAGGGAGCGCATGCGGTGCTTCGGGTTTTTCGTCACCAGGCCGCCGGCGGCGCCGGAGGGCCAGCGATCCTCGTCATAGAGCCAGGCTTCCATGCCCAGCTCCTTGGCCTCGTCGATGCAGGCGTCCACGCAGCGGAACCAGTCGTCCGAGAGATAGGCGGTGGCCAGGCCGACGCGGGAATGCATGAAAAACCCGCCGAGCCCCATGTCCCGCATGACGCGGATCTGGCGGCGCAGTTCCTCCGGTTCCAGACGGCCGTTCCAGGCCCAGAACGGTTTGCCGCGGAATTCGTTGCCGGGTTTTTTGAAGTCGCTAACCAGGGATTCGTTCATGGTTTCCGGAGCTCCGTGGGGAGGGGTGTGGAATGGTAAAACTGGTCTATAATACCATCAAGAATGAGGTAAAACCTTGACGAAAGTGGCAAAAACAAGCACGATCATCCCAAAAACTGAATGGGATGCGGTCGCCAGGCGCGGTTTGTCCAATCCCGCCACGGCGTTCCCGCTGCGGGTGTTCCGGCAGGAGCCGCAGGCCGAGCTGGGGCTGCATGCGCACCAGTTCGAGGAACTGGTCGTCATCACCGGCGGGAGCGGCGTCCATTTCACGGCGGCGGGCGCCTATTCGATCCAGGCCGGGGATGTGTTCGTGATCCACACGGGTCAGGCCCACGGCTACCGCGAGACTGAGCGGCTGCACTTGGTGAACGTGCTGTATAAGCCTTCGGACATGCCGGTGCCGCAGGACGAGTTGCGCAAGCTGCCCGGGTACCATGCGTTGTTCCGGTTGGAGCCGCGGTTCCGCGACCGCGACCGGTTCGAGAGCCGGCTGCGGCTGCGGCCGGAGGAGGCGGCGCGGGTCGGGGAATGGCTCGAGGACATCGAGTCTGAACTCAAGGGTGGCGAACCCGGATTTGAATTTCTGGCCATCGCGCACTTCATGAGATTGGTCGGTTTTCTGGCGCGGCGGTACGCGGCGAACTGTGCGGGGCCGCGGGAGCCGCTGATCCGGCTCGGGCAGGTGATCGGACACCTGGAGAACCGGTATGCGGAACGGATCACCGTCGCCGAGCTCTGCGCCATCGCCCGGGTCTCTCGCAGTTCGCTCTTCCGCGCGTTCCGCTCATCCACGGGTCTGGCGCCGCTGGATTACCTGATTCGCCTGCGGGTGGCCCGGGCCCGGGAATTGCTCCGGCACACGGCCGCGCCGCTCAAGGAGATCGCCGTGCGCACCGGCTTTCGCGACGGCAATTACCTGGCACGGCAGTACCGCCGGATCCTGGGCGAAACCCCGCGCCAGACCCGCCGCCGCGCCGGCGCCAGGACCGCGTAGCCGGGAGCCGAAATCCTGCTTTTTTTGCCACAAAAGAACACAAAGAACACATAGGATGGTGCCGTTCCATGCCGGACGGTTCTGAAGAAACCCCGGGCGGCGCGCGTCTTCAACGGAATCCCCTGCGGGGATTTTGTTTCCCACCGTCTGATCCATTACTTGAGTCGCCTTTCTCGCATTTTCTCCATTTCCCCGTATCTTCTACCTAACCACCTATAGCCTAAACCGCTATCCACCCGGGCGCCCCTGCGGACGCCTCAAGCAGGGAGAGCCCAAATGAAACTCAAACGCACCGACCGTCCTGCGGCGCCGGGATATCCGAGCTTTCAAGAACACCTTTCCGCCCATCGTCAGTCCCTGGTTCTAGGCGCCGGCTCCCTGCTGGCCGCGGCCGGTCTGGCCGCCGTGCCTGTCCAAGCCCAGGACAATCCGCGTCTCAGGGGCGTGCCCCCGCCGCCTCCGCCGCCGACCACGGAAACGGTTCCGCCCAAGCTGGGCGGCAAGCCGGTCGCGCCCCAGGCGCCCGTGGTAACGCCGTCGGCGGAAGTCACGGTTCGGAAAATGGGCGAGATCGCCGCGCCCACGCCGCCGGCCGCCGTGGATGGAAAAATCTCCATGCCGATTCCACCGGCAAAGATCGAGGGCGACCTTGCCATGCCGACCGCGCCTGTCGTCCGTCCGGCACCGCCGCAGGTCCAGGGCTTGATCGCCTGTCCCGTTCCGCCCGCGCCGGAAAAATAAGCCGCGGTTCTTTTACAGGAAAGATGCAGCCATGAAACCCCAATCGTCTGCCGCGATCCGCTCGCCCGGCTATCCGACCCTGGCCGAACACCGCGTCCTCCGCCATCAGGTCTTCGCCATTGGCGCCGGCCTGGCCGCCACGGTCTTGGCGTCCAGCCTATTGCCAGCCGCGGCCGCTCCGGAAACCCCCGTCCCGTCGGCCGTCGCCGATCAGCCCCCGCGTCTCCCCGGGGTGCCGCCCATGCCGCTGCCAGCCCGGCCCGCCGCGCCCGCCTCCCAGTATGTCGTCAAGGCCGGGGACACGCTGTGGGACATCGCCCGCCGCCACGCGGTCACGGTGGATGAAATCAAAACCGCCAACCAGTTGACGAACAATAACATCCAGCTCGGCCAGGTTCTGGTCATTCCGGCGATCCCGGGCGTCGCCGGCGGTGAGTCCACGCCGCCCGTCGGTGATGCGCAGCAGGCTCTGGGAAAAATCCGCCAGCCCGCCCCGCCGCCCGCCGTGCCCGGCGCCATCCGCGCGCCTAAACTATGACCCGGTCTGCTTATGAAACGGGAATCGTTTTTTGCCACAAAAGAGCACAAAGATCGCAAAGGGGAGAGTACGCTCTTTTTTGTGCATCATGACAGCACCAACAGTAGCCCGGGCAAGCCGGCCGCAATGATTGCATAGCACCACAAACTTGGTTCCGGCTTGGCCGGGCTAGACTAATGGATTTTTCCCTCGCCCTCACGCACGACTGCAATTTGGCCTGCCGCTACTGCTATGCCGGCGCCAAGCGGCGCGACGTCATGTCCCGGGACACCGCCCGGGCGGCCATCGACTTTGCGTTCGCGTTCGGCGCCAAAGAAATGCAGCTCGGATTCTTCGGCGGCGAACCGCTGCTGGAATGGGATCTGCTCACCCATTGCACCGAACAGTGCGAAGCCCGGGCGGAGGCGCGGCAATGTGTCTTGAAGAAGACCGTGACCACCAACGGCTCGCTGCTCACCGCGGAACGGGTCGACTGGCTGCACTGGCATGGGTTTTATCCCGCCATCTCCCTGGACGGCCTGCGCGCTATGCATGACCTGGCGCGGCCGTTTGCCGACGGGCGGCCGTCGTACGACGCCTGTCGCCGCGGCCTCAAACTGGCCCGGGCCCGCTTCCCGGGAGTCGAGGTCATCATCGTCCCCGATCCCGTCACCATCGCCGGTCTGGCGGCGGGCGTTCGCCAGCTTGCCGATGAGGAAGGGGTGGCCCGGGTCTCCCTCAATCCGAATTTCTATACCAAGTGGGACGAGGCGGCCCTGGAGTTGTGGCGTCAGGCCTATGAGGAGATCGCCGATTTTTACTTGGCCCGGCACCGCGCCGGCCGGCCCGTCGCCATCAATGTCCTGGACGCCAAGGTGATTACGCGGCTCAAGGACGGCTATGCCCCGTGTGACACCTGCAATTTTGGCGAACGTGAAATCGCCGTCGCCCCGTCCGGCCGGCTTTATCCCTGCGAACGGCTCATCGGTGAGGACTGGGACCTGGCCATGTGCATTGGCGACGTTTCCCGTGGCGGGTTTGATGAACCCAAGCGCAAAGCCGTCCTCGCCCGCCGCGGCAATGTCAATCCGGAATGCCGTGACTGCGGACTCCGCGGGCGTTGCATGAACTGGTGCTGTTGCATCAATTACACCCTGACCGGGGCCATTGACCGCACCGACGGCGTGGTCTGCCACCACGAACGCATCGCCATCGCCGCCGCCGACCGTGTCGCCGCCATTCTCTACAACGAACGCAACCCCGCATTCCTCTCCCGTTTTTATCAAACCTTCGCGTGATCCGGCAAGTGATGTGGTATGGTGTGGGGTATGACGATGGATGCGAATTCTTTGACGTTGGTGACTGGCGGCGGCGGGTTTCTCGGCGGCCGGATTGTGGAGGCGGTGCTCGGCCGGGGCGGGCGCGTCCGGATTTTCGGACGCAGCCGTTATTCGCGGTGGGAGGGGCGGCCCGGTGTGGAATGCCAGGTCGGCGACCTCTGCGATCTGGCGGCGGTGCGGATCGCGTGCCGCGGCTGCGGTCTGGTCGTGCATACCGCTGCCAAGGCCGGAGTCTGGGGCTCGCGCCGTGAATTTTTCGAGACCAATCTGGACGGTACGCGGCATGTGGTCGAAGGCTGTGTGCAGGAGGATGTGCCGCGCTTGGTGTTCACCAGTTCACCGAGCGTAGTTTTCGGTAATCGTCCGATCGAGGGTGGTGACGAATCGTTGCCGTATCCCAAACGCTATCTGGCCGCCTATCCCGAATCCAAGGCCGCGGCCGAGCGTCTGGTGCTGGCCGCGGACGGACGCTTGCTGGGCCACGGCCGCAGTCATCTGCGGACCTGCGCCCTTCGCCCGCACCTAATCTGGGGCGTGGGCGATCCGCACCTGTTGCCGCGGATTGCGGCGGCGGCCAAGGCCGGGCGGTTGCGCCAAGTCGGGAACGGCCGCAACCTGGTTGATCTCACCCACGTTGAGCATGCCGCCCAGGCGCACCTGCTGGCGGCGCTGGCCCTGGCCCGGGAGGACTCGCCGGTGGCGGGTCACGCCTATTTCCTCGGCGACCGCGAACCGGTTTCCCTTTGGCCGTGGCTGCGCGGCCTGCTGGGGCGTTTGGGACTGCGCATCCCCGCCCGGGCCGTGCCCTACCGCGTGGCGCACCTGACCGGCGGCGCGCTGGAGCTGCTGTACCGGTGCGTGCCCGGGCTGGGCGAGCCGCGCATGACCCGGTTCGTGGCGGCGCAGCTTGCCATGTCCCACTGGTTCTCCCATGCCGCCGCGGAACGCGACTTCGGTTACCGCCCGGTCCGCGATCCCGCTGCCGACCTGGAAGCCGCCGCCGACTGGCTCCGCGCCAGCCTGGAACGGCCGGAGGCCGGAGCCTGACCCGCCGGGTGCCGGTTTTCTCATGCATTTCCCGATTCTTGGCTCGAGAGCCCTCGAGAGCTCCCGATGGCCCTCGAGAGCCCTCGATATTTTCACCCAGAATCGCCGAATGACGGCCACCCCGGCCGCTTTCGCCGGCGGGGGATATAGTTCTCCATCGTCTGCGCCCCGCGGGGCCGTAAAACGGCGATGATTCCCGCCGGAGATTTGCAACATGCCCGCCATTCCCCTCGAACGCGTCCTGAAACGCCTTGCCACCGATGCCGGTGCGGACTTTTTCGGCGTCGCCGACATCGAGGGGCGGCAGGCGGACTTTGCCGGCACCTGGCCCCTGCCGTTGGACGGGCTGCGTTTCGGTATCTCCGTGGGGCTCATTCTGAATCAGTGGATCGTGAACCGGCTTTCTCCCGCGCCCGATCCGCTGACCGCCAAGATGTATTGGCTCGACTGCTACACGGTGATCAATGAGCGACTAGACGCGCTGGTCATGCGTCTCGCCTCGCACTTGGAGCGCAAGGGGTTCCGCGCCGCGCCGGTGCCAGCCACGTTGAAGATCGACAAGGAAGAGTTGCTCGGCCCCTTCACCCACAAGGCGGTCGCGCGCCTAGCCGGACTGGGCTGGATCGGAAAAAGTTGCCTGCTGGTTACGCCGGAGGCCGGGCCACGCGTCCGCTGGGGCACGGTCCTGACCGACGCGCCGATGACGGGCGTTGGCTGGCCGTTGGAAAACGGGTGCGGCGCCTGCCGCGCTTGCGTGGAAATCTGCCCCGCGCAGGCCTTTACCGGCCGCCCGTTCCGCCCGGAGGAACCGGTCGCCTTGCGCTATGACGTGCGCAAGTGCCAGGCCTACCTGAAACAGGCACCGGTCTGCGGCCTTTGCTTGGCCGTTTGCCCGCACGGAAAGAGCCTTGGCCGCCGGAAACGCGCTGCCCGGGTCCGTGTCCGTCCGTGACCGTCCGTGCTCCCCGGCCGTCCGCTTTAGCCTTCGAGGAGTTTGGCGCCGGGGGCGGCGTGGCAGATCATGGTGTCGGCGGCCTTGCCGGTGCGGGTCTTGTAGGCTTCGGCCAGGCGCCGGGCGTAGCGTTCGGCCTCGGTTTCCTGGACCAGGTGCACGGTGATGCCGCCGAAGCCGCCGCCGCTGAGGCGCGCGCCCAGGCAGCCGGGCAGGGAGCGGCCGGTCTCGACGAGGATGTCGAGCTCGTCGCAGCTGTTCTCGAAGTTCAGGCGCGAACTTTCATGGGATTCGAGCATGAGCCGGCCGAAGGTGCGGACGTCGCCGCGTTCCAGGGCTTCGATGCCGGCGTAGACGCGTTCGTCTTCGCCGACCGGGTGCTTGGCGCGCAGGAGGACGCGGCGATCCATTTCACCTTCCGCGGCGGCGAGCATGGCCATGGACACGTCGCGCAGGGCCTTGATCGCCGGGTTCTTCGCCTGGAGGAACTTCACGGCGGCCTCGCAGTCGGCGCGGCGGTCGTTGTACTCGTTGGTCAGGTGATGTTTGACCATGCTGTTGGCGACGACCAGGGCGGTGCCGGCGGGCAGCGGGATGTTCTTGACCTCGTAGCTGCGGAAGTCCGAGAAGACCAGGCTGTTGTCGCGGCCCTTGAGCGAGCTGAACTGGTCCAGCAGCCCGGTACGCGCGCCGACGTAATTGTTCTCGCAGGCCTGGCCGATCTTGGCCATCTCGATCCAGGGGATCTCGACCTTGGCTAGGCGGGCGAGGGTGAGCACGACCGCCATCTCGAACGCGGCGGAACTGCTCATGCCGGCGGAGAGTGGGACGTTGCCCATGATCGTGGCCTGGAAGGCCGGCACGGCGATGCCGCGCTTTTGCATTTCGACCACGGTGCCCTTGATGTAATTCGTCCAGTCGCGCGGCTTCGGGTTGGCCAGATTGTCGAGCTGGAAGGTCTTGTCTTCCTTGGTGCTGAGGTCGTGGACGCGGCATTCCTGGCCGGGAATGGCGCTGCCGGCGAAGATGTTGGCGCGGTCGACGGCGACGCTGAGCACCACGCCTTCGTTGTAGTCGGTGTGGTTGCCGAGGATTTCCAGGCGGCCGGGGGCGCGGGCGACCACTTGCGGGTTGGCGCCGAACACGAAATGGAAGCCGGATTTGGCGGTTTCAAGGGTCATGAGGGCGTTCATCATGGAATTCTCCTTGCCTGAGCGGATCCGTATGGAATTCAGTCTGACCTATTCATGAAGCGTGGGATGGATTTGAATACGAACGTCCAACATTCAACATTGAATGTTGGATGTTGAATGTTCAATGTTCGTGAGTCATTCAGGTTAAAGTGTCAGCAATGGGAATGGGCTCAATAGGACGCGGCGTCCTGGCCGGCGGCGAAGGCTTTCAGGTTGGCTTCGACTACGTCGTCGCCTTTGCTTTTGAACAGGTCGGCGATGACGGCGCGGACGGTCGCTTCCGGCAGCTTGAGCCGGGCGGCCACGGCGCCGAGCAGGACCATGTTCGCGGCGCGGGCGTTGCCGGCGATCCGGGCCATTTCCGCGGCGGGCAGGAGCACGGCGTCCGGGGTCTTGCGCAGTTCCGCGATGAGATCCGCAACGGGCGGATAGTCCGCGCCGGACGGGATGGGGTCGGTGCTGGCCACCAGGCAGCCGCCGGGCGCCAGGTAATGCCGCTGGCGCAGCGCCTCCATGGGCTCCATGCCGCAGACCACGGCGGCGGTGCCGGTGGGAACCAGGTCGGACCAGACAGTTTCCGGAGACAGCCGCAGGTGCGCCTCCACCGCGCCGCCGCGCTGGGCCATGCCGTGCACCTCGGACTGCTTCACGTTCAGCCCGGCGCGCAGCGCGGTCTGCGCAATCACTCCGGCAATGGTCAGGATCCCCTGACCGCCGACGCCGCCCAAGACCAGGTCGATTTTTTTCATGAGCCTCAAATCCGATCGTTTACTTCGTACTCGAAAACGGGCAATCTAATTCGCACTATTTATGCAGAAAGCTCAGTGACCACCAACGTCGTTTTCTATCAGCCGCGTGGGGCTATGAAACCGTTGCCGGGCGCTTTGTGACGTATTCCGCAAGACGTGTATGTGTGATTAGTTGCGCGACCGTCTTGGAGGTAAACACTTTGCCGCTTGTGGCGAGTAACATTTTTTTCATGTCTTCGCGGCGTACACCGAAGCCGCGTCCGTCAATACAAGCAATAAGCTCAAATGCCGGTTTCCCTTGCTTGACAAAATCGCGACTCAACTCCCCAAGATGTTGAATCCGTGTAACCTTGTCGCGAGCCGTGCCATCATCCTCGGCGATCTTAGCCTCAATCACAATTTGCGGGTTGAACTCGTTGGGGATGATAAAATCCGGCGTCTGATCGAACCCGGAAATGCTCTCTGCACGCTTGGTCTTGCGGAAGCTGATACCAGCCTTCGTAAGGATTTCCTCGATGACAAATTCCAACCCGTCTCCGATCAGGTTGCTAATCGAATCTCGATGGCCGGCGAAAGGTCTTCCAAGAAACCGCTCGTAAAGCAGCATGGCATAAGGAACGCCAATTTGTGCAAGATTCTGAATGCCCGCAATTCCATTTTTGGTGTCGGCCTTGTCGAAACGATGGAGTTGACTGGCTGAGACTGCCGGCATTCCTTGTTTCAGTAGGGATGCGGCTGCACCAACCAGCTTTTGCAGGCGATCCAGACCTGTTGGCGAGATTCGGAGCGGCTTCAGTGGCTGGGAGCGAATCTTCCGGTCCAAAGTGCGTACATATCCTTGCGAAATCTCACTATGGGTATGTTGGCTAGTAACGTAGGCCCATTCGGGCGGAGTGAACCCCAGCATGGCACGTAGGACGATAAACGAAACGGGGCATTGCTGAATCACTGGGAAAATCGCGTTCTCGGTCAAGCACGCGAACCCCTCTGTCGCTTTCTTTAATGCCTCATATCCAGCCTCAAATACTGGAAATTCAACGAAGTCCGGCCCCCGCGGCATAGCCAGAAACTGGGACTCTAAGCAAGAGAAAACCGCGTCTACAAAGGGCTCCGGATTAGACGTTATCTCTTCTGGTATGGCTTCAAAAGGGAATTTCGTCATCGGGCTCTCCGTACTTGCTATCTTCGGATACCATCATTCCGTCTTGAAGAGGGGCAAGAGGTTGTTCTTTCCGCACAAAAGATAAAACCGCATCGGCGTCACCAAACGTGGATTGCCAGTCTTTCACCAGCTTCAACTTGGATGATGTTGACACGGTACTATCCCAGTTCTGGCGCAAATGCCAGATGGCCAGCCGCGTCAGGTGGCCGAACGTGATGCAGCGCGCATCGCCTTCCGTAGGTTTCACGCCACCCATTCGTAAGCGGTTGAGTTCTTCCGAAACCACGCCAGCCAGAGCCGCCGGTGTTTCCGCCAGCCAGAGTCGTCTGGTTCGTCCCGTGCTGCGACAGACGAAGATGGTGTCAATGATGGAAGACCCGGTGCCACTGATATGGATCGAAGCACCCATTTCTGCGGGGCAGGGCAACGAGGCGGAACAAACCATTCGTGCGTCAAGCAGGGCCACGGCCAAGGTGTGATAAGCTGTCGGATCATTATGATGGAAGGTGAAGGCCAGTGGGGCGCCAGTTTTGAGCGCCACTGCCATTTTGGTGAAGACCTGTCCCAAACCCTCTGCAAAATGATCCATTCCGCGTCCCGCGGTGATGTTAGCCGTCAGTTCATGAGGATTGCGTGTGCTTACCGTCTGAAACTCCGGTAGATCTGGAGCCAATCGTCGCAACCAGACATAGCAGAAATCCATCAATTCTGCATACTGCACATTGCCGAAGTAGGGCGGATCGGTGAAAACGGCATCCAGAGATTGCGCGGGTAGTTCCAGACTTGCGGAATCCGTACATCGGATCGCAACCTCGCGTTGGTTACCACCGGCGCTGGTTGCGGCCGTCGGCCGGTTTTCGCCAATCCACTCACCCTTTACGGGAACCATCGTCTTGCGTCCCATTTCGTTGCGGATCTCGAAGGGTTGGTCGCAGTATTCTTTGGCTTTGAAGTACTTCTCAATGATGTTAACCCATCCGCCACTGCCAACCGGTTGCGCGGAGCCGGGGTTGACGATTCCCAGCAGGTTTGACTCCACCTGGATCAACCCGACGGGGAAGCCGTGAACCGAAAAAATGTCCAGGGATTTCAATGCCATGGTGTCGTATCGGCAAAGCATGTTCTGGTAACGCAGCAAATCGGACAGGTTCGTTGCCAGTGCGTTACGTACGCGCCGGTCGGTCACGCCCGCGATGAAGCGGCAACTCAATTCCAGCCCAAGGAGTTGCCTGGCATTGAACATTTCCCGGTAGCGACGATACCCCCAACGGTGCAATCGGTCCGTTTCGTCCCCGGAAGGGATGATGTCATCCGGAGTGAAAATGGTTTTCAGTTCCCGTTGCCGGCATTCTGCCTCCGCTACGTTGCGTAAATCATCAGCGTCGGGCTTTTTAAAAAAGCGGCCAACGTGTGGCTTCCCGCATGTGGGGTTCACATACTCTAAAGCAAACAGGCGGTGCGAAAACGGGAGCTTCGGTTTTCCTGGCACGGCAAACGTGTGGGAGCAGTGCGGGCATATAACCTTGCCGCGTGCTACTCGCCCTTCCGTGTGCAGGGTTTCGCCGCAGTCCTTACAAGAGCCAGGGTTTCGCCGGTCAGCAACTTCGTTCAACTCACCGCATCCTGGGCAAACTATCACGTTTCGCGGGTGTCGCACATCCTCTGCCAACAGGTAGCCGGGGAAAAGGTCCACGCTCTTGTCGCACTGCGGGCAGTCTGCCACCTTCACCCAAAGGAAATACTTTACCAGCGCGTCCTTCCGCCCGTCCACTACACAACGTGTTGTGTAAAGTGTGCCGATTTCAACCGCGAGTTCGGCACGCAAGCGCTCGGCGGTTTGGCGGTATGCCATTAAATCTAAATGTTCGATCTGTTCTCGGACAATCCACCACGCCATCGGATTGATGTCAGTGCCGATTGTCGCGCAACCGATGCGGTTTGCCTCCACCAACGGTGTGCCGCCGCCCATGAACGGATCCGCAACACGCCGTCCCGGGAACTGGTGCGCGCCGAAATATTCCGTCACCAGTTCACCCCTCTGCAAACTCTGCTAACAGGAGACTGCGGAACAATGTTCCCGGCCGCCGTGCAAACCATTTATGCACGGCAATTACCGGCCGATAGTTCTGCTGGATCTGCTTCTCTCGCAGCGCCATGCCAGCCACAAAAGGGATGTTGAAGCGTTTTTCAATCATTTATGCACGACAATCACCAGTTATGGGGCTGAATGTCAGGTTTTGCGGCCTGGCGTTTTCAGGCGCGCGGTCTGGATGCATTCGCGGCGGGCGATGATGACGGAGAGGCCGGCGTGCCCGTAGATTTCCTCTTTCAGCACGCGGACGTTCTCCGCGTGCTGTTTCGGCAGCGGCGTGATGGTGCGGATGTGTTCCGGGGCGACGCCGAGCCCGGCGCAGACCTGTTCCAGGCGGCCGGTGGCCAGGGATGTCTGGCCGCCGGTCATGCCGGTGGTGCCGTTGTCGAGGATGAACACGGTGATCGGGCTGTCGGCGTAGACGGCATCCAGCAGCGGGGTCAGGCCGGAATGGGTGAAGGTGGAATCGCCGATGACGGCCACGGCGGGGAGGAAGCCGGCGTCGGCGGCGCCCTTGGCCATGGAGATGGAGGCGCCCATGTCCACGCAGGAATTGATGGCTTCGAAGGGGGGCAGGGCGCCGAGGGTGTAGCAGCCGATGTCGGCAAAGACATGGCCGGGGCCGGTTTCGGCGAGGGCTTCGAGCAAGGCCTTGTAGGCGTCGATGTGCGGGCAGCCGTCGCACATCCGGGGCGGGCGTTGCCGCAGGAGGGGCGAGGGTTCGGCGGAGGGGGGCAGGGTGCGGCCGAGGGCCTTGGCGACATGCTCCGGCGTCAGCTCGCCGGTGCGCGGGAGGCGGCCGTCGATGCGGCCGTGGATGCGCGGGTTCAGCCCCGCGGGGCCGTGCAGGGCTTCTTCAAGCAGCGGGTACCCGTCCTCCAGCACCAGCACCTCGTCGCAGCTTTCCAGGAAGCTTTTCAGCAGTTCCGGGGGCAGCGGGTACTGGGACAGCTTGAGCACGGGGTGCGGACAGGGGCCGCCAAAGCTCTCGTTGAGGTAATTGAAGCCGATGCCGGCGGCGAGAATGCCGAGCGTGCGGTCGGCGCCCGGGAGCAGGGCGTTGAAGGGGGACTCGGCGGCGGCCCGGATCATTTCCGGCTGGCGCGCCACGAGCGCGGCGTAATTGCGCCGGGCAATGCCGGGGAGGAGCACGAACCGGCGGGCGTTGTCCGGCATCTGCACCGGTCGCTGCGGCAGCGGCGCGGCGGTGCGGACATTGGCGCGGGAATGGGCCAGGCGCGTGGTCAGCCGCAGCATCACCGGCACGTTCAGCCGTTCGGAAAGCTCGAAGCCGAGCCGCGTGATCTCATAAGCTTCCTGCTGGTTGGCCGGTTCCAGGCAAGGCACCAGCGCGAACTTCGCATAGTAGCGCGAGTCCTGCTCGTTCTGCGAGGAATGCATGGACGGATCGTCGGCCACGACGATGACCAAGCCGCCATTGACGCCGGTGACCGCGGCGTTCATGAACCCGTCCGCGGCCACGTTCAGGCCGACGTGCTTCATGCACACCAGCACCCGCCGCCCGGCGTAGGACATGCCCAGCGCCTCTTCCATGGCCGTCTTTTCATTGGCAGACCATTCGCTGTGGAGAATATCGCCGTGCTTCGCCTGCCAACCCTGGATGAATTCCAGGATTTCGGTGGAGGGCGTGCCGGGATAGGCGTAACAGCCGGAAATGCCGGCGTCAATGGCACCCCGGGCAATGGCTTCGTCGCCCAGGAGCAGGAGCGGGGAGGTCATGGGAAATCCTTGTCGCGGCCGGGCCGGGTTGGTTTCAGGCGGCCGATCGGTCCCGGCGCGGCAGGCGCATACTATAAGCGTGGGATGGTGTGACGGTGTGTCAGAGCCGCGACAGTAATGGAGCGGATGCTTTGGCCGGCTTGCGCCCGGAGTCTGCTTGGATTGGAGCCCCGGCGGGGCGGCCATGTAGCCACGGGCGTGCCGCCCGTGTTCCCGCGCGACGGCAGACTCCCTCGGAGGGCATCGCCCCATGTCACGCCGCGGTCTTGCCCACGCCGCGGATAACGTGGTGCAACCACGTTCCTACATGGAGGGGCCACCGGCCGCATTGCAAACTCCGCCTCGCCGGAGTACGGTTACAGATCGGCATACGGCGGATTCCCGCCCGATCCCTTTTTGTGAACTTTGCGGCCTTCTGTTCAACTCAAAACCCGGAGGATCTTCGCATGCTGGAAAATCTCGACCTCACCCGCGAAACTGGCAAGGCGGAGTTCAAGAAGCTCAAAGACCCGCTGGAGGTGAAGCTCGGCGAACTCCAGCGCCGCGCCCGGGAGGCCAAGGTCCCGGTGGTCATTATCTTTGAAGGCTGGGACGCTGCGGGCAAGGGTACGCTCATCAATGAACTGATCCTGCCGCTGGATCCGCGCGGGTTCACGGTCACCAGCGCTTCAAGCACATCTTCCGACGAGGAATTCCATCCGTTCCTCTGGCGCTTCTGGTGCAAGTCGCCCGCCCGCGGCCGCATCGCCATCTTCGACCGCAGTTGGTACCGCCGCGTCCTGGCCGAGCGCGTCGAAGGCGGACTCAAGGGGCGCGAACTGGAAGAATCCTTCGACGACATCCGCGCCTTTGAACGCCAGCTCGCCGACGATGGCTGCGTCATCCTCAAGTTTTTCCTGCATATTTCCAAGGACGAGCAGAAAAAGCGCTTCCGCAAGCTGGCCGGGAATCGGGCCACGGCCTGGCGCGTCACCGACGAGGATCTCGAACGGCACAAGCTCTACACGCCCTATCTCAAGGCCACCGAGGACATGCTGGCCCGCACCGATTCCGAATTCGCACCCTGGACCGTGGTCGAGGCGCACGATCGCCGCTTCGCCACACTCAAGATCTTCAACACCGTCATTTCCGCCCTCGCCACGCGTTTGGACGAAAGCGCCGCCGCGGCCGCCACCGCCCGGACCCGGGTGAAGTCGGACCTGCCGGACGCGCTGCGGGCCTCGGTCCTGGATCATGTGGACCCGACCCTGACCGTTTCGGGAAAAGAGTATGACACGGAATTGGACAAGGCCCAGAAGCAGATCCGTGAACTGGAGCATGAGTGTTACAGCCGCCGCGTTCCGGTCATCGCC
>CAITSE010000105.1 GCA_903894975.1 uncultured Lentisphaerota bacterium
GGGGCGGCGGGGGGGTGCGGGGTTTTGGCCGATGTGTGCTCCCGGAAAAGCGGGCGTGGTTGGCCGCTGCGGGTGGCGTTCTAGGCGTGGATGGTGGCGTCAGCACCAAGCCGCGCGTAGTCGCGCGGCGCGAGTCCGTGATGGCGAGCGCCGCCGCAGGGACGATGTGACGTGAAGCGGAGGCGGAGCGCGGCGGCGTAGTCGCCGTCAAGCGGCGGAGCCGGGAGCGGAACGGCACACTCGGCCCGGTGGCGCCGCGTGCCATGCGTCTGTATTCGGGCTAGGCCGGGCGGCGGCGGAGCGGGGTCGGAGCAACGGGCGCGATCCATGCCGCGAAGCGAAAAGCATGGATCGTGACCGGTGCGGAGATCCCCGCTCTTCCGCGCACGGCCGGGCGTTCGTGTGGGTTGCCTTGGGTTTGTCGATGGGCGTTAGCACCAAGGCCGTATTCGGCCGCTCTCTGTGACGGCCAGCCGCCTCGATCCGGACAATTTTCTGGTGCTGGAAACCATGGCGCTGAATCGGATGTGGGCGTTGTTGTACCTGCGGCGTGTGACAAGTCAGCGGGACTGGGATGCTTACCTCGATCTATTCGGGATTCCGCCGGTGTTTTTGATCGGGCCGCCCAACGCGGTTGGCGATAAGGAAAAGGAATACCAGGCAATTGCGGCCGATCTTTTTTCAAACGGGCGCGGATTTTTACCGAACGGCAGTGACATCAAGTTTGCGAATGGTGGTGGCGGACGTCCGCCCTACCGTGAACTGCTTGAGTACATCGACCGGCAGATCACGCTGGTTGGTACGGGCGGGTTGCTGACCATGCTGACGGAATCCGGATCGGGAACATTGGCCGGCGGCGCGCACAGCGACACGTTTCAGCAGATCGCCCGCGGTGACGCATCCATTGTGAGCGACGTGTTTCAACGTGGGATCGACCTGCCGGTGCTGACTGAGAACTTTCCCGGGCAACCGGTCCTGGCTTTCTTCCAGTTCGCGCCTACCACGCTGGGGGCTGCCAGTGCGGTGGCTCAGGATGTGGCTGCGCTGGCTGCGGCCGGGTTCACAGTGGATCCGGCGCAGGTGAGCGAGAAGACGGGGTATCGGATGGCGCCTGTGGTGGCGGCAACTCCTGTTGTTGTTGGGAAAGGCGGTACGGCGTGAATGCTTTGCTCTTGAATCGGGATGGGTTTCAGACACCGGCCGACGGTTGGTATCAGGTTGCGCCGATGGGCGAATTCGGCCACGCGCAGGCGGGATTGACCCAGGTGGTTGACGCCGAAGCCTGCCAAGCAATGGCGAACCGTTTCGCTGAAGAGGCGAAGGCACCGAACTTTGCCGGTTTGCTTGTCGACTTCGATCATTTCTCGCTGGATGGCGAGAAGCGATCGGAAGCGGCGGGTTGGATCACCGCGCTGCAGAACCGGGATGGCGGGCTCTTCGCAAAGATCCGCTGGTCGGATGTTGGCGAATCGGCGGTCAAGGGCGGGCGTTACCGGTTCTTGTCGCCGGTATGGAACCGGGCCGATTGCGTGGACCTGGGTGGCGGGCGCGTGCGGCCGGTGCGGTTGCTCAACGCCGCGGTGACGAATGACCCGAATCTCAAGGGAATGCGGCCGCTTTCCAACAACGCTGCCACGGCCTCGGCCGCGGCGCCGCGGTTCAAGTGGGTTTTGGGCAACACGCCTGAA
>CAITSE010000106.1 GCA_903894975.1 uncultured Lentisphaerota bacterium
CAACGGCGGCGCGGGCATGGTCTTGAGGATCACACCCAATTCCAGCAAGGTTTTGTCACACGATGCGATGACGGAATCCTTGTGCCCGTCGAAGTTGTCTTGAGAATGCTGCAACTCGACTTTGAGCATCCGCAAATCGCTCATGGCGTGAACGAGCAATGGTCTGAGCGTGTGTTTGGGTGGCGTCGGCTTTGGCGGCGGCTGATTGGACATGGACGACGCGGACGGGGCGGGCGCCGGCGCGGGAGCGTCGTTTTGCGCCCGTGAGTTGTTCAGGGAAAAAGCCAGGACCAGCGCGATCCCGGCAGCGACAAGTATATTTCTTTTCATATTGATTGTTCCAGCATCACTGGATTGCATTTCCAGCCTAGCTTTACTGCCAGCCGTGGTAAAGCGGAAAATTCCCCGGCTTTCGGGGGGAGCTTTTCTGTTTGCGCCAGAGGGGACGCTCCGCCATATTGGGGCGTTGTTAATTTTACCACGCCCGATGCACTTGAGCTTATGAAACGGAAAGATTCCAGGAAATCGCGGAAGTCCGCGCCGAAGTCCGCCAAGACCCGGGCCGTTTCCACCGCCGCCGCGCGCAAGAGCAGGGCTGCTCCGGCCCCTGCGTCCGCCGCCAAGCCGAAACGGGCTTCGGGTGTCAAGCGCCTGAAAATCCCGCCCATTCTCCTGGAGGGCGACGCGCCGCCGGCGCCGGTTCTCAGCGGCCCCGGCCGGCGCTATGCGCTGGGTCCAACGTCCGCCGCCGCCGCGCCCGCCGTCTCCGCCGGGGCGGAATTGCCGCAGTCGTACGGCACGCGGCAACTCTTTTTGGCGGCGCGCGATCCGCACTGGCTTTACGCGCATTGGGACTTCAGCCGGGAACAACTCAGGAAATACAACGCCCTTTCGGCCGACGGCCATTTGATCTTGCGGGTTTATCGCGGGGCGGCGGGAGGGGAACCGCTCCCGCAAATTCATCTTCATCCCGAATCCCGCACCTGGTTCGTCCCGGTTCCCGACGCCGGCGCCAAATACCTGGCGGAGCTTGGCTACCACGATAAGGCCGGCAAATGGGTTTCACTGGCCCGCTCCGGGGCGACGTTCACGCCGCCGGACACCCTTTCGGATGACACTTCCATTCGTTTCGCCACCATTCCGCCGGAGGTGCCGTTCGTCCAATTGATGGCGATGGTCAAAGGTGCCGTGCGCGAGCACGTCCCGCTGGTGGAGGCGATGCAGCAGATGCGCGCGCAAGGGTTCCGAAATCTTCCGACGCCTGAAGCGGTTCAAAGCACGTGGACGCCCGCCCAGGAAAAGGCCCTGGCGGATGTCGTTTCGATAGACCACGTCCGGCGGATTTGGATCGGCTCGCTGGAAATCACCGAATTGATCCGCCGCCAGATTCTCCAGCAGGTTTCCTCCATTGGCGCGGCGCAATTCAGCCTGCCCACATCGCCTCCGGGCGCTTTTTCCAGCGTTTCCAGCCCCTTCGGCGGCGCCCCGCGGCGGCGCGGTTTTTGGTTCAACGTCAATGCCGAGCTGATTCTTTACGGCGCGACGGAGCCGGACGCGCATGTCACCCTGGGCGGCCACCCCATCAAACTGCGTCCCGACGGCTCCTTCAGTTTTCGCTTCGCGCTGCCGGACGGCCAGTATGCCTTGCCGGTGGCGGCGCGTTCGTCCGATGAAGTGGAGACGCGCCGGGCGAACTTGAAATTCAGCCGGGAGACTGTTTATGACGGGGAGGTCGGGACGCATCCCCAAGACAAGAATCTCAAGCCGCCACATGCCAGCGAGGTGGCATGACAGGGCGGGGGACAGGTTTGGTCCCGCCCCGTTTCATAGTTGCCACTTTGGATTGATGGACGGATAAGCTCCAACCTCCCATGCAAGGATACTTCGCCCTGATATTGCACGCGCATCTGCCGTTTGTCCGCCATCCGGAACACGAGAAGTTTCTGGAGGAGAACTGGCTCTTCGAGGCCGTCACGGAGACCTACCTCCCGCTCATCCAGATCATGGAAGGCTGGCGGAAGGACGGGATGCAAACCCGCCTGACGCTCTCCCTGTCTCCGCCCCTGTGCTCCATGTTGCGGGACCCGATGTTGCAGGAGCGCTGCGTCCGGCACATCGAGGGCCTGATTGCATTGGCGGAGAGCGAAATTCAACGCACACATTGGGACGCCGCCTTTCGCGAATTGGCCTGGATGTATCATCATCGGTTCACCGGTTTGCGGGAAACTTATTTTGGCTGCGGACGGGACCTGGTCGGGGCCTTCCGCCGGTTTCAGGAGGACGGGTTGCTGGAGATCGCCACCTCGGCGGCCACGCACGCGCTGCTGCCGTTGCTGGCCGGCGACCGGCCCTCGTTGCGCGCCCAGATTCTGGTCGCGCGCGATCATTATCGCGAATGTTTCGGGCGCGATCCGCGCGGCATCTGGCTGCCGGAATGCGCTTTCGCCGGGGGGATCGAAGAGGTGTTGCAGGAGGCCAACCTTCGCTGGTTCGCGACCGACACCCACGGCCTGCTTCACGCGCGGCCCCGCCCGCGCTACGGCGTGTTCGCTCCCGTTTTCACCCCCGCCGGCCCGGCGGCTTTCGGACGCGATTTCGAGTCCGCCTGCCAGGTCTGGAGCAAGCAGCAGGGCTACCCCGGCGATTCCCGTTACCGCGATTTTTACCGCGACATCGGTTTCGATCTGGACTTGGATTACGTCAAACCTTATTTGCCCGCCCCCGCCATGCGCGGGTTCACGGGCATCAAATACCACCGCATCACCGGCCAGACGCCCGACAAGCAAGTCTATGACCGCGCCGCCGCCGTGCGCGCGGCCGATGAGCACGCGGGCCATTTCCTGCGGGCACGGGTGGAGCAATTCGACAAATTGAGCGCGATCATGGACCGGCCGCCGATCGTCCTCTCACCCTACGACGCCGAATTGTTCGGGCATTGGTGGTATGAAGGGCCGGAGTTTTTGAATTTCTTCGTCCGCAAGGCTTATTACGACCAGAAGTCCTTTGTTTTCATCACTCCCGGCGAGTATTTGAACCGCCATCCGACGCAGCAAGTCGCCACGCCCGCCGCCTCCAGTTGGGGTGAGGAGGGTTATTGGCGCGTCTGGCTGAACGAATCCAACGATTGGATTTACCCGCACCTGCGGGTGGCGCAAGAGCGGATGAGCGAATTGGCCGGGCGTTTCTCCGGCGCCAGGGGGTTGGCCGGGCGCGCCCTTCGCCAGGCCGGGCGCGAGTTGCTCCTGGCGCAGTCAAGCGACTGGCCGTTCATCCTGCGCACCGGGACCAGCCCCGATTACGCCGCCCGCCGGGTCAAGGACCATTTGTGGCGTTTTCTTGAGCTTCACCGGCAATTGACGGCCAGACAGACAGACCCATCGTGGCTGGCGGAAATCGAGCAGGCGGACAACATTTTCCCCAGCATAGACTGCCGGTATTGGGCGCCGAAACAGTAGCGCGGCCCCGGTCCAAACTTTTCTCCCGGAGAACGCAGAGCGCGGAGAAAGACGGGGACTTAGGTTCCTCGCTGTTTTCAGTGGAATGGCAAGCTGGCGCGGAACCACGCTGTGCGAACCGTTCTCCCTGCTTGGCGGGAAAATGGAGCGCGCATGGAACCTTCCTTGTCAAAAAGGAGACACCCCTTTGGCAAGATCGAATTTCATATTTCC
>CAITSE010000107.1 GCA_903894975.1 uncultured Lentisphaerota bacterium
ACATCCTAATAGCCTACAGCCTAAATCGCTATCACCCGGTCTGCCATATGAGACTCCGGGGAAAAATTATAGTTGCCTTCCGGCTTCGGGGCAATTCGCTTTTTGATGTTTTAGTTTGATTCTTAAAGCAAGCACACGGACCGCCCAGCGGGAGAGCGGGCATCCTGCCCGGCCTTCCTCCCGATCAACGAAAACGCTCGGACGTTCGTCCGCGCACAGGGCGGGGTGGATCGGGGGCTTATTCGTGAAATCCGCGGATTACACGGATTTCACGGATGGGGTGAGGATAATTTCGCGATCCTTATTTTTCTATTTTCCCGTCCCTATTTTTCCCAAATTACGGGGTTTCCGCCAGTTTCCGGCAGGCATCCGCCAGCGGCATGACGAATACGCCCTTCTGAAGTTCATAGGAATTTTCGACCGGCGCGACGATGGTTGCGGAGGCCGGATTCAGTTCCGCCGCCAGTTCATGGAACCCGCGTCCCGCTTTCGGCGCCGTGCTCAACTTGAACTCATACACATGTGTCTTTCCGCCGCGCTCCAAGACCAAGTCGAGTTCGGCGCCATTGCCGGTCCGGATGAAGCCCGGACGCCATTTCGGCGCCGTCGCCAGCAGGTTTTCCACGCAGAAGCCTTCCCACGAGCTACCCTTTGACGGGTGGCCGAGAAGATGATCGTAATCTCCAATTCCCAGCAAGGCATGAAGAAGGCCGCTGTCACGGATATAGACCTTGGGAGATTTCACCAATCGCTTTTTCAGATTGCTTTCTGCGGGCGGCAGTGTGCGGAGCATATACGATTGTTCCAGCAGGTGCAGGTGCCGGTCCAAGGTCCTGACGTTCATGCCGGCGGCATCGGCGATTTTGGCCTTGTTCAACATTTGCCCGTGCGAGTGTGCCAGAAGCAGCCAAAGCCGGTTTAATTGGGGGGGAGGCATGGTAAAGCCGAGTTGCGGGACGTCCCGTTCCAGATACGTCCGGATGTAGTCCATGCGCCAGTCGAGGCTGGCTCCGGCATCCGACGCACTCAGGCTTTCCGGAAAGCCG
Organism: uncultured Lentisphaerota bacterium; assembly: GCA_903894975.1. Taxonomy (GTDB): domain Bacteria; phylum Verrucomicrobiota; class Lentisphaeria; order Oligosphaerales; family CAITYL01; genus CAITSE01. The sequence goes on from CAITSE010000107.1 coordinate 1,047, forward strand.
CCGCGTTCCCACAACACTTCCGCCCGCGGCGTTCCCGTCACTTCCACGGCTAGAATCGGCGTCAGGTCAAGATAGGCAATGCGTCCGGCCAGACTCTCGGAGGATTGGCGAATCAAGTCGCGCGATGCCGACCCCAAAATGAGGAACCGGCCGGGACGGCGGTCGAGATCGATTTCCGAACGCATCGCGGCAAAAAAGTTGGGCAACCGCTGGATTTCATCCAGGCAGACCAGTTCCTGACGGTGCCGGCTGAAGAACAGTTCGGGGTCGGCAAGCTTGTTCACGTCGGATTGGCGTTGAAGATCGAGGAAGACCGACGTCCGTTCGGTCAGCATTCGTTTGGCCAGTGTGGATTTTCCGCATTGGCGCGGTCCCAGAATGGCAACCGCCGGAGTTCTTGCCAGCGCCTTGGCGACTTCTTTTTCCATCACTCTTCGAATGTAGTCCATGCTGTCCTTCCCCGCGTTTCTTATGGAGGATCTCGCTTAAAATTTAACCATGCAAAAGCGGTAGTCAAGTGAAATTATTGCATGGTTGTTTTTGGGGGGGGGCTGGAAGCTTCGCCGCGCGCGGGCCGTCCCCTCCGCCCCTATGGGATCGCCGAGTTGCACTCGGTTTCGGCCTAAAAAGAACGCAAAGAACGTATTTTCACCAGAATTTTAACCGCGGATGGCGCGGATTTCACGGATTCGATTTTGGTTATCCGCGAATGAACGCGAACAGGACGAAAGGATTTCTCTCACGGAAGCATGGGTCAGGGAATTGTGAAACTAGAGCCCGGCCTCGGCCGCAGTCGCAACGGTTTTGTCTGCGCCTTCCGTGTGGAGAGCGGCACCCCCGCCGACGCACCGGAGCCAAGGGCCGCAAGCTCACCCCGCCGGAACAATGGGACTCCGAAACTGCCAAGCATCGGCGGAGCCGCCGTTTCGCCGTCGAGTCCCTGATGTTCACACGCAACCCTTTTTCGGACGGGGTTCAACTAAACGCGACACGGACTCTGACTCGCCCGAGACGGAAAACTCGCCAATCGGGAGATTGGCGCTCCCGGGGGGACGCTCAGATTTCCATGCACCAGCCGTGGGTGTCGGCGATTTCGCCGTACTGGATGCCAGTCATGCGGCGGTAGAGTTTTTCCAAGGTGGGCCCGCATCCATCGGCGGGGCCGACGCGGATGGACTCGCCGTTGCGCACGATTTCATTCACGGGGGTGATGACCACCGCGGTGCCGCAGGCGGCGACTTCGGCGAATTCCTTCACTTCGGAGAAAAGCACGGGGCGGACTTCCACCGGCAGTCCCAGGTCGCGGGCGATTTGCTGGAGGCTGTCGTTGGTGACGCTGGCCAGGATCGAGGGAGATTTGGGCGTGACGTAACGTCCGTCCTTGGTGATGCCGATAAAGTTGGAGGTGCCGAATTCCTCGACGTAGCGGTGCTCCCGGGCGTCCAGGTAGAGTTCGACGGGATAGCCCTGGTCATGGGCGAGCAGGTGCGGTTGCAGGCTGGCGGCGTAGTTGCCGCCGATCTTGACGTGGCCGGTGCCCTGGGGCGCGGCGCGGTCATAGTCGTCCAGCACCACGGCGCGGACCGGCTTGAGCCCGCCCTTGTAATACGCGCCCACGGGCAGGACCATCATGATAAAGGTGTATTCCCCGGATGGATTTACGCCGATCTGCGGGCCGCTGCCGATGAGCAGGGGGCGGACATAGAGCGAACCGCCGGTGCCGTAGGGCGGCACGAACCGGCGGTTGGCGTCGACCACCCGGCGCACGGCGTCCAGGAACAGCGTTTCCGGCACTTCGGCCATGCAGATCCGCCGTGCGGTCATGGCCATGCGGCGGGCGTTCATGTCCGCCCGGAAGGCGCGGATTTTGCCGTCCTTGCAGGTGAAGGCCTTGAGCCCTTCGAAGGCGGCTTGCCCGTAATGCAGGCAAGTGGCGGCGATGTGCAGGTTCAGGTATGGCTCGGTTTCGAGCCGGCCTTCGTCCCATTTCCCGTCGCGCCAAGTGTAGCGGATATGGCAATCTGTTTGGAGATAGCTGAACCCCAGTTTGTCCCATTCGATCGAGGCGGTCATAGCAGCAGAGCCCTTCCAAATTCGGCGGAGCGAGGTCAAACGGATGCATGATACACGTTCTTGCGGAATTCGCAACAGCGGGACGGTCGGCGGGGTCGTAATCCTTTGGTCTGTGGTCTGTGGTCTGTGGCCGGATCAGTCAGATCGGTCAGATCGGACGGATCACGCCCCTGCTCCCTCCACAGACCATAGGCTACAGACCACAGGCCAAACTCCGGTTGTGGCGTCGCCGGGGGCGGCTATAGTGCGGAATTGGAGATTGCGCCATGCGGGCGTTTTGGAAATACGAAGCCCTGGGAAATGATTATCTGGTGCTGGATCCGGCCGGGTGGGGCGACCTGCCCGCAGCCGCCGGCATCCGGCGTCTCTGCGACCGGCATTTCGGCCTGGGCTCGGACGGGATTCTCTGGGGGCCGCTGCCGGCGCCGGCGGGGGCGCTTTGCGGACTCCGCATCTTCAATCCGGACGGCAGCGAGGCGGAGAAGAGCGGCAACGGTCTGCGCATTTTTGCCCGGCACCTGTTTGACCTCGGTCGGGTGGCGGCGGAGGCGCCGTTTGCCGTGGCGACGGCCGGCGGTGTGGCGGCGTGTTGCGTACTCGAGGGCGGCCGCCGGGTGCGGGTCGGCATGGGCCGGGCTCGTTTCGGCAGCGGCGAAATTCCGGTGACCGGGCCGGCGCGCGAGGTGCTGAACGAGACAACCCTGGCCGGCGGCGAACCGGTTTTGTTCTGCGGCGTGACGGTGGGCAATCCGCATTGCGTGGTCTTGAACCATCCGGCGACGGAAGCGGTGGCGCTCCGGCTGGGGCCGGCGCTGGAGACGCATCCGCTGTTCCCGCGGCGCACGAACGTGCAATTCCTGGAGGTGCTGGGGCCAGGTGCGATCCGGATCGAAATTTGGGAGCGCGGCGCGGGGTATACCCTGGCCTCGGGCAGCAGCGCCAGTGCGGCGGCGGCGGCGGCGCACCGGCTTGGGCTGTGCGGCCAGACGGTGGCCGTACACATGCCCGGCGGTGTGCTGGATGTGAAAATCGGCGCGGATTTCGAGGTGACCCAGGCCGGCCCGGTCGGCGCGGTTTCCTCCGGACAGGTGGCGGCGGACCTGCTGGCCGCGGCCGGCGCGGTTTGATCGTGTTTCCATAAGGGTGCGAAGAGCAATCTAAAATCCCGGAAGGGTGCGAACCATGGCGGAAGAGAAAGCTCCACGGATGTTGGTGACGCTCATGTTCACCGACGAGCGCGGCAAGACCGAGAAGCTGGAACTGGGGCCGGGCATTTATGTCATCGGCCGCGCGCCAGACTGCCAGATCCAGGTGCCGGAAGGCTGCAAGACCGTGTCCCGGCGCCACGCCCAGATCACTATCGGCGAAGAGGATGTGGAGGTTGAGGATCTGAACTCCCGCTCCGGCATGATGGTCAACAACGAGATCGCCTCGCGCCAGAAACTGGAGAATGACGATGTCATCGCCGTGGGTGAAATCACCTTCCGCGTCCTGATTCCGGAACGGGGCGGCAAGGTGGAGGGGCAGGAGGTGTTGAGCATCCGCGGCGCCGAGGGCGCTGGCAAGGCGACCGAGGAGGAGTTCGCCGCGGGGCTGGCCCAGATCGGGCAGGCGTCGGAAAAACTTTTTGCCGAGGTGGCCAAACGCATTGTCGGCCAGGATGAGATCGTGCGCTGCATCTGGGCCGCGATCCTGGCCAAGGGGCACTGCCTGATGGTGGGCGTGCCGGGGCTGGCCAAAACCCTGCTGGTCAGCACGTTCTCCGAATCGATGCAGCTCAAGTTCAGCCGTATCCAGTTCACCCCGGACCTGATGCCGTCCGACATCATCGGCAGCCAGATCATCGAAAAAGCCGCCGACGGCAAGCTCCAGTTTCGCTTCGAACAGGGCCCGATTTTCACCCAGCTCCTGCTGGCCGATGAAATCAACCGCACGCCGCCCAAGACTCAGGCCGCGCTGCTCCAGGCCATGCAGGAACGCGAGGTCACCGTCTCCCGCAACACCTATCCGCTGCGCCCCCCCTTCTGCGTCATCGCCACCCAGAACCCCATCGAGCAGGAAGGCACTTACCCGCTGCCCGAAGCGCAGCAGGACCGCTTCATGTTCTGTCTGAATCTGGACTATCCGGACCACGCTCAGGAGGTGGACATCCTGCTGCGCACCACCGGGTCGGATTCCTCCCCCGTCTCGGCGATCATGAGCTACGAGGATATCCTGCGCTTCCAGCAGGTGGTCGAACGCATCGCGATCGAACGCGAGCTGGTCGAATTCACCGCGGATCTGGTCCGGGCCACCCGTCCCGGCAATCCCAAACAGCCGGCGGACGTCAAGGATCTGATCGACTGGGGCGCCGGGCCGCGCGCCGGCCAGTCCGTGATCCGCAGCGCCAAGGCCTTCGCCGCCATGGACGGCCGCCCGGCCGCCTGTTCCCAGGACGTGCTGCGCGCCGTGAAACCGGTGCTCCGCCACCGCATCGGCGTCAATTACCGGTCCAAGGCTCGCAATGTCACCCCCGACCAGATCGTGGACCGGATCCTGGAGAGCCTGCTGAAGGCGGGCGGATAGGCCGAGTGATTTGCGAGTCCGTTTTAATCGGCCACAAAAGATCACAAAGGAACACAAAGAACCCGAGCTAATCCAATCTTCAGTCACGCCTGCCCGTCAGTCAGAACCGCGCACGTCAGTAAGCGGACTTCCCCTCCGTCAGAGCCGCGCGGGTAACCAAGCGGGCCTCCCGAACCACCCGCTCCATCACTGTCGCGGCTCTGACGAATCATCCGAGCCGCGAATGTGAATGAGCGGGCCAGCCTCTCATGAATAACCTAGGCTAAGCTAGACGAATCCCATGGCGTATCATGTGCGAATTATGGCGGTGGTGATGGTCCTGCTGGCGTCGCTGTTGGCGGCGCCGGGACTGCGCGCCCAGGAAGTGACGGATGAAGCCGTGGCCGCCCGTATCCAGGTGCTGACCGATTCGCTGGTTGCCAAACAACAGGGAGACGGTTCCTGGAACGTCCAACCCAGCTACCCGGTGGGGAGCACGGCGCTGGTGTTGCTGGCCCTCAAGCATGCCGGCCTGCCCGCCACTCATCCGGCCGTGCAAAAGGCCGTCGCCTTCATCACGGCCAACGCCGATAGCAAAGTGTACAGCGAGGGTTTGGTCCTCTGCGCCCTGGAGCAGGTGGATCCCAAGGCGAACCGGGCCCGCATGGAAAAAGCGGCGGACTTCCTGATCAAGGCACAGAGCGACGTCGGCGTCTGGTCCTACGGCGGCAAAGGCGGGGGCGGGGACAATTCCAACGCCCAGTTCGCCGTTCTCGGCCTGGCCTCCGCCAACCGCTGCGGCATCCGGGTTCCCGTCGAAACTATTTCCCGCGCCGTCAATTACTGGCGCAAGGCCCAGAATAATGACTCTGGCTGGGCCTATCGCGCCAAGCAGGATAACTCGACCCTGAGCATGACTTGCGCCGGCATGGCCAGCCTGTTTCTGCTCGGCCAGCCCTATGAAAGCCCGGAACCGGGCTGCGGCCAGTACTCGACGGCCAAGGAACTGGAGAGCGGCCTGACTTGGTACGACCGCGCCTTCACTCCGGAAAAAATGGCCAATAACCCCGGACTGATGGGCGGGCACTGGGCCTACACGCTGTACGCGATGGAACGGGTCGGCATGCTGCTGCAACGGCCCACGTTCGGCAACCTGGACTGGTACCGCTTCGGCGCCGCCATGTTTCTCAAGCCTGGAATGGACCGGGCCGGTCTGGCCGACCAGTCGTTCGCGCTGCTGTTCCTGGCCAAGGCCGCCAATCCGCTGGCCGTGGCCAAATGGCGCTGGAGCGGCGATTGGGATGAGGACAAGCATGATGTCCGCGCCTGGACCGAAGCCGCGTCCGCGGCGCTGGGTAAGCCTCTGGATTACGTTGAGGCGCCGCTGGACCGCCTGGATTCGCCCGCGGCCCGGGCCAGCCTGATTTTTGTCAACGGCCACCAGATCTTCACGCTCAAACCCGAGGAATTGACTTTCCTGCGTTCCTTTCTGCACGAGGGCAAGGGCACGCTGGTGGCTGAGGCCTGCTGCAACAACCAGGCGTTTGCCGCCAATTTCAAGCGCGAACTGGCGACCCGTCTGGAGCCGAACCTGCCCGGCGTTTTCGTGCCCATTTCCGCAGGGCATCCCATCTATCGTTCGCTGAATCAACTTTCGCCGGCCGACATCCGCATTTCCGAGCTCAAGGTGCCCGGCTGTCGCAAGGTGCGGGTGTTTTTCCTGGAGCAGGACATTTCCTGTTCGCTCAATGGTGGCCGGGAGGTGCAGGATCCGCGCCGGCGTGAAATGGCCGGCAAGATCGCGGTCAACCTGCTGGCCTTCGCCCTCCAATCCAAGCAGCCGCAGGGTAAGCTCAACCGCTTCGGCCTGAACCCCGAGGCCGCCGCCGCTGCCGATCTCAGCGCCGACCAAGTCCGGGCTGCCGCCGCGGGCGTGGGGGCCGCGGGCGAGGTCTTCGGCCGGCTCAAGCACAAAGGCGATTCACGGGTCGATCCGAACCTGTTCCGCGTCCTCAAAAAAGCCCTGGCAACCGATCCGCGCTTCCCCGCCTTTGATCGTGAAGAGGCCATGGAACCCGGCGGCGCGGACATTTTCCGGGCGCCGGTGCTTTTCCTCGCCGGCCACGAGGACCCGGCCCTGGATGAAAAAGAAATGCTGAACCTGCGCACCTGGATTCAGAACGGCGGGACCCTGGTCGTCTCCTCTTGCTGTACCCGCGCCGAATTCGACGCCGGTTTCCGCAGGCTCGCGGCCCGGCTCTTCCCCAATGACAAGCTGGAAGAGATCCCCAGGGCCGATCCGGTGTTCAAACGCCCGCTCGTCCTCGCTGGCGTCCCCGCCAAGGGCACCAAAGCCTTCGATAAAGCCTACAACGGCGAATGGCCGCCGCTGCTGGGTGTGCGCCGCGAGGCGCGCTGGGCCATTCTCTACAGCCCCGTCGATTTCTGTTGCGGCATTGAGGGCGACCAGGATCCGGAAGTCGTCAGCTTCAATCAGGAATCCGGGCTGCCGCTCCTCATCAATCTGCTCTGCGACGCCATGGGCGTGGAAACCCGCCTCCGGGAGGGCGCGCCATGACGTTCCTGGCCAACGCGTTACGCCGGATGCTTGGGCGCCCGTCCATTCCCGCTGGTTCGGCCGCCACGACGGCGACCGCCGCGCCCGCAGGGGAGGGCGGTGAGGACGGCGGTTTTCATTTCGGCCGCCGCGGCCGGAAGCAGGATTACCGGGTCGACATGGACCGCGTCCAGAAGGAACTCACCGCCGGCGGCATCGGCCGCCTGGACTGGCTGGCCCGCGAAATTGTCCGCAGCCTCAAAACCGGCGGCCACCGCAGCCGGAACAAAGGCTTCAGCACCGAGTTCAGCGACTTTAAGCCCTATACCGAGGGCGACGATATCCGCATGCTCGACTGGCGCCTTTACGCCCGCACCGAAAAGTTTTATGTGCGCAAATACGAGGCGGAAACCAACCTGGAATGTCTATTCCTCGTTGACGCCAGCCGCTCCATGGCCTGGCGCTGGGGCAAGTCCCTGAGCAAGCTCGAATACGCCATTGTGCTGACCGCCGCGCTGACCCTGCTTATGTCGAAGAAGCAGGATCGGGTCGGACTGCTGGCCTTTGACGGCGACGATCTCAAGGTGATACCGCCGGGCAGCCGCCGGACCCAGCTCGGGGCCATGTTCGCCGCCCTGGAAAACGTCAAGCCCGCCGGCGGCGCCATCCTGCCCCGGCTTCTCGAGCACGCACCCCTGGTCAAGCCGCACCGCGGCCGTATCGTCCTGTGCAGCGACATGGAGGAGGAACCGGACCAGGTCATGCCGCTGTTCACCGAACTGGCCGGCAAAGGCGACGAGGTGATCCTGGTTCATCTCCTGGACAAGGCCGAGGTCGAACTCCCCTACAGCGACCGCGTCAGCCTTCTGGCCGATTCCGAGAACGGCCGGCGCTGGGTGGTGGACATGCCGCACCTGAAAAAACGCCACCGCGAACGCATCCACGGCTTCCGCAAGGAATGGGTCGACCTCTGCCACGACAACGTCATCCGCTACGTCCCCCTCGACACCTCCACCCCCTTCACCGACGCCGTCCGTGATATTGTCGAAGTGTAGCCGGAAAAATCGAACGTCGAACATTCAACATCGAACGTTGAACGTCGA
>CAITSE010000108.1 GCA_903894975.1 uncultured Lentisphaerota bacterium
AGGAAGTCTTTCCGCCGGTTCTGGTAATCGAGATAATAGGCGTGCTCCCAGACGTCGCAGGTCAGGAGCGGGGTCTGGCCGTGGGCGGCCGGGGTGTCGGCATTGGCGGTCTTGACGATGCGCAGGACGCCCTTGTCGTCCTGCACCAGCCAGACCCAGCCGCTGCCGAATTGGGCCAGACCCGCCGCGGCAAAGGCGGCCTTGAACTCGTCAAAGCTGCCGAAGGTTTTCTCGATCTGCTCCAGCAGTTTTCCGGAGGGCTTGCCGCCGCCGCCGGGTTTCAGGCTTTTCCAAAAGAAGGAGTGGTTCCAGGCCTGGGCGGCATTGTTGAAGACCGGGGCCTGGTCCGGGACGCCGGCGGTGTCGAGGATGATTTTTTCCAGGGACTGCCCCGCCCACGGCGCGCCGGCCGCGAGCTTGTTGAGGTTGTCGGCATAGGTCTGGTGATGCTTGCCGTAGTGAATGCCCATGGTCCGGGCGGAGATGTAGGGTTCAAGCGCGTTCTGGGCATAGGACAGGGGGGGCAACGTGAAGGCCGCAGGCGCGGGACCCTGCGCGAAAACCGGTCCCGCAAAAGGAAAGACCAGGAACACGACGAATGGAAGCAGATGCCAGTGGGAATTCATGGGTCACGCTCCGGGTTCGGGGTGGGTAGCGAATTTCTTTCGCGGACTTTCACGCCCTGTCGCGGGCAAAAGGCTGTTGACGAATCATCCAGGTCAGGGCCGGGCGCTCCCGGGGCGGGACAGGCGCAGGCTGGCCGCGGCGCCGCCGCCGAGCAGGACTTCGACGGCGCGGGCGAGTTCCCGGAGCGTGACCGGCCGGCCGTCGTCGCCACCGGGCACGGGCAACGGACAGGAACAGGCCCAGGCCGCCGGCGCGTCGGTTCGGCCGTGGGTGCCGCGGATCCGGCCGGGATCGCGCCCGATGCTCAGCGGCGGCCAGCCCCAGAACAGCTCGCACGGATCGAACCCCGGTTTGTTATGGATGTCCACATGCCCGGCATAATCCGGCGCCTCGCCCCGTTCCGTCCACCACGGGTAGGCGAACCAGGCGCCGGGCGCGGCGGTCAGGACGAGCTCGCCGGCGCGGCGGTGACCGGGCGTGCCGGGCGCGGCGAATTCCGCGGCGTCCGAGACTTCCGCGATCTCGTCGGGGCGGTTGGCGAACAGGGCTTTCACTGCGGGCAGATCCACGGCGTCCGGCACATACAGATGCGCCGCCTGGTGGTCGACCATGGCGAAGGCGCGCGAGGCGTATAGGTCGGGATAGGCCATGCGTTTGATCCGGCGGGTCTGGAACAGCCCGGCCGCGCGGAGTTCGCGGTTCGGAAAAATCACACGCGTCGCCGGGGTGATGGCATAATCGCCGAACACCAGCGTTTCGTACCCGGCAGCGCGGGCGGCGGCGGTCAGGCTGCGGAGTTCGCCGGCCAGTTCCAGCACCGCGCGACGGGTCTGTTTCTCATCCGCCGGCCCGTGTTTTTGCAGGGCGCAGTCCAGGTGCGGCAGATAGGTTAGGAGCAGTTCCGGCGCGCTTTCGCCGCGGGCCAGCACCGCGCGGGTCGCCGCGGCGATCCAGCGGGTCGAACGGAACGAGGCCAACGGCCCCCAGTACTCCATGAGATTAAACTTCTTGCCGGTTTCCGCCACCAGTTCCCGGTAGAGTTCCGGCGGCCGTGAATAACAATCCTGGATCATGCCGCCGCCGTGCGTGTGGATCGGCGCCGGGGACAGCAGCAGTTCCACGTCCTCGCCCAGGCTCTGCTGCCAGCAGATCAGGCCGACCCGGCCGCCGCCGGCGTGGAACCCGTCCCAGATTCGCCCCGCCGGCAGTTGCGCCGCGGATTGTTCCCAGAACGCGGCCCGGCGCAGCTCGCGGTTGTACACGCCGTTGGCGACCATGCCGTGCCCGGCCGGGTCGAGCCCGGTGCGAAAGGTCGCCTGCGCCGTGCAGGTGACGGCGGGAAACGGCGGCGTCAACGGCCGCGCCAAGCCGCCCGGCAGCGCCTCCCGCAGTTCCGGAAAGCGTTCGACCAGCTCCTGCCCGAGGGCCGCGCATTGAATGATGAGAAGGCGCATTGGGGTTGGGTGGGGCCTGTGGTCTGTGGGCCTGTGGCTTGTGGGGGTGTCGGACCGATCCGTCCGATCCGTCCGAAATCGAACCGGTTTTTTGCGGGACGCCTGAAAGTAAGTATCATCGGGAGCCGGCCGGAATGCAAGCTAGGCCGCCGATAATAGGGAACCAGTAAAACCGTTTTTTGCCGCGAAAGAACGCAAAGAACTCAAAGAATAAATTTTCCCGTACCCCTTTGCGATCTATGCGTTCTTTCGCGGCAAAACCATTCAGGGCTGTAATTCGGCAATGACCTCGACTTCGACCGGGGCGTCGAGGGGCAGCACGGCAACGCCGACCGCGGCGCGGGCATGCCGGCCGGCCTCGCCCAGCAGCGTGGCCAGCAGTTCGCTGGCGCCGTTGGCGACCTTAGCGCTCTCGGTGAACTCCGGCGACGCCGCCACGAACACGCCGACGCGGACAATCCGCACCAGCCGCGACCAATCGCCGCCCAGTTCGGCGCGGAGCACGGCCAGCGCATTCAGCGCGGCGCGCGCCGCGGCAGACTGGGCCTGTTCCAGCGAAACCTGCACCGGCACCTTGCCCGTGGCGGTCAGTTTTCCGTCCACGAACGGGAGCTGCCCGCTGATGAACAGGAGATTGCCCGTGCGCACAGACGGCACATACGCCGCCACCGGCTGCGGCGGCACCGGCCACGCCAGACCCAGCCCGGCCAGACGCGCATCAACCTCGGCGGAAATAAGCATGGACGGCTCCCGGCGGAAGTGTGTGTATAAAAAATAATGTAGCCCGCCCGGGAGCGGAATTCGCCCGACCCCGCCCTGGGAACGCCGAGCCCCCGCTCGGCGCGAACTCCGTCTGTTCCTGCGGGTCTCCCTGGCGGAGGACCTGGCCGCCGCGCATCCATCGCCTTCGTCCCGCAGGGACCGAAGGGCAAAGGCAACGCCCATGTAGTGAAAAATATCGAGAGCCCTCGAGGGCCATCGGGAGCTCTCGAGGGCTCTCGATCGACGATTACAGGGGCGTTGCCCCTGCCTTATTACCCACGGGACAACCAGCGAGTTCCTCCCAAGCTTCAAGAAAACCTCGCCGTAAGGCGCGGCGACCGCGCTCAAAACAACTTTTGCGGTACATTGCGGGGAAGTGTCTGTCGCCGGGAAGAGGAGCGCGACAGCCACGAGGAGGAGAGAAACTATGCTTACGACAAAGACTGTCCCGAAAACCGCACCGGCGACCGCGCCGCGCCCGGTGGCCAAGGCCAAGACCGCCGCCCAGGAAGCCCTGGAAATCACCTGGGTGCTAAAGGGGCACCTGAAGAATGCGCAGATCGCCTACCTCCGGGTGGGCGCATTGCTGAGCCAGGTCCGGGATAAAAAACTGTACGCGGCCCTCGATCACAAAGACATGGAAAGTTATGCCGCGGAACGGCTGCGTCTGGGCAAGACCTCCATGTACCGCTATCTCCAAGCTTATGACTGGGTCTGCAAGTTCCATCCGGAATGGCTCGAACCCAAACCCGCGGGGTTCATCCCGGACCTGGCCGATGTCGCGGACCTTATCCGCATCGAAGAGGAACTGGCGCGCCCAGACCTGGCCCCCGGAACCAAAGCGGCACTGAACGAGTTACGGCAGAAGGGCCTGGACGGCCGGCTGCGGGAAGGCGAATTGGCCAAGCTGCAACGCCAGGGACGCGGCGGCGGACAGGGACTGAAATCCTTCCTGTCCCGGCTCCGCCTCCTGCGCCAGCAGGGCGCCCGGGTGAAAGACATGCCGGCGGAAGTGATCGCAGATCTCGACGCGGCCATTGCTATTCTCGCGAACAACCTTGCCGCAGAACGTTCGTAAAGGCCTGCGGGTTCGCCTGGATGATGGATAAAACCGTGAAAACGGGATCCAGTTTTGAGCCGAATTTTTCCGTCTTCCGTTTTTCCGTTCGAGGCCGCGACCGGAGTTCGCTCGTTTTTTTTCAGATGAAATTTGTTTTCAATCAATGGATTAAACCAAAGTTCACTTAAGTGAACTTTTTCAGTCCGGAGGGGCTCGGCGGGACGCGCGAAACGGTTCGCCGGGCTGGAAGCCCGCCGGCCCGGGTTTGCCGGGTGTGGACACCCGCCCCCCAGGGGCCACGCCGCCTGACGTGGCGAAATCCCCCCCACGGGTTTTTCACCGGGGCAGGACTACGGTGTCGGCGGGATCGAATTCCAGGCTGACGGCGGTGCCGGGCACCAGGGGCGTCCGCGGGTTCTGCTCCAGCACCTGGAAGACGCGCGCCGGATCGGTCACCGCATCGACGATATGCTGCGCCTGGGCGCCAAGATAAATGGTCTCCCGGACCGTGGCGGCGAAGCGGTTCACGGAAGGCGGCACGGCCAGGTCGAAAAGGGCGGGCCGCAGCGCCTCGGGCCGCAGCGACAGCACAACTTCGGCGCCAACGGCCAGCCCGTCTGAAAAAGCCGTGGACTGGAAAACGCCAAGCGCGGTTTCCAGGCGGACCACGCCCGCGGCGACGATGGTCACGCGCGCCGGCAGAAAATGGGTTTCCCCGATGAATTCCGCCACGAACGCCGTGGCCGGGCGGGTGTAGACTTCGCGCGGCGTGCCGAGCTGCGCCAGCCGGCCCCGGTCCATCACCGCCAGGCGGTCGGCCACACTCAGCGCCTCTTTCTGGTCGTGGGTGACATAGACCGCGGTCAGCCCCGCTTCCTTGCAGAGCCGGCGGATCTCGTTGCGCATTTCCAGGCGCAGCTTGGCGTCCAGGTTCGCCAGTGGTTCATCCAGGAGCAACACGCCGGGCTCGACCACCAGGGTGCGGGCCAGGGCGACGCGCTGCTGCTGGCCGCCGGAAAGCTGGTTCGGCTTGCGCGCGGCCAGGTCGGAGATGCGGACCTGTTCCAAGGCCCGGCGGACGCGAGTTTCCCGGTCGGCCCGGTTCACGCCGCGCTGTTCCAAGCCGAACGCGACGTTCTCGGCCACAGTCATGTGCGGCCATAACGCATAGCCCTGGAACATCATGCCGGCGTTACGCTGATGCGCCGGGACGCCGGCGATGTCCTTGCCGTCAAACCGGATCGCACCGGAAGCCAGTTCCTGGAAGCCGGCCAGGGAGCGGAGCAGGGTGGTTTTGCCGCAGCCGGAGGCGCCGAGCAGAAAGAACAGTTCACCGTCGGCAATCTCCAGGGAGATGCCGTCCAGGGCGCGCACCGTGCCGAACACGCAGACCGCCTGGTCAATGGAAATTTTCATGGGGGTACCATAACTCCGAAACGAGAGGCTAAAGCCGGGGGGGGCGGAGTTCAGGGTTCGGGGTTCAGGAGACGGGAAAAGAAGGGAATACATGAAATGGCTGTGGGTTCGATCCTGATTCCAAATGGCCGTTTCCTGAACCCTGACCCCTGAACCCTGAACCCTGACCCCTGAACCCTGA
>CAITSE010000109.1 GCA_903894975.1 uncultured Lentisphaerota bacterium
GGCCACTCGGTGTAGATGATCACCTGGGTGTCCGACAGGTCCGGAATCGCGTCCAGCGGGATGTTGCGCACCGCATACGCGCCGCCGAGCACCAGCGCCGCCGTCGCCAGCAGCACCAGGAAGCGGTTTTTCAGGGAGAAATCAATGATGTGTTTCAGCATGGGGCACTCCTGGGAACGTCCCCCCCTGGGAACGCCGAGCCCCAGCTCGGCGTGTCGTCCGGACTTGCCGAGCTAGGGCTCGGCGTTCCCAGGGTAATCTTCCGCCCGTTCCGGGCGCTGCTCCAATCCCATTCTTCCGGCGAGGAAACCAATCCGGCCTTGACCGGATTCGCATGGATATAATTCAGCGCCGTCTGAAAATGCTTCTCATCCCGGATCACGCGATCCCAATACTCCCGCATCCAAGCGCCTCCGCCCGCCTGGGACGCCCCATCCGGGGCCGTCCCCCCGGGGGACGCCCCCCCCTGGGAACGCCGAGCCCCAGCTCGGCAAGTCTCTTCGCTCTCCATCACCTCCCGAATCTTCCTCCCCGTAAAACTCTTCCAGGACTGAACGATCTTCCCCAACGCCCCCCCCGGGTAGGCACGGATCAGCACATGCACATGATTCGGCATCACCACCCAGGCAAGCAGATCATACCGTTCTCCGGCGAACCGCTGCCAAGTATCCACGACGCAGACCGCGACTTCCGGGTGTCGCAGAATACAGGAGCCATGTCCGGCATCCAGCCAGGCGTCCAGCCGCTTCCGCCGTTCCGTGTCCTGCAATTCCGCCGGAACACCATCCAGTTCAGCATGAATGCGCTCTAACGCGCTGGCGGGCAGGCTGTCGGCCAGATGATAGGTGATGGCTTGCCGCAGGTTGGCGTCGTCGTGGTGCGGGAGGTAGCCGCGGGTGTACCAGCCGCGATGGGAAGACTTGCCGAGCTGGGGCTCGGCGTTCCCAGGTGGGGGAGCGCCAGAGTTTCTGGATCGAAAGGGTGAGGAAATGGAGTTCATGGTTCAAAACTCATCGAATGGGCCGAGTCCTTCGACGCCGTAGAGTTTCTCGGCTTCCCAATTGACGGCCAGCTCGACCACGGCCAGACAATCCTCCACCGTCGCCAGCAACTGCATCTGCGCGCCGGGACGCAGATAGGACGGCGCGGCCGCGAGAAGCCCGCTGGCCAGCGTCGCACGGACAAATGCGGCCATTTCGTTGCCCGGTTCCTGGTTGGTGAAATGGAGGCGCTTAAGTTCGACGGCAGTCTCCGTAAGCGTCCTCAAGCGTTTTGACTGCGTCGCGTCCGGTATCACCAGCGGCATCATCCGGAGATCACTGATCTCGAAGGCGGCCGTGTTCTTCTGCAATTTTTTGAGATAATAGCTGAAGACATCTGAGTTGAAGATGGCAAGCATTGCCTTGGGTAGAACGTCGCTGAGTACGGAAGTCAATCTTGAGGCGCTGGCATCGAACACGCAGGGATGTTGCAGCTTGGCCTTTAACGCCACATGGTTGCCTAGTAATGTGTATGTAACACCCTCCGTGAAATACAGATGCGCGTTACGGATGACCGGGGAGCGGGTTTCAGGGCGCCCGCTGTTGGCAAACAGCCAAATCACATTCGATTGCAGCCAATCAATGTAGAGCGGTTCATTGTCCAGCCAGCGGTTACCTTCAGGATCTCCTTTACGGAAAGGAGCAAAGCGGCGGCGGCCGCAAAACCCGTTGTAGGTAACGGCAACGCGCGGGGCAGCCTCGGGATCGGAGTAAGTTTCACCGGAGCGCAGACCAAGAAGGCGCGCAGACAGTTTGTTTTCGGCCAGCCAATGCTGAAGTGCTTCGCAGAGCGCACAGAAATCAGCGGTGGAGATTTTCCGCGCCTTGCGAAGTTCACTCAACGGCTTGCCGCCGCCGGGTAGGCGTGTGCCTTGCCAGAAGGCTTCCAGCGTGGGCTCCTTCTTCCACAGCGCGAACAGTTCCTCCCGGCGGGCGTCCCAAGTGAACTGGAAATCTTCCTCCGTGGCAACCAGTCCCGGCGGGACGACACGGTAGAGGTCGGTCTTGCCAAAGCCGAGTTCGATAGCGGAGAACTGTTCGCGCAACGGCTCAACCGTGTTTTCCCAGGCGGCAGAATCCTCCAGCGGTTTGGTGGGGTCGCCGCCGGCTTTTGCCAAAAGTTCCAGGAACCGCGGACCGATGGTCGGGCTTTGCTGCCAGCGGGCTGTCCACGTCCGGCGTTTGGCCAAGATCGCCTCAGCCTGCGGTGTGCCGTCGAGATAGCCGAGGAAGCGGGCGTTGTTGGCGGTGCGCATGCCCTGCCCGCCTTCAGCGATGAGGCCGACGAGGGTGACGTCGCCGGGCTTGAGAGTCTGGTGATAGGCGGCGATGGCGGCACGGTTGTCGGCGAACTTGGCGGAGGTCTCGATTTTCGGCCACCATTCGGCCACAAGCCGTTTCACCGGTTCGTTGAAGCGGCGGAACAGTTCGAGCGTGGCGGGACGCGGCTCGAAGAAGACGCCCTTGTGCGCATCGGCAAACAGCGCCGCCGGAACTTGATGCAGGCGCAGGGTCTGGAACTCGCCGTGGCGGGTGCCGTCGGCGGACTCCGGCAGCGCGAGATTTTCCGCGGGCGGCAGGAGCGGCAGCGCCTCGTCCGGACGGCTCATCTGGTTGTCCGCCAGACGGCGGGGCCGGGCCTGGACGAAGAGGAGCGGGTGCCCCTCTCGCGGCGGGGCATCTTTGCAGGCGACAAAGATCGCGGCGTCCACCGTGGCGTCAAACGGATCGCACTGGCCGAGCCGGAACAAGACGTTCTTCTGGAGCAGGTCACGCATCCGCTGCTTGCTGGCGAGAGTGAAGAAGGTGTCGGAGACAATGAAACCAAAAGTGCCACCAGTGCGGAGCAGGCGGAAGCCGAGGTCGGTGAAGTGGACGTAGAGATCATCGAGGTACCCGAAGCGGTATTCAATGGCCTTGCGGGCGGCATCGCCCATGCTGGTATGGGTGGAGATGTACGGGGGGTTGCCCAGGACGACATCGAAGCCGGCGTCCGCGTCCGGCAGCGGCGTGCCGTCGGGCTGGAAAAAGACGTCAGGGAAGGCGAGTTCCCAGTGGAACGGCGTGGTTTCCGCCAGAAGTTTCGTCCGCTCCGGAAGCAACTTTTGCTGAAGTTCCCGGGCTTTTCCCAAATCGTCAGCCGCGAGTTGATCCGGCGCGTGGCGGAGCAACGCGAGGTTGCGGTATTCGTACTCATCCAGGGGCAGGCCAAGGAGGGTGGCGACCCAGTCATGGGCGGTTTCCACAAAGGGGATGACCTGGGCGGAAACCTCGTGCCAGCGCGTTTCCTTGTTCTTGACCAATTCCATTTCGGTGCTGGCGGTGGCTTCAATGTCCACGGTCACGGCGATGACGTCACGGAGGGTGGCGGTGAGTTGGTCGCCGAGTTCGAGAACGGAGGAACCGGTGGCGGTGGGCAGGGAGCGAAGTTCGCCGACGCGGGCATAGAGAAGGGAGTTGCCCTGCCGCAGGTGATGGTCAAGGAAGCTGAGCGGTTCGTCGGCGGCAATGCAGGTGAGCCAGAGGGAGAGCTTGGCGAGTTCGACGGCCAGCGGATTGATGTCGACGCCATAGATACAGGCTTCGACAATGCGCCGGCGCCAGTAGGCGATTTCCGCCTCTTCCTGTGAGTTGCCACCGGTGACGGGAATGCGTCCGTCCCGGAGAATTTCCTCCTTGGATCGCTTGCGGTCGCCCTGGGTGACGACTTTTTCCGTCATCCGCCGGGTGGTGGGATGGTCAAAAATCTCCCGGGCCAGCCGTTCCACGGCGCGGACAAGGAAATGGCCGCTGCCCATGGCGGGGTCAACCAGGTTCAGTTTCAGCACGGCCAGGGCAAAGGCGTTGCACTCCCGCTTCTCCATGGATCTGGCGGTCCGCGCGGCCGCGACTTCGGGGGAAGCTTCAATCCGCGCGAGTAACGGCCGGAGCGCTTCCCGGAGAAGATATTCCACGACCCAGTCGGGAGTGTAGAACACGCCGGAACGATGGTTCTTGCCGTTTTCGTCCTTGAGCGCGAGACGGCCTTTGTCCGGGACAAGTTTGCCACCGAGAAGCCCCTCGTAGATGTCGCCTAACTGGCGGACTTCCATGGTGGCATAGTCAATGGTTTCGTCCGTGAAGATCTTGAGCTGCCGGTTGCTTTCGCGGGCCGGGGGTTGGGCGAAGATCAGTTGGCGAAGGATGTTGGCGAGGGACTTGTCGCCGATGCGCCACGATTCGATCTCCGGATGTTTGTCCGGGTTGAAGAGGCCGCCGTTGTAGCGGGCCACGTTGCACGCGGTGTTTTGTTCCGGGCGATCGCCGTTGATGAGGTGAAAGAGCTTAAGGAGTCCTTCATAGAGTTCGTCAAACGCATCGCCGTCGTAGGCCGCGGCATTCCGCAGGATATCCACGAAACGGGTCAGGGAAAATTTGTTCCGGTAGAGTTTGTTGGCGCCTTCGCCGGAGGTTTTGACGGGGAGCAGGTCGCGGCTTTCGGCGTAAAGCACGAACAACAGGCGGTAGAGAAAGATCATGGAGACGTCGTACAAGCGGGGCAAGTCCGCCTCCGACAACTTATTGGCTTGGTTCTGGTAAAAGGCGAGCGCGAGTTCTTCCAGGACGTCGAATACCCGATAGCGCAGATTTTTTTCGATTTCGACTTGGTGCAGGAGGGCGTCTTCCCGCAAGCGGTCGAGCAGGCAGCGGCCGCTGCCATCCTGCTCGAAGGCGGCCGCCCGGAACAAGGCCAGGAAAATGCGGAAACTCTTCAGGTCACAGAAAAAGCCGTTCTTGACCAGGTGAAAGGAGAAGGTATCGCCAACGGCCGTGTGCTCCCCGTAGAGACGCCATTGCTCGGCATTGGTGAGAATGACCCAATTAAAGAACCGCTTCCCCTGAGCGCCCTTGGCGTTTTGGAGATAGTGCATGGCCTGCTGGCTTGGGAACCAGCCAGGAGTTTCCGTGGTGGACACCTGGTCAAGTGGATGCCCTGCTTTTTTGGCTTCCAACACGGTAGCCGCGAGACTAAATACGCCCTCGGCACTTTCACTGGCGGCCGCGCTTTGTTGCGCCTCGCGGTTGGTGAAAAGGCAATAGTCGGGGCGTTTGCGAAGCGTGGCGGTCTTGGCGGGCAAGGTTTCTTCGGGAATGAAAAACCAGCCGAGTTCCTGCAAGACCACGTCCAGGAACTGGGAACGGGTGAATGCCTCCTTGCGCTTTTTCAGGGCAACGGCATTCTGATTCCACAGTTCCCGGAGTCGCTCATAAACAGGCTTTGCCGCTTCGCTGGATGGCAGGTGCGGTGAATTCAGCAACTGCCGACGAAGGTAGCTTTCCGTGAACAGGCCACGGTCCGATTGGTAGGCACTGACCCCATCACATACGGTCAAATCAAGGCTTGGTTGTTGTTCCGCGTAAGCTTTCATAAAAAACACGAATCCCAAGATGCCAGCCCAAACTGTGCTTCACCACGAGCCGGGGATGCCCCGCCCCCAACATGATGACTTTCCTTCAACGTAAGATCACTCGCGGCTGATGCAACAGTCGCGGAGCAAAAGATGGAAGCCATACGTTCTCTGACTCCGTTATGTACAACCTGTCGATCCCTGCCATGAAATACTTGCCGAGCTGGGGCTCGGCGTTCCCAGGTGGGGGCGTCGATCACTTCTTCCCCGGCACCAGATGCATCCCGCAGAGCGGGCAGTCGCCGGCGTGATCCTGGCGGATCTGCGGGTGCATCGGACAGGTCCAGACCGCCGCGGCCTCCGGGCCGGACGTCGTCGGCGCGGCGGCGGCAGCCGGGACCGCGGCCGCTTTCATCACCGGGAGCAGGGTCATGCCGCACTTCGGGCATTTGCCGGACTTGGCCTCATGCACGTCCGCATGTTCCGGCATGGGGCAGGTGTAATAGTCGACCGCCTCGCCCGGCTGGATCTGGACCAGCAGTTCCGGGGTCACCGGCACCAGGGCCATGCCGCAGAGCGGACAGTTCCCCGCGTGGTTGTAGAGGATGGAGACATGCTCGGGCATGGGGCAGAGGTAGACGGGGGCGGCGGGGGGAATTTTCGATTTTGGATTTTCGATTTTAGATTGTTCGGCAGGAGAGCCCGAAAGGGCCGGCGCGGGAGCGACAGGGCTGGACTGCATCTTGGCGATGGCCTCGCGCAACTGGCTTTCGGAATCGAGCATGAACTGGCCGGAGGTGACGACCTTTTCCCCTTCCTTCACGCCGTCGAACACCTGGTAGAATCCGGCCTCGGAACGCGGGCCGAGGGTGACGGTGCGCGGGTCGAACCGGCCGCCGGGGAGCGCCACGAAAACGGTGTTGATCTCGCCGCTGCGCAGCACCGCCGTATCCGGCACCAGCAACACATCCTTCGCCAGTTCCGCCTCCAGCTTCACCGCGGCAAACATGCCGGGCTTGAGCGTGTACCCGGGATTGTGGAATTCCAAGCGGACCTTGACGGTGCGCGTCCGCTCGTCCACCGACGGATAGATGTAGGTGACCCGGCCGCGGAAGATGCGGTCCGGCAGATAGCTGAGGGTCACAGCCCCCTCCTGGCCGAGACTCACGAACGACAGGTCCTGCTCGTAGACCTGGGCCAGCACCCAGACCGTGCCGAGATCGGCGATACGGAAGAGCTTCATGCCGGCATCGGCCATTTGCCCTTCGACCACCAATTTTTCCATGATAATCCCGTCCCGCGGCGCCAGTACCTTTAGCGTCTTTTTCGCCACGCGCGTCTTTTCAAGTTCGGCGATCTGGTCGTCGGAGATATCGAAGAACTTCAACTTGGTCAGCGCACTGACCTTCATCAGTTCCGCGCCGTCGCCCGATTTCAGGGCCAGCACATATTCCACCTGGGCGCTGTACAGTTCGGGCGAGTAAATCTCAAAGAGCGGTTCGCCTTTGTGCACCAAGCGTCCGGTGCTGTCGGCGTAGAGTTTTTCGATCCAGCCCTTGAACTTGGTGGTGACATCGCTCATGGCGGTTTCGTCATAGTCCACGGCGCCGACGGTGCGGATGGCGCGCCGCAACGGCCCGCGGACGACCAGGCCGGTGCGCAGGTTCATGTTCTGGGTGGTAACCGGATCAATGACGATGGCGTTGGCGTCGCCGGCGGCGGCGACGCCTGCCGACGGCGCGGAAACGGACGGCTGCTTGCGGACCGGGGTCAGTTTCATGCCGCAGATCGGGCAGTTGCCGGGGTGGTCCTGGATGATCTGCGGATGCATGCCGCAGGTCCAGAGCGCCTTGGCCGGCGTGACCGCGGCGGGAGTCGGTTCGGCGGCAATGGCCGGAACGGCCCACGACAATCCTGCGGTCAGAAGGAGTGCCACCAGCAGACCGGGGACCCGTGTGAATTTCATGATAGCACCTTTTATTCCCAATGGTGGTCAATACCCCGACCCTTTGGGTCACTTACGTTTTCGGTAGATCGGAGCGCTGAAGGCGCGGTTCCATAATAGCCTGGGGCAACGCCCCAGGTTGGAGCGAAAATGAGACCGGAGCCCTGTAGGGGCGAACCATTTTGGGTTGCGCGAGCATGTCGCCGAATTCCTATGGGTCGCCCCTTCAGGGCTCAACCGGTGTTGTAACGGAATCCTGGGGCGACGCTACGCTCTGCCCCAGGCTGTTATGGTGCGCCCCGTTGGGGCTGAAAACGGAAGACTCTCGTGCTTTGGGGTTTGGCTGTTGGATACCCCGCACCCTTGGGTTGGGGTTCTTCATTTCAGCGGCGCGCCCGGCGGGGGGCGGGCCAGGAGGATCAGGGAAAGCTCGGCCAAGGCGGTGTCATGCTGCGCTTGCGCCTCCGCTTCGGCCATGCCGAAATCCAGGAGCATGCGTTCATAATCCAGCATGGTCTGAAAATCCACCGCACCGGTGAGATAGGCGGAGCGCGCGGCATCCAGAGCCTGGCGCGTCTTGGGCAGCAGCGTCTCACGCAGAAGGCGCAGATTCCGGCTGCTTTCCACGACTTGAAACCGCTTGTCGGCAAAGTCGACGGCCAGGGCGATCCGGCCGGCGTCAAGCTTGGCCTGGGCCGCGTTTTTTCCGGCCCGGGCCGCGGCGATGTCCGCGGCGATCCGGTCGCGCCAGACCGGCAGGGTCATGGTCGCCTGGGGGCGCCAGAGCACAGGAATCGCCTTCAGGTCCGCCTCCGCGCCCGCGGAAAAGTCAGGGATGCCGGCCTTGCGCGCCAGAGTGATGCCGGCCTCGGCCTGACGGATTTCGGCATCCAGGCCCCGGAGCACGGGGTTGCGGGCCAGCGCCTCGGCCAGCAGTTGGCTGGACGCAACGTCCAAGGAAACGGTTGGAAACGGCGTCTTCATGACCGGCGGCGCGGGCTGGTCCGGACTGTCGCCCAGGGCGGCCTTGAACCTGGCCAGAAGAAGGTCGCGCGAATCTGCCAGATTTTCGATTTCCGCCTGCATCCGGCTCTGTTCGATCTGGGTGCGCAACACGTCCGGCAACGAACCTTGGCCGGAGGCGTTCCGGGCTTCGGCCAGTTTTTCGAGTTCGGTGAGGAGGGCTAGGGACTGGCGGTCCAGTTCCAGTTTCCGGTCGAGCAGGCGCAGGTCAAAGGCCGCGCGCTTGACCCCGAACGCCGTCTGCAGGACGGCCTGTTCAAACGCGGCGTACCGGGCGGCGGCCTCGGCGGTGGCGCCGGCGGCGGCCGCGGCAAGCTTTCCCGGTGCGGGGAAATCAAACATCAGCCCCGGCATCACCGAGGTGACGATCGACTGGATGTCCATCTGGAAGGTGAGCTTCGGGTCCGGCGGCGTCCGCATTCCCGTGATTTTTTCGACCGAGGCGAACCAGTCGTAATACGCCTCCGAGACCGCGGGATGGTTGAACAGCGCATAGCGCAGATACTCTTCCGGCGGAGATTGTTCCGTGAGCGCAGGCAGAACGGGCTTGAGATCGCCAGGGCGGTAGGCGGCGCCCACCGCCGCCCGGTCGCGGCGGGCGGCGGCCTCCCCGGCCGGCTGGAGCGAGGCGCAGCCAGCGGCGGCAAGGGCCGCCGCCACGGCAAATGTCCGGGCCCAAACCGGCCACCAACGCTGGACGCGCTCTTTCATTTCTTGCCGGCTTCGGGTTTGGCAGCGGCGGCCGCCGCCGCGTTCTTGGCCGCGGCGTCATCCAGGAGCTTCAGATACTTCGCCGGATCTTTCTTGAACTCGGCGACGCACATCGGGCAGCAGAAGCGGATCTCGCGGCCGTTGTAGTCGAATTTGACGGGCGCGCCCATCTCCCCGCCCAGCTTGTCGCCGGAAACAACGCAGGTGGTCAGCGGATAAGCGTCTTTCACCACGGCGGGCTGGGCCGGCTTTTCCGCCGCACAGACATATCCGCAGCAGGTGATCACCACGGCAGCGGCAAGAGGACGAACAACTTGGAGAAAACTCGTGTTCATCGTCATTTCCCTTTTTTGGTTGGCGGCGGCGCTTCAGGTTTTCCGGTCACAGGCACCGGCTGGTTCAACGTACATGTAGCGCAGCCTCATGTCAACGTCCGGGTTCCTTGATTTTGTAACGGCAGGCGCCGGCGGACAAAGGCGGTTGAGCGGCTATATTGACAGTTCCCATCCCCGCCAGACCTGCGGTTGTCCGTTTTTGCGGGCGGCGGTGTGGCGTCCCCACGGCAAGCGCCGGCACTCCGGCATGGCAGCCCACTCCACGAGTGGATGCCGCCGTTTACCTGTTGAATGAAAGACCCCGATGCCAAATTTCGACTCGTTTGGACTGGCCCCGTCACTGCTGCAAGCCATTGCGGACCTGAACTTTGAGAAGCCTACCCCCGTGCAGCGGAAGGTATTGCCGATGATCTTGGGCGGCTCGCGGGACCTGGTGGCCCTGGCCCAGACCGGCACCGGCAAGACCGCAGCCTACGGCCTGCCGCTGGTGCAGATGACCGATCAGGCCAATCCCGCCATCCAGGCGGTGATTCTCTGCCCCACCCGCGAACTGTGCATGCAGATCACCAAAGATCTGGCCGGGTTTGCCAAGCACACGCCCGGGGTCCGGATTGTCGCGGTCTACGGCGGCGCCCCGGTTCGGGAACAGGTCTGGGCCTTGCAGCGCGGCGCGCACATCGTGGTGGCAACCCCAGGGCGCATGAACGACCTGCTGCGGCATCGGAACGCCGACCTGAGCCAGGTTCAGCGGGTGGTGCTGGATGAGGCTGACGAAATGCTGAACATGGGATTCCAGGAAGAACTGGAAGCCATCCTTAGCAACGTTCCGGAAGACGTCCGGAAACTGCTGTTTTCCGCCACGATGTCGAAGGCGGTAGCGGCCATTGCCGGCAAGTACATGCGCAACCCGGAAGAGGTGGTGGTCGGCCAGCGCAACGCCGGCTCGGAAAACGTCAGCCATGAATGCTATAAGGTCCACGCCAAGGACCGCTATCCGGCCCTGAAACGGATTCTCGACTTCCACCGGAACGTCTATGGAATTGTGTTCTGCCGCACGCGGGCGGAAACCCAGGAGGTGGCCGCGAACCTGATGCGGGACGGCTACAACGCCGACGCCCTGCACGGGGAGATGATGCAGGAACAACGCGATGCCGTGATGAAAAAATTCCGCGCCCGTGAACTGCAACTGCTGGTCGCCACCGATGTGGCGGCGCGCGGGCTGGACGTCACCCACCTGACCCATGTGATCAACTACAATCTGCCGGATGAACCCGAGGGGTATACCCACCGCAGCGGCCGGACCGGCCGGGCGGGCAAGGCCGGAACCTCCATCGTCATCGTCAATATGCGTGAAGAATTCAAGCTCCGCACCATTGAGCAGATCATCAAAAAGACCTTCATCCACAAGACCGTGCCGACGTTGCGTAACGTCTGCGAGTCCCAGATTCTGGGGCTGGTGGAACGGCTCAAGGGACTCGACACGGCGCACCCCATGCTCGACAGCATGCTGCCGGTAGTGACCGCGGCCCTGGCGGAGATGACGCCGGATGAAGTCTTGAAACGCTTTGTTCTGCTGGAATGCAAGCGGTTCTGGGATGAAGACAAAGGGCTCTCGGAGGTGACTCAGGGGGACCGGCATCAAGCCTTTGAACCGGGCGCCCGGCGCGGGAACCCCGGGGACATGGTCACGATGGAGATCAATCTCGGCCGCCGAAACCGTCTGACCCCGGCAGCCCTGATCACCCTGATCAACCGTGCCACCCGCGGCCCCATGGTACGCCTCGGCAAGATCCGGATCCAGGAGCAAATCAGTTCGTTCGAGGCTCCCTTGGAGGCCGCGACAGACTTGGAAGCCTCCCTGACCCGGGGGACGTTCGACGGGCGCAAAATCGGCGTCCGGATCGCACCCGGGGACACGATCACCGCCCCCCATCCTCATGCGCACTCCCGATCCAAGGGCGGCGGCCACTCTTAGCCTGGATTATTCAAGAAACTCCCGTTTCACTCCAAGTTTCAGGCGGTTATGCCCGTCCGAACCGCGAAGGTGAATGAGCGAGCCAATTCTCATGAAATCCGCTTGCAAAACTCCATTCTGACCGCAAAGGGTTCAGGGTTCAGGGTTCAGGGTTCAGGACTGACGAAGACTCATCCCCTGTAACGAGATGGGGGTTGCACGTTCCTCTCTTCTGCTTCCTGACGGCCTGAACCCTGAACCCTACGTTGGGGAACTTCTGTAAGATCCTTGATGAATCATCCGGGCTAAGAAATCTCCTAATCCGGAAAAAACCGCTTCAGGCGCGGCCTGATTTTACGGTATGTTATACCATGCGCATCGCCCACGTCATCACCCGCATGATTATCGGCGGGGCTCAGGAGAATACGCTCCTGACTGTCCGCGGGCACTTGGAGCACGGGCACGACGCCGTGCTGATCACCGGCCCGACGGATGGACCGGAAGGCAAGCTGCTCCAGACCCGGCCCGTGCCCGGCCTGCAGGTGGTTGAAATCCCGCGGCTGTGCCGGGCACTGCATCCGCTCCATGACCTTCTCGCGTACCGGCACCTGGTGCGGGTGTTCCGCGCGGGACGGTTCGAGGTCGTCCACACCCACTCCTCCAAGGCCGGCATCCTCGGCCGGTTCGCGGCGCGCCGGGCCGGAGTGCCACTGGTGGTCCATACCGTCCACGGCCAGGCGTTCCATCCCTATCAGGGCGGCCTGGCCAACCGGATTTACATCGCCGCGGAACAACTGGCCGCGCGCCGGTGCGACCGGATCTATGCCGTGGCCCAGGCCATGATCGACCAATGTGTCGCCGCCGGCGTGGCGCCCGCAGCGAAATACCAGGTCGTCTACAGCGGCATGGAATTAGAACCGTTTCTGAACGGAACGCGCGATCCGGATCTGCGCCGGCGACTGGGCATTCCCACCGGCGCCTTGGTCATAGGCAAAATTGCCCGCCTGTTTGAACTCAAGGGACACGACACCCTGATTGCGGCCGCCTCGAAAATCGTCAAGGCCTGCCCGGAAGTGCGTTTTCTCCTGGTCGGAGACGGATTGCTGCGGCCGGCGCTGGAAGCGGAAATCCGGCGGCGCGGCCTGGAATCCTTCTTCATTTTTACCGGGCTGGTGCCGCCGGCGGACATCCCGATGTACGTCCACCAGATGGACATTCTCGCCCATTTTTCCCTGCGTGAAGGACTGCCCCGGAGCGTGGTCCAGGGACTGGCCGCGGGGCTGCCGGCCGTCGCCCATCCGCTGGACGGCACGCCGGAAGTGGTGGCGGACGGAAAAACCGGGATACTCTGCTCGCCGCAGGATCCCGCCGCCGTCGCCGCCGCCTTGATCCGCCTCCTGCACGATCCCGGCCTGCGGGCCCGCCTCGGAAACGCCGGACGCGAGCGGGTCCGCCACGACTTTGACTGGCGTCGCATGGTCGAAGTTCTGGAGACAGATTACGCCCGGCACTTGACCAATACGCCGCACGGCTGATATTTTACCTGTTGTCCACCCGAGGTGTCCGCCGCGGCGATCACCCAGCAGCCTCCGGGAAATTTAGAATTAACTGCTTCTCCCCATCGTTCTATTAGTATTACAGGTACGATTCCCCAAACCCAGAGGATTCCACACATGAAAACCCGAATACTCATGCTGCTCGCCGCCGTCGGCGTCGCCTTCTCCCTGGCCACACACGCCGCCGCCCCGGCCGCCAAAGGCCCTACCCCCGAGGAACTGGACAAGGCCAAGACCCTTTATCCCGCCCTGATCAAGCTCCGCGATGAAGCGATCAAGCTCCAAACCGAGTTAGATGACGCCAAGGCCAAGGCCAAAGACGTCAAAGATTCGGATAAGAAAGCCGCCCCGTTTAACAAGAAGTTAGACGCCATGCGCGCCACCTGGAAAGACGAAGTCGACCGGCTTACCAAAAAAGGCAACAACGAACTGGAAAAGCTGCGCAAGGAATATGAAACCGCCGGCCTGCGCCTGAACGAAGCCACCGGCAAGGGCGCCGATACCACCTCCCTCATGGCCAACGCCACGGCCATCAACGACAAGATTACGGTCCTCCAGAAAGACTTGGGCCTGACCACCAAGATCCGCCCCCCCCAACTTGACGAGGTGAAGAAAACCGACGTCAAGAAGGACGACAAGAAAAAGAAGTAATCCTGCCAAATACCGGACTCAACCCGGTTTTTTCCCATGGGCGGCCGTGTGGCCGCCCTTTGATTTTGACCCAGCCCCGACCAAGGATACTCCGCCATGACCTGCCAGGAACTGCGTGAAAGCGTGTGTCGCGCCAACCTGGAACTGGTGCGCCGGGGGCTGGTCATCGGCACCTGGGGCAATGCCAGCGGTATCGACCGCGCCGCCGGCGTGGTCGCCATCAAGCCCAGCGGCGTCGGTTATGCGGAACTGACGCCCGAGAAAATCGTGCTGCTGGATCTGGACGGCAAAGTGCTCGAGGGCACCCTGCGCCCCTCCTCCGACACGCCGACCCACCTCGCCCTGTACCGGGCCTGGAACGAACTGGGCGGCGTCGTCCACACCCATAGCGTGTACGCCACCATTTTTGCCCAGGCCAGCCGCTCCATCCCCTGCTTCGGCACCACCCATGCCGACCATTTCCACGGCACCATCCCGGTGACCCGCTCCCTCACGCCCGAAGAAACGGCCGGCGAGTATGAAGCCAATACCGGGAAGGTGATCGTCGAGGCCTTCTCCGGCGAGGAAGGGCGCCATCCCGACCCCATCTCCATGCCCGCCACGCTGGTGGCCCACCACGGCCCTTTCACCTGGGGACGGGATGCCCACGACGCGGTGGAAAACAGCGCCGTCCTGGAAATCGTCGCCCAGATGGCTTTCGGCAGCATCCAGATCGCCCCCGGCCTTCAGCCCCTGCATGAATTTCTGCTGGACAAACATTACCTGCGCAAACATGGCTCCAATTCCTATTACGGACAGAAATGACCACCGACCCGGACATGCCCGCCGCCGCCACCCCTGATGCCGCCCCCCCCCCCCCCTCCCCGCGGCGCCGGACGGCGCAGAGCCCGCCGCCGGCCCGCCGCCACCGCACCGCATGAACCGGCAGGAACTCCTCGCCCTGCTTGAACGGTTCGGGATCCACCCCAGTCGTAAGCTCGGCCAGAATTTCCTGGCCGACACCAACCTGCTCAACTGGATGGTGCGCACCGCGGCGCCCCAGGCCGGCGAAACCGTGATCGAAATCGGCCCCGGCACCGGCGTCCTCACCGCCCAGCTCCTGGACGCCGGCACCAACGTTATCGCCGTGGAACTGGACCGGCGCCTGGCCGAACACCTCCACAACGCCTTCGACGGCCGGGAAAATTTCCGCCTCGTGGAAGGCGACGCCTGCCGGGTGGACTTCGCGGCAATCAGCGGCACGACGCCCTGGCGCTGCATCGCCAACCTCCCCTACAGCATCAGCAGCGTCGTCATCGCCCGCTTCCTGGAACTGGCCAATCCGCCCCGGGAACTTTTCGTTCTCCTGCAATGGGAAATGGCGGCACGGATGCGGGCCGCGCCCGGCACCAAGGACTACGGCAGCCTGAGCGTACTCGTCCAACTCTTTTACGACGTGCGCATCCTGCGCCGGGTCGCGCCGCAGGTTTTCCTGCCGCCGCCCGAGGTCGATTCGGCCTATGTCCAGTTCAAGCGCCGGGACACCGCGCCCACGGCGGCGGAGTTCACCCGCATCCGCGAGATTGTCCGGCTCGGTTTCAGCCAGCGCCGGAAACAGCTCCGCAAAATGCTGTCCGCCCGCTTCCCCGTCGCGGCCGTCTGCGCCGTCCTGACCGGGTTCGGCCTGCCGGAAGACGTCCGGGCCGAAGTCCTCACCCCCGCCCAGTTCCGCCGCTTGGCGGAATTCTTGAACCCGCCGCCGGCGGCTTGAGTCTCTAACAGGACTCTATTCTGCCACAAAAGATCGGGCGGATATCGGCCTACACCGCCGCGCCGGCCGTATAAGTCGTCAGGCCAGCCCATTCCTCGCCCGGCGCCAGAATCCGGCCGGGAACGACGGCGCCGGTCTCGACGCAAACCATGTTCCGGTATTCGTCGTCGCCGAAATCTTCCATGGCCCGGGCCTTGTCGATCCAGGGATTCCAGACCACGGCGTCGGGCAGGTGCTGGGTGCGAATGCGGACGGCTTCGCCGCCGGCTGCGCCGAGGATCCGCAGCTCATCCGGGGTTTGCAGATAGATCCGGTCGGTTTCCCGGTCAAACGGGATCTCCGGCCGGGTTTCCGTTTCTCGAACCCGGCCGCGCAGGGAATCCAGGTACTCGCAGCCGTCCAGCCCCACCACCCGGGTTGCGGCAATGTCGTCCACGGCGAAATACGTGTGCAGCGCAACCTGGAAGGGCAGCGGCGCGACGCCGGTGTTGGTGACGCGCAGGCCAAGACGGATACCGGCCGCGTCAAGATGCACGGCCAATTCCAAGTCAAAGGCGTGCGGCCAGGCCGCCGGGGCTGCCACCGCCGTGGACGCACAGCCGAAAACCGCCCAGACGGCGTCGTCCGGCTGCACACCCTGCCGCCGCAGTTCCCAGATGCGGGTGCGGGCCAAACCGTGCTTCGGCAACGGCCCGTCGCCAAACTGGGGAAAGATCACCGGCACGCCGCCGCGGATTGGCTGACCCGCCGCGAAACAGGAACGGCGACTGAGGAACAGCCGCTCCCGCCCGTCCGCCGTGCACCAGGAGGTCAGATGCCCGCCCAGCAGGTACACCGTGGCGACTGCGCCCGACGGATGGCACATCACCGCCATCTCCAACCCGTGGGAATCCTTCTCCAAAACCACCGACGAAGCCGTGCTCATGATAAAACCTCGTGCAAGATCACGCTGGAATATGGCATTCCCTGATGGCGATGAGCCCTCGACTCCCTCGCCGACCACAAGACCACACTCTTTATCCCTCACCGGCCCGATCCAGTTCCTCGCCGCAGCGAACCAGCCGAGCACTGTTGAAAACCACAGCCATCGTGCCGATGATATGCACCACGGCAGCAGACACCGGGGTCAGCCAGCCAACGGTGGAGAGATAGAGGCCGCCCAGAATTACGAGCAGACCAAGAACCAGATTCTGGCGCATTAGCGACTGGGTGCGACGCGACAGGGAAATCAGGAACGGAATACGTCTCAAATCATTGTTCATCAGCGCGATAGATGCACTTTGCACCGCCACGTCACTGCCGAGAACGCCCATGGCGATGCCAATGTCGCCCGCGGCCAGGGCCGGCGCGTCATTGACGCCGTCACCGACCACCGCCACCAGATGCCCACGGCGTTTAAGTTCCTCGACGACGGCCACTTTTTCCTGCGGCAGACAGCCGGCGCGAACTGTGGTAATTCCGAGTTTTCCGGCCACGGCCTGGGCTGCGGATTCGTTGTCGCCGGTAACCATGCAAATTTCGCGCAACCCCTGGGCCCGAAGCGCGTCCACGGCAGCTCTGGCGGCGGGGCGCACGGCGTCACGCAGGCCGATCCAGCCGAGAACCCGGGCGCCGCGGGCAACGTAGACGATGCTCATGGCCCGCGTATCCTCACCGGGAACGGGAACCGCGTCAACAGGCAGCCCTTCTTCACGCAGCCAGGTCACACGGCCGACGCGGCAGACCTCGCCGCTAAACGTCGCGGTGACGCCCTTGCCGGCGGTTTCCTTGAATTCGCCGGGAGCCTGCCAGCGGACGCCAGCGTCCTGGGCCAGCTTGCGCAAGGCCTGGGCCGCGGGATGATTGCTGTTGGCTTCGACGGACGTGGCAGTCTCCATGAGTTCGGCCAGTTCCACGCCGGGCGCCGGGTGGAGCTTGGCCACCTCCAGCACGCCTTCGGTGAGGGTGCCGGTCTTGTCAAACACCACGGCCCGGATTTTGGCGGCCAGCTCAATATGCGTCACATCCTTGATCAGAATGCCCAGACGCGCCGCGGCGGCGATAGCGGCGATGACCGCGGACGGCGTGGCCACGACCAAGGCGCAGGGACAGGCAATGATCAACACCGCAATCACCCGCGATAAATCGTTGGTGAAGAACCAGACCAGGGCGGCCAAAGACAGGATCGCCGGGGTGTAAAAGCCGACATACCGGTCGATCATGCGCATGATCGGCAGGCGCGAAGATTCGGCGGCGACAATGAGGTCCCGGACCTTGCCCAGGGTCGTGTCCCGGCCAACGCGGGTGACACGCACGTCCACCAGCCCGGTCAAATTCTGGGTGCCGGCAAAAACTTCCGCCCCGGGCGTCTTGTCCGCCGGCAGCGATTCACCCGTGATGGAGGCCTGATTCACCGTAGTGGTGCCGGTGAGGACGACGCCGTCGGCCGGAAAATTTTCACCGGGACGAATGCGGCAGACGTCATCGATATGCAGTTCCGTGACGTCAACCATTTCCTCTTCACCGCCGTCCCGCCGGACGCGGCGGGCCTGGCGCGGCGTGAGCCGGACCAGCGCCTCAATGGAGGCCTCGGCGCCAATGGCGGTCTTCTGCTCCAACGTGATCGAAAGCAGCATGAGGAAGGCCACCGCCCCGGCGGTGCGGTAATCCTTGATGGCAAATGCTGCCAGCAGCGCCAGCGACACCAGTTCGTTCATGTAGACCTTGCCGCGCAGCAGATCCTTGACCGAGGTCCACAGAATCGGGGCGGACAAAATCAGGGCGCCGGCCAACGCGCTCAGTTCCAGCGCGAACGGATCCAGCGTACCGGGCAGGAAAAAACCGCCGAGGTAGGAATTGAGCACCAGAATGCCGCCGGTGATAGCCACGCCCAAGCGCACCGTCTCGTGGGAGTGCCCATGGTCATGACCATGCCCATCGTGACCGTGATCGTGGTCGTTCCCGCCGCAGCAGGCACAGCCCGCGCCGGTGCGCTTCTCAAACGTTTCGCTTGGTTTCCGGCCCAGCATGTTTGCTCAATTCCCTAGTCTGAAAGGTTCTAATTCAACTACGGCTGCCCGCCCGCTTCCGGCGTCTTCTTCCGGGGCGGCTCCGGACCGAGCAGGAGGCGAACCTCCTGTTCACCACCGTCGCGGACATGGGTCACATAACGCGCCTCGGCCCGGCCCAGCGCCTCGCGGACAGCGTCGGCGTGGAGCGAGACCAGCATGGTGTCGGGATTTTTCTCGTATTCGCTGAGAACGGTCTCGAAATAGTCCGCGGCGGCGCGAATGCCGGCCACGGTGCGGGTCTGATAGGCGCGGGCGTCGCTGAGGACTTTCGTCTTCCGGCCTTCGGCTTCGGTGATGACCTTGTTTTCGTAGGCGCGGGCCTTGTCGATCTCAGTCTGCCGATCGGTGGCGGCGTTGAGCACATTGCGGAAAGTCGCCTGCACCGAGGCCGGCGGCTGCACTTCGACCAGGCTCACCTGCTGCACCTCAATACCCACATCCAATGTTTCCAGCGCCCGGATCACCCGTTCCTTCACCGCGTTGTTCAAGCTGACGCCGCGGGCGCCAGCTTCGCCGCCCTTGGCCGCGCCGGGCCGGAAAACATCTTCCACGGGCCAGGCCCCGACTTCGGCTACGGCGGCATCCTCCAGCAGACATTGGATCAGGAAGTCCACTCCTTCTTTCGCCACCGGCCCGCCGCCAGGCCCGGTCGCCGTGGCCGGATTGTCGGCAAAAGCCAGGTAATAGCGCCGGGCATCGCGCACCCGGTAGGTCAGGGTCCAGACCGTATGCATAATGTTAGCGTCACCGGTCAGCAGGTACCCGTCCTGGCCGGGGCGCAACGGTTGATCCTCAGGCGGGGGCGGCGCGCTTTCCTTGTTCTCCAGCCGGTTCGGATCCAGCTTCGGCGCAAACTGCCGCGTGGTGAGGGTGACGGAGCGCTGGGCCGGAATCTTCCGAACCTCGTCCACCGGATAGGGCCAGGCCCAGTACCAGTCGCCGCTGCGCAGGATTTCCTGCCCGTCCTTGATCACGAGCTTGCCGAAACGGAACAGCATGGCCTGCTGGTCCACCTTGACGTAGAACGCGCCGCCGAACAGGCTGACGGCCAGCACGACCACGATAAGCAGCCGCAACGCCTGGAAAAAACGTCCCACGGTGCGCATGAGCGCTTCCAGGCCGGCGTCGCTGGCGGCCGGCGCGGCGGCGGGGATCGGAGACGAAAGTTTTTCGAGTTCCGGAGCCTTCATGGGCGGCGTCACTTCTTTTCCGGAGTGGCGGCTTTGACCGGGGCGGCGGCGGGGCGCAGGCGCGCCGCATCCGGCCGGAGCAGATCGTACGGCGGCGTGTTGGTGTCCAAAATCAGGGTGGTCTTCTCATCCACCGCCTGGCGCAACGCCTCCAGCTTGCGCAGAAAAACGGCCAGTTGCGGATCTTTCTGGAACACGGCGTAAGCGGCGGCGGCGGTGCGGTCGCCCTCGGCGCGGAGCTGCATACCCGCCGCCTCGGCCTCGGAAAGGATGCGACTGACCTTAACGTCCGCCTCGGACCGGATCTTCTGCGCATCGCGGGCGCCCTCGGCCCGATAGGCGTCGGACTTGCGCTGCCGCTCGGCCCGCATGCGCTCGAACACTTTCATGGTCACATCCTCCGGAAAGCCGATGTGCCGGAAGCCGATGTAACGGACTTCAATGCCGTATTTCTCCATCGCCACTCCGGAGAGTTCACCCAGGATTTCCTTTTCCACATCCGGAATCCGGACCTTGCCGGGATCGGTATTGATCAAATCGCTCAAGGCATGCCGGCCCAGCACGTTGTTGCGGCCATTGCGCACCAGATCATCCAGCTTATTTTCCGCCTCGGACACCGTGTTGACCGCCTTGAGGTAGGTCACCGGTTCGCCCACGCGCCAGACCACGAAGGTGGTAACGATCACCGGGAAGTTGTCCGCCGTCTGCACCTGTTCCACATTGCCCTTGCGCAGGTCGTAGCACTGCATGCGGCCGTCGTGCCGCCAGACCTCGTCGATCAACGGCAGCTTGACGTGCGCGCCGGGCTTGAAGATTTTCACCGCGCCGCCGGCCTCGGCCAGGGGTTTGCCGAAGCGCATGACCACGGCGACCTCGGTCTCCCGAACCTGAAAGACCACCAGCGCCGCGCCGAAAATCACCGCCACCGCCAAGCCCAATGCCAGCGCCGGCCAATGTTGCCAGAAAGTGCGTTCCGCCATGTTGCCCGTCTCCATATGCCTTGTCAACAATCCCGAACCGCCGACCTATCCCCGCGGGGGGACGGTTCGCCGGTTATTTTTTATCCAAGTCCAAGTCCAGCAGATCCGGCCTGAGCTTTTTCTCCAGATTCAGCACTGTCACCTCGCGGCTGGCGGCGCCGGTCACGATATACTTGCGAACGCCGCGGCCTTCGCCCAGCAGAATGTCCAGATAAGAATTCAACATATACAGCTCCGGCGCGGCACGATAGGCCAGAAGCTGCGACTCGAAGCGGCCGGCCTCGGCCTGGGCCACCTGGACCCGCTGCTGCCGGTACCCTGTCGCCGCCGCCTGCATGACGGCCGCCATCGCCTCGCTCTGGGCCACGGCCGACACCGCCCCGGCCTCCGCCTTGAGCGAAAATTCATGTTTCTCCTCCATGGCCCCGGCCACGGCATCGAACGCCTTGCCAACCTTGACCGGCGGATGAATGCCCTGCAGGCCGATAAACACCACCTCGACGCCCAGGCCGAAGCGGTCCGCCGCCGCCTGGATGTTCCGGCGTAGCGCCTCGCCTCCCGCCGCCCGGCCATCGGCCAGGATGCGGTTGAAGTCCACGTTCGCCAGGTATAACGTCACCTCGCGGTTGGCCAGATCCTGAAGCAGCATGGCGCCGTTATGATTGGCATATTGGAAGGCATACAGGTTTTTAACCTTGTAATACAGCGGAATGCTCGCCGCGAGAAACTGAACATTGACCGGCAACCGCCGCTCACCAACTTCGCTTGCCGCCTTCACCCCGGCCGCATCCGCCGCGACAATCGGAGCCGTCGCCACGATAAAATTAAACTCTTCTTTGTTGTGCGCCTTGCTCCAGAGCATGACCCGGCCGGTAGGATCACCCATCTCCTCGCCTTCGCCCGGGGGGGCGTCCTTGACGTCCGTGCTGCTGCCGGGAACATATCCGATCGGGAGTTCCTGAACGCGTTCGACGGCGAACAACCCCACCGTGTCCACCGGCCACGGCAGTTTGACGTGCAGGCCCGGGCCGAGCGGCGTCGGCGTGATCACGCGGCCCCAGCGCAGGACCAGGGCATTCTGCTCCGGCCGCACCACCATGACGCAGGTCATGAGCCAGAACAGTGCGGCCGCCACCGCGGCAAAGGGAATGACCGTGCGCTCCAGAAAGCGGTAGAGCCAGGCGTCGGACACCTTGAACCCGAATTGATAATCGAGCGCGACCGCCACATTCCGGGCCACGCCGCCCGGTTCCGTGACCAGAGTCAGCAACCGGCTCTCCGGCATGGGCCGCTCTTCTTCACCGGGCGTCCGCGGCCGGTACCAGTCGATGATCACGTTCACCAGCAATTCGGCGGCAAACAAGGCCAGCGTACCGAGACCGATGCAGGCGGCGCGCAAATCCGGCCGGAACGCGGCCAGCTTCCACTCTGGATTCAGCAGGAAAATCGCCGCGCCGGCCAGGCCGGTCAAGGCCCCGGCCAATAGCAACCATGTCGCCGCCGGCCGCAGCCAGCGGCAGCCGGACGCGCGTGAAGCGCCGTTGAAATAGCTTCCGGCCAGAACCGCGCCGGCGGCCAGAGCCAGCGACAACAGTCCGTTCTGCACCGGATTGAGAACTTCGGGCGGTGCAGGCAGCAGATTCCACCGCCGCCAGAACTGCCACACCGCCACACCCAAAAGCAGCGCCGCCGCGGCGGCCGCCGCCGGCACCAGATATTTCAGATAGGCCTGACTGGCGCGGGCGGCGCTTTTGAGCGCCTCATCCCCGTCGCGGAACAATTCGCCGCCGGCGCCGCGGCCGGCCCGCCATGCGGCCACCGCCGAAGCCTCGTCCGTTTCGCGCCGGACCAGGCGCAACCGGCCCCAGCCCACCAAGGCCAGGGCCACGCCGCCGGCCGCCGCCAGGACGGCCGGAATCAACGCCAGCGATTGGGACAGCCCCGCCAGAATCCAGACGGGAAGCAACAACGCCACCGCCGTTCCGGCCAGCAGCGCCGCCATCATTTCCGGGCGGTCGGCCCGGTTCGCAGACAAATCTGTTATGGGTTCAGCCATGGTGAATCACGAGACCGCCCCGGCCTTCCGGATCCACTCCGGCACCGGGCACGCAACAGTGCGCGCTAACCATACTCGCGATTTGCCGCTCCGCAAGGGAATGCGATCATGCTGGCGTAATCCCTCAGATGGGAGGGGGCGAGAGTTGAAAAGGTCTGTGGCTTGTGGCCTGTAGGCCTGTGGTAAAGCATGGACAGGGATGTGGACGGGAACGAAAATCGGCTTTCCCGCCTTCCTCTTCACCACAAGCCACAGGCCTACAGACCACAGACCCCGTCTCGCGTTTTGGACAATCCCCCATCTGTAACTAACTCTATTACCATAGCTTATACCACCCAAGTCAAGTAAGCATGACGTACGGGCCATCCGGAATCACGGCCACCCGCGCGCCGGGATGGTCGCGGAGAAAGTCGTCGAGGAACCGCTGCGCCCGTTCCCGGGCGTCGCCGGCGCCCTCCACCGGGGTGACGCTCAGGCGGCGCTGGGTTTCCAGCGGGATGCCGTCCGAAACGAAACGCAGCCGTTCCACGCCAGTCATGGCCAGCGTACGGCACTGCATCTGATACTGCCACTGGTCAAGCTTGGTGTGATCGCGGCTGGCCCCGGCATCACGCAGAAAAGCGCGCCAGTCATTGGCGTAATGGAGCATCAATTCCGCATAGGCCCGGCTGCCCAGCCCTTCGCCGCAGTGCGCCGCGACCAGCAGGGTGCTGCCGGCCGACAGCGCCGGCAGCGCCGTGACCATGCCCTTGACCGTCTGGTAGAAAGTCTGGTCCAGCGGAAATCCGCCGCCGTTGGTGACGACCAGGTCATAAGGCCCGCCGGCAGCGGCCGTGGTCCACTCCGCCACTTGGGCGCAGCCGTGGGCGTGGGCCGCCTCCAGATCGCCGCAGCAGACCGCAGCGATTTTCCGGTCGCGGGCGAGCGCCACGTTGAAGAGAAAATCGACGCCGACCGCCCGGGCAATGTCCAACGCGATGGCATGGCAGGGATTACCCTCCAAGTTGCCTTCCCGGGCGCGGGAGTCGGCCAGGGTTTCAAAGCCGTGAAACCGTTGCACCGTCGCCAAATCCACCAGCGCCGGGCAGACGCCCTTGCGCCCGCCGGAAAAGCCTGCCATGAAATGGGGTTCGATAAAGCCGGTGACGATGCGGAACTCCGCCTCCGCAAAGCGCCGGCAGACACTGACCGGCGGTTGTTCGCGAATGCACACCAGCGAGGCGGCGTCATGGGCGTTATGATCCACCACCTCGACCCGGGCGCGGATCTCCGGGCCGACCAGCGCTTCCAGCTCCACCGGTGTGCTGTGCCGATGCATGCCGGTGCCGACAATGATGACGACCCGTCCGTCTGGGATGCCGCAGTCATTGAGCGTCCGCAACAGGTGCGGCAGGAATATGGCGTTAGGCACCGGCCGGGTGACGTCGGAAATAGTGATGGCAACGGTGCCGGGCCGGCGTTCGCGCAACAGCTCCGCCAACGGCTTGGAACCGATCGGGGCCGCCAGAGCGGCGCGGATCGCGGCGTCCGCGTCCGGCAACGCAGGGATGGGCTTGCCTTCCAGGACGGCAGCGTCCCCGGGCAGGCGCAATTCCATCCCCGTCTTGCCGTAGAGCAGATGATGCGTGGAGGTGATCATGGCCGACTTTTTGTTAGCCGGATCTATTCATGTGAAGACAGTCGTTGATCCCGCCATAGGGAATCCTTTTTTGCCGCAAAAGAACGCATAGATCGCAAAGAATTGTGGAATCCTTTTTTGCGTTCTTTGCGCTCTTTCGCGGCAAATTCTTCCGGCTTGCCGGCCAGTCGCTCAATCCAGTTTCAGGTTGTCCAGCGCGCCGAGGACTTTGCCGAGATTGCCGAGGGAAGAACCGGGATGGAGGTTCCGCTGGTATTCGGTGTAGGCTTCGTCTTCCGCTTCTTCCTCGGAAACCTTGGCCTGAACGCCGGGCACCGAGATGGAAACGCGGTCGCCGTCGACGGACACCACCTCAACCTTGACTTCCTTGCCGGAACCGAAGGCGCCGTGCATCTGCCGGAGCCGTCCCGGGCCTTCAGCCAGACCCATGCGGCTGATGTGCAGCAGGCCGCTGCGGCCGCCGGGAAATTTGATAAAGGCGCCGAATTCCTTGAGCGCGTCCACGATTCCATCCAACACCGCACCAGGCACCACGGCGGCGTTCTGGCGCGCCTGTTCCGCGGCCGCTGCGGCCTCTTCGGAATTGATGGAGACGACCGACAGCGAAATCCGGTGTTTTTCCGCGTCGAAATTTTCGACCAGAACTTCGAGGGGATCGCCCTCCTTCACCGCCTCGCCGGCGTGGTTCAGGCGCCGGCCGCGACCAAGCTTGGAAATCGGGATCAGCCCTTCGACGCCGGGCTCCAATTCGACAAAGGCGCCGAAGTCCAAGGTCTTGACCACGGTGCCGAAATGGCGCGAGCCGGCGACATAGGTCATGCCGGCGCCGTCCCACGGATCGGCCGCGGCAGCGCGCAGGCTCAGGGAAATGCGCTTGCGTTCCCAGTCGATGTCACGGACCACGACCTGGACCTTCTGTCCGGGCGTGACCACGTCTTCGGCCTTAACATCCCGCTTCCAGGCCAGTTCCGAGAGCGGCACCAGACCGTCGGTGCCGCCAATGTCCACAAACACGCCGAACGGCATGATCTTTTTGACCGTGCCTTCAAGGCGGTCGCCGGACTTGATCCGGGTCTTGAG
Organism: uncultured Lentisphaerota bacterium; assembly: GCA_903894975.1. GTDB lineage: Bacteria > Verrucomicrobiota > Lentisphaeria > Oligosphaerales > CAITYL01 > CAITSE01. The sequence continues at coordinate 25,349 of CAITSE010000109.1, forward strand.
CTCTTCCAGGAGCTTGCCCTGTTCCTGCTCCAGCAGGCGGCGCCGGTTCACCACCAGGCGGCGGCCGTTCTCGGAGTATTCCTGGATGAGAAAGAGCAATTTCTGGCCGAGGTACAGGGCGGCGTCCATCTTACCAAGATCAATTTGGGAATAGGGGCAGAAGCCGCGGTGCGACCCGATCGTGACCTCAAAGCCGCCCTTGGTTTCGCTGACGACACGGCCCTCAACCGGAATCCGCGCCTGGAACGCCTCGGAAAGGGCCGAATCCGCCGTCGCGGCATTCACGCGTTTGGTGAGGCGAATCTCGCCGTCCTCGTCGGCGTGGATGCAGATGCCTTCCACAGAATCGCCGACCTTGACCATGCACAGGCCGGCCTCGTCGAGGAACTCGACCTTATCCATGAGCGCGTCCGCCGGGGCATTAACGTCCACAAAGACGGTTTCCGCACCAATGCGCGTGATCTTGCCTGACACCTTTTTCCCCGCCTCGATGCGGGTGGTGGTGCGGGAGGTGTGCCCTTTTTCGAACTGCGCCAGCATCGCGCCGAAATCCATCTTCTCGTCAGTCATGGTCATACGTTCCTGGTTAGGGTCTGTGGTCTGTAATCGGTGTGACAGTGTGACAGTGTGGCGGAGACGGGAATTTGGTGCCTCAGCGGTTCGGGCGGGCGCAGACAATCTCCGTATGGTCGCCGGTGAATTCGATGGCAGCCTTCTTCAGGCAGGCCGGCCAAAGCCAGATGCTGCCCCGCGGCGCGGCCCATTCGCCGCCCTGGGGCGTCCGCAGTACCGCGGCACCGTTGAGCACGACCAGCAGGGAGACGTCCCCGTCCGATATGGCGTCCATGGTCGTGCCATGATCGGCATGCAGGATGTCGAGCTGGAACTCGGGTGTAGGTGGGGTGTAATTGAAGGCGCCACAACAATGGCAGCCGTCAGGCTGGATCCGGAGCGGCCCCTTTTGCTCGTAGGTGAGCATGTCCAAGAGCACGTCGGTGTCAACAAACTTGGGCGTGAGCCCGGCTCGAACCACGTTGTCGGAGTTGGCCATGCATTCAAGGATGGTGCCGCGGAGATAGGCGTGGGGCTCGTTCGCGCCGATGTACACGGCCTCGCCGGGTTCCAGGTGCACGAGATTGAGGAAATAGAGGGAGAGCAGGCCGCGGTCGTCCGGGTATTGCTCGGCCAGTTCCAGGAACCAGCCGTCATGGGGACTGCGCACGATGCTGCCGCGGATTTCGGCGGCGGCGGCGCGCACGGCATGGGCAATGTCCTTCTGGGCGGCACGGAAGATGGCGGCATAGGCGGCCTTCAGCCAGGCCTTGGCCGGCAAACTGAAGGCGACGCCGGCCCGGGTCAGGAACTGGCGGATGGCCGGGAGTCGGCCCACGTCGCGGCGGATGGCGGCGGTGGTGCGGAAGCGGCAGAGCGCGTCGAACGGCGTCAGGGCCACGGCGATTTCCGGCTTGGGATTGGCGTCTGGGTAATGCTTCGGGTCGCGGGCATGTAACGTCTTCGCCAGCTTCGGATCGGGATGGGCCTGGATCGACAGGGCGCGGTCGCAGCTCAGAACCTTGAGCAGGAACGGCAGCTCGCGGGCGCCGGCCTTGGCCAGACGCCGGCCGAGCACGGCTTCGGGCGCGGCCCGGATCACGGCGTCGAGCGCCGTTTCCGTGCCATCCGGCAGCCGGACCTTGGCGGACAGGTTGGGATGGGCGCCGATCCAAAGTTCGGCGAACGGCCGGCCCTCGGGACAGGGTAGGCTCAGAAGATCGGCGATAAAAGGTTTGGCACCGGCCTTGGGCATCTCGCCCCAGGCATAGGCCTGCACACCGCAGACCAAGGGATGAAAAGCTGGATTCATGGGGAAAAAGATGGTCTGGTAAAACCGGCTGTGCACCCCGGAACCGGAGGCCTCGCCGGCAGTTGATGGATGAAAACGGAAGGGTTCAATATAACCCGAACTCCGGGGATGGCACCCGGGCGGCCGGGAGAGGCGGGGTGCGCCGCCGGGTGATGGCCGGAGCCGGGTTACTCGGATCGGACCGATCTGACAGATCCGGCCACACGCACCAAGCCTTGTCTTCTTCCCCATCGCCGGGTATACTTTTCCGACACATACCGACCCCTGTTGAAGAACAAGACAGGAGCATTCCATTGAACCAAAGAATGATTCAACTTGCGGCCCTTATCGCATCCGTGTTGCCGCTATCGACCTGGGGGGAAGGACCTCCCTCCCCCAGGCAATCTCACGGATATGACGGCGCTGGCCTATATTTCCCAGATCGGTGACAGGGAGATCCGCTTCGGATTATCCGATGCCGAGATCGGCAGGTTCCCCTCATGGCCCCCGGAACAGGCGATTCCACTTACATTCAAACAGGTAATTGAAATCGCCGCAAAAGAATTGCCGGAACTCCTACACGGCGCCAAAGGCTGGTATGTGAAGGGCATTTCCCTCGAACAAGTCCTGCGATCCCCGGATGGCAACGGCAAATGGGTCTATCTGGTTAAGTTCGGGGGAATCGGGGATAATGAGGATCTCTGCGTTCCTGTTACCTTTCTGGGATTGGCCGTTAAAGGTATAGAGCAGAAGCAGTCGAAAGAACAACGGTAAACGATCGATCAACCCAGGGGAAAAATAGGGGGGAAATAGGGACAGGTGAATTATCCTGCAACCCAGTTACCTGTCCCCAAGATCTCCCAAGATCTCCAAGATCTTCCGGCAAGTAGAGAAAAACGTTGAATGACAGGTCGAAGGAGTCGTGCAATGAACAAATGCGTTTTTGCTTTGGTGCTGGTTATGGCCCTCCTCTCTGTGGGATGCTCCAGAAAGAATAATGCCCAGATCCCGTTCAACGAAAATGAAATTCTCAAGATATCGGTGTTCAAGTCTGGAGAGATAAAGGCGGACGGCAAGATGGTTTCTCAGAAAGACCTTGACATCCTTCTCGCGACAAACGCCCAGAGGAACGGCGTGATTTGGTACTATCGCGAGGCAGGCCAGGAAGAGCCGCCGCCGCAAGCAATGGAAGCGCTCCACTTAATCATAAAGCATAAGAGGCCCATCAGCATGTCGAGTAAGCCTGATTTCTCCGATACGATTGATGAAAAGGGGAATTCAATACCGAGATAATAAAGAGCTTCAAACAAACGGGTTTCGCGGCCGACACTCCTTCGTCAGGTCATGATACTGACACAATGAATTCTCTGGGATTACCCCGGATGTCACGCCCTTACAGGGCTCCAGCGAGGATGGGATTCGGACCCGGGGCGCTGCCCCGGGCTGGTATGTGCCGCCCTTTCAGGGCAACGAAGCGGAAGCGGTCTTTCGCCTTAACCACCGACCCGCATCCTCGTCCATTTCCCGTCCATATCCGTCCATCTCACTGTCCATTTCCCCTGACAGGATCACGAAGATGTAATTTCCGCCTCCGCGAACTCCGCGCCTCCGCGTGAGACAGGTTTTTTCTGTTTTCCGAGACGTTTGCGAAAGCACCGGAGCGAGAAACCGGCACCGCCTGAAGGCGGAACTCTGAACCCGGACGGAGCGGGGTTCAAAAAGGCAAGATTTTTCTCACGGTGGCACGGAGGCACGGGGAAAGAACTGTATAGTTTTCCTGTTCCTTGCGGTTTGCCCTTGCGGTTTTCTGGTCCTGCTTTGCCCGTGAACAAGTACAAACAGTAGCCCGGGCAAGCCGGACACAAAGGTTGCATAGCACCATAAACCTGGCTCCGGCTTGGCCGGGCTAGATCGTACCCGGAGCCACGGTAGCGCCAATGGAAAACTATATCCTCCCCAACCGGACCGCCCAGAACCGCCTGATCGCGATCGTCTGCGTCGGGACTTTTATCGCGAATCTTGACTCCACCATCGTCAACATCACACTCCCCACCCTTTCGAACGAATTCCACGTCAGCCCCAGCGTGGTGTCCTGGACGGTTCTCGCATATCTCCTTTGTGAAACGGCGTTCATGCTGCCCTTCGGCAAGCTGGCCGACATCAAGGGGATCAAAAGCGTCTACACGGCCGGATTCCTCGTCTTCCTGATCGGATCCATCCTGTGCGGCTTCTCCACGAGCATGGGCGAATTGATCGCCTGCCGAGCACTGCAGGGCGTGGGCGGGGCCATGCTTTTCACCGTGATGATGGCCTTCATCCCCATTCATCTTCCGCCGGAGCGGCGGATCCAGGCGATGGGACTCACCACCACGGCGGCGGCGGCGGGCGTGGCCCTCGGCCCGCCCTTGGGCGGCTGGATCGCCTCCCTCATCGGGTGGCGCTGGATTTTCTTTGTCAATGTGCCCATCTGCGTGGCGGCGATCGTCGCCGCCTACCGGCATATCCCGGCAGCTTCCCCCCGCACGACCGACAAACGCTTTGATTTTGCCGGGGCCTTTTATTCCTTTGTCGCCCTGATTTTTTTCCTGTACGGCATCAGCATGGGACGCGAACACGGCTGGGGCTCCCCGGTCATTGTCTCCTGCCTGCTGCTGGCCGCGCTGGGGACGGCCGCCTTCGTCAGACGGCAGGGGCGGATCGCCTATCCGCTCATGAACCTTGCGCTATTCAAGGACCGGGCCCTGCTTTTTGCCATCCTTTCCTTTTCCGCCAGCCTCATGACCGTGGGCGGCATCCTTTTCCTCTTCCCTTTTTATCTTGAAGAATACCGAAATCTGGACACTCATGTGGCCGGCATGATCATGATCCTGCTCTCCGTCGGGCAATTCATCGGCCCTTACATGGGCAAGGCCTCACAAAAATACGGGGCGGTCAAGGTCTGCCTCGCCGGGCTCGCGCTAAGCCTTGTGTCGTTCCTCTTCTTTCTGCGTCTCGCCCCCCTGACGGAAGTGATTCTGATTGTCCTTTTTCTCGGCCTCTTCGGTCTTTCCCAGGGAATCAGCAAAGCCCCCAACGTCTCCCTGATCATGGGCGCGGCGCCGCCGGACAGCCGCGGCGCCGTGTCGAGCCTCATGAGCCTGAGCCGGAGTCTCTCCATCGCCTTGGGCGTGCTCTTTTTCGAAACGATCTTCTCCGACTCCATCCCCCATGCCATTTCGATCGACAACACACATATTGCCGCCGGCATCAGCCATGTCCGGGAACTGGCCCCGGGCTTTTTCAACGCCTTTCTCTTTGGCGTGATCATCAGCCTGGCGGCCGTCGTCTCCATGCTGGCCATTTCCTGGAACAAGCCCGAAAAGGCGGCCGTAAAAAACTGAAGGCGGATGCAGCGGAACAGGAAGTTTTTCTCACGGTGGCACGGAGACACGGTGAATGGCGGCAAGAAAGGGTTGCTGTTTGCATACCCCTTTCTCTCCGTGTCTCCGTGCCACCGTGAGAAAATGCCTTTCCCGAAACGATTGCCCCGCGGGTTCCCGGCATATATTTGCCCCTGCCGCAATGGGCAGCGTCCCGGCCGCGGCAGTTCACGCTTTACCCCAGAGGTCGATCATGCTCCGCCAAGCTGTCATTCCCGTCGCCGGCCACGGCACCCGTTTCCTGCCCGCCACCAAGTCCGTGCCCAAGGAAATGACCGTTATCCTGGACCGCCCGGCGCTGCAGTGGATCATCGAGGAGGCGCTGGCCGCCGGCGTGGAGGAAGTCATCCTCGTCACCAGCCCGGAGAAACCGGTCATCCGCGACTATTTCGGCCCGACCCCGGCCTGGGCGGAAAAACTCCGGAAAAATCCCGCGCGCCAGGAAGCCATAGCCGCGCTGGACCGGGTCATGGCGATCAGCCGGCGCCTGCGCTTTGTCGAACAGCTCGAACAAAAAGGGCTGGGGCATGCCGTCTTGCAGGCGGCGCCGCTACTGGACCCGGACCAGCCGTTCCTGCTCCTGCTCGGCGACGCCCTGGTCCGGAGTTCGACACCCTGCGCCGGGGCCATGGCGGAGATCTGCCGCGAGACCGGCGGCGCCAGCATCATCGGCCTGGAACGGGTGCCGCGGGAAAAGGTCAGCCGCTACGGCATTGTCGCCGGCGACGCCGTCCGCGACGACCGGCTTTTCAAGCTTCACGGCATGGTCGAAAAACCGGCCGCCGACCAAGCCCCCTCCGACCTGGCCATCGCCGGCCGCTACATTCTCAGCCCGAAAGTGCTTGAACTCCTGCGTGAAACTAAGCCCGGACACGGCGGCGAAATCCAGATCACCGACGCCATCCGCGGCCTGCTCGCCACGGAACCGGTCTACGGCTGGCGCTACAAAGGCGTCCGCCACGACATCGGCAATCCCTTCGACTACCTGGCCACGGCGGTCGCCTATGCCCTGGACGATCCCGCCTGGCGCGCCCGTCTCCAGACCGGCTTGCCGACCCGGGGCTGATCTGTCCGAAGCGGTCCGATAACACCGAAGATTACGGAGACGCGTCGGGGAGACCCATGATCTGGCCGCCGGCCGCCGGGGTGATGCTTTTTCCGGCGGGAACAGGAGCCGGGTCCGTCACGGTCGGCGATCCGCCCCCCGTCTCCATTCTGTCTGGGCGCGCTCCCGCTTCCCTGGCCATGGCTTTTTCCCGCTCCAGTTCGGAAAGATCTTCCTGCTTGTAATCCGTCCCATCCACGGCGGGACGCCCACCGGAGACCATGATCCGCCCAATGTCCGGATCCCGCTGCAAATGCGGCGAGGAAGTCTCTTCCAGCATCAGAAAACGCTGCTGCTTCTGCACCAGGTTGCAATCGAGAACCCGGTATTCGTACAACCGCGGCCGAAGCATATACAGAAGGTGAATGTTGCTATAGGTATCGACGTCGCACTCCGGGGTGCTGCCAATGATCCGCGGCCCGAGGCGGATGATGCCGTAGACCGCAGCTTCATCCTCAACCTGCACGGCCAGTCGTTCACGGCGCTCATCCCGGTACGAGATCAGGGAAACTTTACGCCGGGGAATGGTCTTCACTCCCTCATCGACCGGTACGCCAAACTGCTTGAACCAGAAGATGTGTCCGGACTGGATCCGGATCCGGACCGACTCGGAACGATAGTCGCGGTCAAGGCGGGAGTGCCCGATCTGGGCAGTGACGGTGTAGGTGCCCTCAGGCTGGATGTCATACAGATCGTTAAGCAGAACTTCAAGCCGGGAGGTTTCCCCGGCGCCGATGACCGCGCCTTCCGCCAGATCCGCCTTGCGTACACGTTTCGCCGGCAGCCCGTTGGGATCCGCGACTTCGAGATGGAGATAGGACTTGCCGTCATCGGCGGAAAAAACCAGCGAGTTGCCCGTATCATTGCGCACCGTGATCGCAACGCGAACCGCCTCGTATTGCAGGTAACCCTCCCGATCCGTCTTGATGCCGATGCCCATCTGGGCCTGGGCCGGGAAGATGGCCGCCGCCAACAGCACCGCCGCCGCCAAAATAACCGTGCGAGATACAAAAGCTGCGTGACGGGCGCTCATCGGTTCGCCTCCTGTTGCGGAACTCCGGCTGCCAGTACTTGTTCCACCTGCGCCGCCACCACGCTGACGGGAATGGAATTCATGCATCCATTCCGCCCGTTACGACACTCCTCACGGAAGCATGGTCCCTCTTCAAAGCACTGGCCCCGAAGGATGTTGTGAATCTTGCCATAGGGCCCGGTCAGCGTCGGATCCGTGGGCCCGAATAAAACCACGGCGGGCCGGTTCACGGCGGCGGCCAAATGGGCGGGGCCGCTGTCATTGGCCACCAGCAGGCAACTGCGCCGGAGCAATTCCAGCGATTCCACCAGCGACGTGCGCCCGGCGGCATTCCAGAAGCACGGAAGATTGCCGGCCCGCCCGACGATCTCCGCCGCCAGCAACCGTTCGGAACGGCCGCCGATCAGGACGAAACCCGCCCGGGGATGACGCGACCGCAACTGCCGGATCAGTTCGGCGACATGTTCGGCCGGCCAGATCTTGCTTTGCCAGCGCGCCCCGGGAGCCAGGACCACCAAGGGCGCGCAGTCCCCCAGGCCCTCCGCCTCCAATAACGCGTTCACGGCCTGCACCACGGCCGGCGGCCGCACCATTTCCGGAAAGCGCACATCTTCATTATCGGGCAGTTGAAAGACCTTGCGGACCAGGTGCAGGTTCCGGTCAATGGCATGCCGAAGTTCGGGCGGCGTCAGCACCGACTGGGTATAAAACCACGGCGCGCATTCCCGGGCATCGGCAAACCCGGCCCGCCGCCGGCAACCCGTGCCCCAGGCGATGAACCCGCTCCGGAACAACCCCTGCAAATCCAGAACCCAGTCAAACCGGCGCGCCCGAAGTTCGGAGAGAAAATGCAGAAACTCGCCCCAATGCTGGACCCGCCCCCAGCGGTGGCGGCGGAACGGAATAACCTCGTTCACGGCGGAACAAAGCTCCACCAGAGGCACATATTCTTCATTCACCACCCAGGACAACCGCGCGTCCGGATGATGCCGCCGCACCAATTCCACGGCCGGAAAGGTGTGGGCGATATCGCCAAGACTGCTGGGTTTGATGACCAGAATATTCAACACGTCACCGACCCAGGCTGAGCCGGTGGGCCAGGCGTTCCGGCAGTTTCGCTTCCAAAATTTTCTTCTGCGTGGCGGCGATGTCGTACTCGACCCGGTGCAACTTCACCAGCATTTCATCGGTGCAGAAGGTCACAAATCCCGCCCGGGGATCACCATCACGGGGCTGACCCACGCTGCAAACATTGACCAGATACTTGTGCCCCGGCATCAGCCGGATCTCTTCATACTTGCCGCCGGTCACCCCGCCAAACTTTTCAAAGGCCAGGGGCACATGGGTGTGGCCGAAAAAACACACCTGGGTAAACTGGTAATGCAGGCTGGCCTCGGCGGTGAGACTATCAAAGATATACCCCCATTTTTCCGGCATGTCCAGCGTGGCGTGAACCAGGGTCATTTTGGTTCCCAGTGTCCGCTGCAACGGCAAGTTGGCCAGCCAGTTGCGCTGCTCGTCCGAGAGTTTCTGCCGGGTCCATTCGATGGCCAGGGCCGCCTGCGGGTTGAAGCCGTGCAGATCCTCATGGGAGGCCGCCTGCTCATCGTGGTTGCCCTTGACAATCACGTCCGGGGACAGCCCCCGCATGATTTCCAAACATTCCGTGGGATCCGCATTGTACCCGACGATGTCGCCGATACAAATATATTTTTCCACACCCAACTCCTGGCATTTCTGCAGGACGACCTGCAATGCCTCAAGATTAGCGTGGATATCACCCAGAATGGCATATTTCATGAAAAGAATCCAGAGAGAAAGGCGACGCACACATGAAATAAATAAACGTAGCGCCATTCCCGTCCGGGTCAACCCTGTCGCCAAATCCCGTTACGCCGGCCGGGATAAAAGATTTTGGGATTTGTGTTTTTGGATTTCGGATCGGAATGCCGGCAATCTAAAATCCGCAATCCAAAATTCACCTCAGTTCCCCGGCAACTCTGCCGCCACCGGGCACCCGGCGCAAATCCCGCCTGCGCCACGGCAGAAGTCTGACCGGATCTTGAGCAACCCCTGCTGCATGACGGCCCGCGGCGCCACTTCACGCAACCGGCTGGCCGGCACCAGCAAGCGGTGCGCCATTTCCTCCACATGCCGGTTGGACTGCAACCGCGGCAATTGCCGGAAAGCATCCTCCGCCAGACGCGCCCGCTCCTCTTTGCCCTGGTGCACAGCATGGGCATAGAGAAAAGGCAGGGCCACGTTAGCCAGCAGATCCCGGATCCGGCTGCCACCCAACGGTGCCGCGGCATGCAAGATCGGCGCCGGTGCGGCGGTTTTCACCCCCTGCTGCCAAGCCAGGGTCAATGCCCGCAGCAACTCCCGGGGCGAACCGGCAACCACCCGTTCCAACCAGGACTGCGGTCGCCAGGCGCAGGATTCCAGCCAGTTCAGGGCCGCCTGCAATCGGCGCTCAGGACGATTGGCCGGACGCTGCATGCACCGACTCCAGCCGCCGGCCGCCGGCGGCCGCCCGGCCGTCCACCAGCGGTCCCACAAGCTCCGCACCAGTTCCCGGCGCCCCGCCGGCAACGGTTGCAGGCAGGGGTCCGGCAGCAGCCCGGCCCCGCCCCACACCGCCGCCGCCCGGTCCAACGGTTCCGGCAGCCGCCGCAGTTCCGCCACCGGTAAGGCTGCCGCCAACCGCCGCATCGGCTCCCGGTTCATGCGGTAGCCGAACGCTTCCAAGATGGCAGCGTACAAGGCCTGTTCAAATCCGTCCCGAACCCCTTCACAGAAGAGTTTCTCCGCCTTTTCGCGGAACCGGGCCAGACCGGCAGCCTCCAGAAATTCCCGGACTTGATCCCGTTCCATCGCGGCAAACCGCGCGGCACAGGCGCCGGGCATGACACACCGGGCATAGGGATAGCCGGGCTCCGCATCCGGAACCAACGCCACGGCCGTTCCATACCCACCACCGCCCCTGGCGATTCCCCCGGTTCGCGCCTGCAGGCAAAGCACCGGCAACCCCGGCACGGCGTCCACCCTCCCCGCCGCCGACCAGACCACATGCAACACCACGCCACCGTAGACCAAATCACGGTCGTGACCGTGGGCATACCAGTCACCGGCATGCCGGTGCACTTCGACCGCTCCGGCAATTTCAATCCCGCCGAGACGCAGTCGCGCGCCGGAAAAATCCGGCCCGGCCGCCACATTCCAGGTACCGGGATGCAACACCTCCAAAACCCGACCGTCCGTGGTCCGCAGATCCGGCCCCAGCTGCTGCTCATTCCACAGCATCTGCAGGCTCCGTTCGCTGGGTTGGCTTTCCGGTAAATCCTGATTATGGTCGCACAGCAGCAGGCCGGCGCCAGGATCCGGCAGCTCCATGCCTGGAAACCGGTGAGTGGCCTGCTGAAACCGCAAGTATGATTGCGGCGCCGCAAACTGAGGATGCACCATGGTTCTCTCCCTCCTGAAAAATACCTATTATATGTTAGTCTGTTTTTTTAAAAATACAAGTGCCATCCGGCAGGGTAACTCCCAGGTTCCGGGGTTGCTCGCGGCGGCCGTGCTGACCACGCTGCTGCATGCCGCCGCCGCCGAACCCGTTCTCAAACTGGAAGCGGCAGCCCCGGCGCCCGCCACAGGTTTAAGCACGAGCCCCGGCAGCACCGCCACGGTCACACCCACGGCCCCGGCCGTCACCGCCCCGGCGCCGGGGCCCGGTCCGACCGTGTCGGCAACCCGGCGCACCCCCCTGGTCATCGCCGCCCAAAAGACGCTGCCCAGCGTGGTCAACATCGGCACGGAGGAACTGGTGCCGGTGTTCGATCAGTTCAACCCCTTTTTCACCGACTTTTTCCGGGCCAACCCGCGAGTCGTGAAGGAAGCGATTCCGCTGGGCAGCGGCGTCATCGTCGATGCGCGCGGCCTGATCCTGACCAACTTCCATGTCGTGCGACGCGCCTCCCGGATTTTTGTCCGAATTCAAGATGGGCGAACCTTTCCCGCCGTGCCGCTGGCGGGTGATCCCGCCAACGACCTCGCCCTGCTGCGCCTGCAATTCACCGCCGGCCAGCCGGCGCCGACCCTTATACCCATTGAATTTTCTCTTCCGGACGACTTGGTTCTGGGAGAAACTATGGTGGCCGTGGGCAACCCGTTCGGCCTGGAGAACACCGTTTCCGTCGGCGTGCTCAGCGCCCGCAACCGTACCCTCACCGAAGGCGACCGGGTTTTCCACGACATCCTTCAGACCGACGCCGCCATCAATCCCGGCAACAGCGGCGGCCCGCTCATCAATCTGGACGGCCAGCTTGCAGGCATCAACCTGGCCATCCGCCGCGACGCCGAAGGCATCGGCTTTGCCATCCCCCTGCGCCGGATCGAGAACGTGCTGGCCCGCTGGCTGCGCCCGGCGCGCCTGTCCAATGCCGACTGCGGCTTCCTCCCTCAGACCCGCATCACCCCCGAGGGCGCCATCCAAGCCGTGGCCACCGATGTGGATCCAGACAGCCCAGCCACCAAAGCCGGCCTCACCGAAGGCGCCGTCCTGACCCGGATCAACGACCAACCCGTCACCCGCTCCCTGGATGCCGGCCGCGTGCTGTGGACGCTGAAGGCCGGCGACACCCTGCGCATTGAAACCGGCGAGGGCAAAACTTTCGCGTTCGTCCTGCCCGAAGTCGCCCCGCTCCAGCTCATCCGCGAACGCCTCGGCCTGCAGCTCCAGGAACTCACCCCCGCCCTGCTCCAGGCACTGCGGCTGCCGGCGGATCTCAAAGGTGTCGTCGTCAGCTCAGTCGATGAACAAAACCCGACCGCCCTCTCCGGCATCCAGCGCGGCGATCTGCTGATGAACATCGGCGGCAAGCCGGCCGTCGCCGTCGCCGACATCGCCGCACTTCTCCGCTCCGCCAAACCCGGCACCCGGCTGGACCTGGATCTGCTCAAACTCCAGCAACTCCGCAATGGACAGTTCCTGGCCCGGCAATACAGTATCTCTCTCACGCTCTATTGAACCGGACCGCCGCCTGCCGCGCCGCGCCGCGCCCCTTGCCCCCCCATGAAACTTGCCAATACCATCTTGATCGTCATCTTCCTTCTCGTCAGCATTCCGTCCACCTTTCTATTCCTGGGCAAGTATTCCGAATACAACAAGCTCAGTACAGAACTCCTGGAGATGAAAAAAAGTCTGAACCAGCAGGAGAAGGAAAACAGCAGCCTCCGGCAGGACATCGAAGCCCTGCGCAAAGACAACCAAATGATCGAGAAGAAAATCCGCGAACGCTTCGGCTGGTGCAAGGACGGCGAGACCATTTACAGGTTCGACACCCCGTCCGCCGGCGGCGCCCCCCCCCCCGTCCGCACTCCGCCGCCCCCCCTCTGACCAAGGATGGCATGATAAAGTCCTGGTCATACCGGGCGGTGGCGGTCGGGCTGCTGGCGGGAGGTGTGCTGCTGGCCGCGACGGGCGGCTGCCGGCGCAGCGACGAACGCACCGCCGACGGCCGGATCATCGTCACCTATTGGGAGAAGTGGACTGGGTTCGAGCGGGACGCCATGCAGGCGGTGGTGGACGACTTCAACCGCTCCCAAACCCGCCTTGAGGTGCGGATGCTGACGGTCAGCACGGTGGAGCAGAAGTTCATGATGGCCACGGCCGGCGGCAATCCGCCCGATGTGGTCGGCCTCTGGTCGCCCTCGGTGAACGTCTATTCCGAGAAGGGGGCGCTGACGCCGCTGGACAAACTGGCGGCGGAGGCGGGGTTGGCGCGGGAGCAGTACATCCCGGTCTACTGGGACTTGTGCCGGCACCGCGATTTTCTTTGGGCGCTGCCTTCCACCCCGGCCACCGTCGCCCTGCACTGGAACAAACGGCTCTTCCGCGAGGCGGGACTGGATCCGGAGAGGCCGCCGCGGACTCTGGCCGAGCTGGCCACCATGAACGAGCGGCTGACCATCGTGGAAATCCAGCGCAACGGCAAGCTGGAACGGGTGCGCTTCCCCGACCTGACAGCGGCGGAGCGGGCGTCGCACCAGTTTGAGATCGCCCAGCTCGGGTTCACCCCCGCCGAGCCCGGCTGGTGGAACCCGATGTGGGTCTACTGGTTCGGCGGCGACCTGTGGAACGGCCGCGACCGCGTCACCCCCGCCACGCCGGAAAACCTGGCCATGATGAACTGGTACCGGGGCTATGCGGACACCTACGGGCTGGAAAACCTGCGCCGCTTCGGTTCCTCGTTCGGCAATTTCTCCTCCCCGCAGAATCCGTTCCTCGCGGAAAAGATCGCCATGGTCCTGCAGGGAGTCTGGATGTACAACTTCATCGACAAATACGCGCCGACCATCGAGTGGGGCGCGGCGGCGATGCCGGCGGCGGGCGACGGCACGGGCGCGCCGGTGACGATCGCGGAAACCGATGTGCTGGCCATTCCCCGCGGCGCCCGGCACCCGCGGGAGGGGTTCGCCTTCATCCGCTACGTCAACACCCAGCCCGTGCTGGAAAAACTGAACCTGGCCCAGCGCAAGTTCAGCCCGCTGGCCGTCCAGGCCGACGCCTTCCGGAAGGCGCACCCGAACCCGACCATCGACGTGTTCCGGAACCTGGCCTTCAGCCCGGCCGTGCGCATCGCCCCGCGCCTAGTCATCTGGAACGAATACGCCATCGAGATGAACGTGGCCATGGACCGGGTTTTCTCGGGCCTGGCCGAGCCCGGGGCCGAACTCCAGGCGGTGCAGGAACGGGTGCAGTGGAAGCTGGACCGCGTCAACCGCCGCTGGGAATACACCGGTTCGCAGCGGCAGCAGGAATGGAGGCTGACCCGTGACGCGCTCTGAACGGCACAACCTCGTCACCGGCCTGCTGTTTGTCAGCCCCTGGATCGTCGGATTCCTGCTCTTCACACTGTATCCGGTGGGGGCGTCACTGTTCTATTCGTTCTGCGACTACGACGTCCTCTCCCGGCCGGTCTGGGTCGGAACCCTGAACTTCCGCGATCTGGCCGCCGACACGGTGTTCTGGAAAGCCCTGTCTAACACCCTGATCTACGCCGCCTTCTCCCTGCCGCTGGGGCTGGCCACCTCCCTGTTCGTCGCCGTGCTGCTGAACTGCGACATCCGCGGCCGTTCCATCTACCGGGTCCTTTACTTCCTGCCATCGCTGGTGCCGCTGGTGGCGTCGTCCATGATCTGGCTGTGGATCTTCAACGGCAAGTTCGGCCTGCTCAATTACGGCCTGAGCCTGGTCGGCCTGCCCGGCCCGGACTGGCTGGGCGAGCAGACCTGGACCAAGCCGGCGCTGATCCTGAGCAGCGTCTGGGGAATCGGCAACTCGGTGGTCATCTACCTGGCGGCGCTCCAGGACGTGCCGACGGCCCTCTACGAGTCCGCCGAACTCGACGGCGCCGGGTTCTGGCGCAAGCTCTGGCACATCACCATCCCCATGATCTCGCCGGTCATCTACTTCAACCTGATCATGGGCATCATCGGCTCGCTGCAGGTTTTCGCCCAGCCCTACGTCATGTTCAACGGCGCCGCCGGCGGCCCCAACCGCTCGGTGCTCTTCTACGCCGTCTACCTCTACGAGAACGCCTTCACCTACAACCAGATGGGCTATGCCTGCGCCATGGCCTGGATCCAGTTCCTGATGATCCTCGGCCTGACCTGGGCCGCCACCCGCCTCACCCGCAGCCACGTCCATTACGGGGGCTGACGCCGTCATGCAAAAACTTACCATTCCCGGCCGGATCCTGGTCTACCTGACGGTCACCGCCGGCGCCCTGCTCTTCTGCACGCCGTTCTTCTGGATGATGTCCACGGCCCTCAAGCCCATCGACCAGACCATGAGCATGCCCCCCCGCTGGCTCCCCTTCCGCTATGAAGCGATGCTGGACGGACGGAGCTCCGAGGTGCGGCTGGAACGGCGGTTGGACGAGTCCGCCCTGATTGTCCGTGAAACCGCCGGCGGCGCCCGGCATCTGCTTCCCGCCGGCGCCGTCCGCGACGGCCAGGCCGAGATCACCGACCGCAACGGCGGCCGCCGGACCGCTGCCGTGACCGTCCTCGGCACCGTTCCCGCCGGCCCGGAAGCCCCGTGGTGCGTCGTTTCTCCAGCCGCCGCACCCGCCGGCAGCGACGCCTGGACGGCGATCCCAGCCGGGGAACTCAGCCGCTACATATCCTTCCGCTGGAAGAACTTCGCCAATGCCATCCGCGCCATGGGCGACTTCCCCTCGTACCTGAAAAATACCCTGTTGCTCTGCCTGCTCACCGTCACCGGCACCGTCATCTCCAGCGCCCTGGCCGCCTACGGCTTCTCCCGCATCGAATGGAAGGGGCGCGACAAGCTGTTCCTGGTGGCACTGGCCACCATGATGATCCCCTTCCCCGTGGTCATGGTTCCGCTGTACTGCCTGTTCCGCGCCCTCGGCCTGATCGGCACTCTCCAGCCGCTCTGGATCGGCTCGTTCTGCGCCGGCGCCTTCAACGTCTTCCTCCTGCGCCAATTCTTCCGCACCATCCCCCAGTCCCTCTCCGACGCCGCCCGCATCGACGGCTGCAGCGAACTCCAGATCTTCCTGCGCATCATCCTGCCCATGTCCAAGCCGGCCATGCTCGTGGTCGCCCTGTTCCAATTCATGGGCACCTGGAACGATTTCCTCGGCCCCCTGCTCTACCTCACCGACCAGAAGGACTTCACCCTCGCCCTCGGCCTGCAGGCCTTCCAAAGCCGCCAGGGCGGCACAGAGTGGAATTACCTCATGGCCGCCAGCGCCATCGTCATCCTCCCCGTCATCCTCCTCTTCTTCTTCACCCAGCGCACCTTCATCGAAGGCATCGCCACCACCGGGATAAAGGAGTAAC